>NZ_CP049303.1:640036-960054 GCF_019443985.1 Liquorilactobacillus hordei DSM 19519
TCAGACACAGTGTGTGGAGTGAATTTTCACCATTTAAATATTCTTTAACTACTTTCAACTTAAAGCTGTAGGTATAATTACGTGTCAAAAAAGCACCTCCAAAACTTGATTTACATGTCCAAGTTTTGTAAGGCACTTCATTTATGTCACACTCTCTTTTTTTAATTTAACATGTTTTTCTCTCTTGATTTTGTCTAATGATTCGAATGTTAATCAGCAATTAATTATTATAAGCCAACTCTTTTTTAATAAGCTGAGTATGGTATGATAAATGTTATAATATTCTAGCTGGGGAGTGTACAGAATAGTGAATATAGTTGAAATCAAGAAGCTTACTTTTAAGTATCCGCAACAAGAAGCATATAATTTCAATAATTTCGACTTGAAAATCAAAAAAGGTGAATGGCTCGCAATTATTGGACATAATGGTAGTGGTAAGAGCACATTAGTACGTTTGATAGATGGTTTACTTGCTCCTGAAAGTGGTGAAATTACAGTAAGCGGAATAAAACTTACTCCTGAGACAGTGTGGGATGTACGCAGCAAAATCGGTATGGTTTTCCAAAATCCTGACAATCAATTTGTAGGAGCTAATGTTGAAGATGATGTTGCTTTTGGATTAGAGAATGCTGCAATCCCACGTGATGAAATGTTAAAAAGGGTTAAAGAAGCGCTTAATCGTGTTGGAATGTGGAAGTTTGCAGATCATGAACCAGTTCGATTATCTGGTGGTCAGAAACAACGAGTTGCATTAGCGGGGATAATTGCCCTAAAACCTGAGATTGTGATTCTTGATGAAGCAACAAGTATGCTTGACCCAGAAGGAAGACGGGCAGTTTTGGAGATTATTCGTGAACTGAACCAGCATGAACACTTAACGGTTATTTCGATTACACATGATATTGATGAAGCTTCTAAGGCACAGCGTGTAGTTGTGTTGGATGATGGCAAGATTGTACAAGATGATGTTCCTGCTGAAATATTTGCACATGGGTCTAGGTTGATTAAATTGGGACTCGAGCCGCCTTTTTCTGAGAAATTAAAAAAAGAACTTGTAGAACAAGGAATTAAAGTACCTGATGAATACCTAACAAAAGAAGGAATGGTTGATTGGTTATGGCAATTATTTTCAAAGCAGTAAATTATACGTATCAACCCAATACGCCTTTTGAGCAACAGGCACTCAGTGATGTATCAGTTGAAATCCCGAGTGGTAGTTATACTGCTTTAATCGGACATACCGGTAGTGGGAAATCGACTTTTTTGCAACATTTGAATGGGTTGTTACGACCTACAAGTGGTGAAATTCAGATAGGTAAACAAGTGATTAATGCTGAAACCAAAAATAAACAGCTAGGTGAACTTCGTAAGCATGTTGGAGTTGTATTTCAATTTCCTGAAGCTCAGTTGTTTGAAGAGACTGTAATTAAAGATATAGCATTTGCACCAAAGAATTTTGGCAAAACTGAAGAAGAGGCAGAAGTAATTGCACGAAGAATGGCGCATCAAGTAGGGCTGGATGATGATTTATTAGTAAAGTCACCTTTTGAATTATCTGGTGGTCAAATGAGAAGAGTTGCAATCGCTGGTATTCTGGCAATGGAGCCCGAGGTCTTGGTATTAGATGAGCCTACCGCTGGATTGGATCCCAAAGGACGACTTGAAATGATGCGGATGTTTAAACGCTTGAAGGATGAACAAAACTTAACAGTGATTTTAGTTACTCATCAAATGGATGATGTTGCTAATTACGCTGATAATGTAATTGTTTTGGAAGAAGGAAAAATGATTGCTAATGGAACTCCTAGTGAAATTTTCTCGCAGCCAGATTGGTTAGTAGCACATCATCTTGCGCTACCCAAGGCTGGTGAATTTGCTTTAGAATTTGAGCAGAAAACCGGAATTAAATTTTCAACCTTGCCTTTGACAGAATTCTCTTTAGCACAAAAAATTGCGTCCTTGTTGCATGGGGGTGATGTGAATAATGGGTAAGATTTTGTTAGGAAGGTATGTCCCGGGTGATTCAGTTGTCCATCATATGGATTCTAGAGCAAAATTAATTCTGAGTTTCTTCTTTATCATTATTATTTTTCTAGCTAATAATTGGCAGTCATATGTTTTATTGTTTATTTTAACAATAGGAAGCATTATGGCAGCAAAGGTTAACTTTGGTTTTTTTATCAAAGGTGTTCGGCCGTTAATTTGGCTTATACTATTCACGGTTTTGTTGCAAGTCTTTTTTAGTAGTGGTGGAACTGTTTTTTGGAAATGGGGACCCTTTAATTTATCTTATTATGGCTTGGTTAATGGTGCGTATGTTTTTTGCAGATTTGTGTTAATTATTTTTATGTCAACACTACTAACATTAACGACTGCACCACTTGAAATTGCGGATGCACTTGAAAAATTAATGATGCCTTTGAAGAAAATCAAAGTTCCAGTTTATGAGATTTCTTTGATGCTATCAATTGCACTACGATTTGTCCCAACTTTGATGGATGAAACTGCCAAAATTATGAATGCTCAACGTTCACGTGGAGTGAATTTCGGTGAAGGAAGTATCATGCAACAAATCAAGTCAGTTATTCCATTACTTGTTCCGTTATTTGTTAGTTCATTCAATCGTGCTGAAGAGTTGGCAACAGCGATGGAAGCGCGTGGCTACCGCGGTGGTGAAGGAAGAACCAAGTATCGAGTTCATTATTGGCATACAGGTGATACTGTTGGGTGTGTTATTTTCGTGGCCGTCATGATTATTTTACTATTTGTGCGCCATTGGTGAGTATAAGTGAATGTGAGGAATTAGATGTCAAAAAGGTATATGATAACGTTGGCTTATGATGGAACAAACTTTGCAGGCTTTCAAAGCCAACCCAAGCAGCGAACAGTGCAAGATGTCTTAGAAAAAGCAGTTAATAAGATGAGTACAGCAAAAGAGTTTGTCCATGTTTTTGGTTCAGGGAGAACGGATGCAGGAGTCCATGCATATGGTCAGATAGTTCATTTTGATCTTGAAAATGATATTCCTGAGCAAGGAATTGTTAATGGATTAAATAGTATGTTACCGCTAGATATGCAAGTTGTAGCTGCAAAAATTGTCCCAAAAGAATTCCATGCACGCTTCACGGCACATGGAAAGCGCTACTTGTATCGCGTAAGTCGCGGACGATTTGTTGATCCATTCAAGCGGTTCTATACAGGACATTATAAGTACCCATTAAATATTGAATTAATTAAAGAAGCAATGCCAGACGTGATTGGAACGCATGATTACTCAAGTTTTGTGGCTTCAGGAAGTCAGACCAAGAGTCATGTGCGAACTATCTATGATGCAACTGTTATGGAAGACAAAGAAAATGATGAAGTAATTTTTGAGTTTTATGGCAACGGCTTTTTATATAATCAGGTGCGAATAATGGTAGCGGCCTTACTTGAAATCGGCAATGGTAAGCGGCCAGTTCATGATTTTTTGCGTTTATATGAGGTTAAAGATCGTAATGAATGTCGGGCAACTGCACCAGCAAGTGGGCTGTATTTAAAAAAGGTATATTATAACGTGGAAAATAATAAATAATTAACTGATTTTGATTGACTTTAGGCATGAAAAAAAGTATCATAATATTTGGTATTGTTTGCCCCACGGTAGGCCCCGGAAACTTATTTTGTGTCAAACAAGCATATACAAATGGAGGAAATAAACGTGCGTACAACATATATAGCAAAACCAGGCGAAATCGAACGTAAATGGTACGTAGTAGATGCAACCGATGTTCCTTTGGGACGTCTATCTTCAACTGTTGCTTCTATCTTACGTGGTAAAAATAAACCAGTATTTACACCAAATGTTGATACAGGTGACTTTGTTATTGTTATCAATGCAGAAAAGATTGCTTTAACAGGTCGTAAAGCAACAAGAAAAATTTATTATCATCATACAGACCATCCAGGTGGTTTGAAGAGCCGTACAGCTGGTGATTACCGTGAAAAAGATCCTGAGAAGTTAATTGCTTTATCCATCAAAGGAATGCTTCCAAAGGGTACACTTGGTAAAGCTCAAGCTAAGAAGTTACATGTTTATCGTGGTGCAGATCACAAGCATGAAGCTCAACAACCAGAAGTATTGGATATCACAAACTTAATCTAGGAGGAAACTTAATTGGCTCAAGTACAATATAAAGGCACTGGCCGTCGCAAGAATTCTGTTGCTCGTGTACGTTTAGTACCAGGTACAGGTAAGATTGTTATGAACGGCAAGCCTGCAGAAGAATATGTTCCATTTGCAAACTTACGCGAAGTTATGGTTCAACCATTTGACGTTACAGAAACAAAGGATTCATATGATGTTCTTGTTAACGTTGATGGTGGCGGCTTCTCTGGTCAAGCTGGTGCAACACGTCATGGTATTGCACGTGCATTGCTTGAAGTAGATCCTGATTTCCGTGGCGTCTTGAAACGTGCTGGTCTCTTGACTCGTGATGCACGTATGAAAGAACGTAAGAAACCAGGTCTTAAGAAAGCTCGTAAGGCTTCACAATTTTCAAAACGTTAATCGTTGGTATATCAATGATAAAAACACTTCTCTTTTTGGAGAGGTGTTTTTTTTATAAAAGGAGAGCTAAAAATGGAGCGCGTAAAAGAGTAAGCTACCGTGAAAAAATTTTGTGGACATATTTTCGTAAAATTAAGTACAATAACAATGAAAGTACTTTGTTTATTTTAACATTAAAAAGTAATGGATTATCCAAGGAAGTCTCGGATGAATTTTGAACAACTACTTTATGTTGAAGTTCTGGCGCAACATGATTCCATGCAAAAAGCTGCTGAGGTACTTCACATCAGCAAGTCAGGGTTAAGCCTCGCAATTAATCAATTTGAAAGAGAATTGGGTGTGCGTCTATTTGATAAATCATCAGCTGGAACTCAGTTAACACTTGAAGGAGGGCAGTTACTTTCCTCTATTTCAGATATTCTTAGTTTTAAAAATAATCTTGAAAATACAGCCGCTATTGTTGCTAATCCAAAAAGATATCAAAGGATTTCAATTCATTATATGAATACGATGTTAAAATCTTTTATAAATACTTTTATTGATAACTATGCAAGTAAATTCAAAAATGCGCAATTTGATATTAGCTGTCATGAATTTGAATCTATTGTCCGTTGTGTTCATAATCAAGAAATCGATGCGGGATTTATTGCTATTAATAACATTCAGGACGCAGCCATAAAGGGTCTGGTTTTTACGCCAGTCTGTGATAGCAAGTTAGTTTTATTATGTGCCCCAGATAATTTTTTGAATACTTTGGGTAGACCAATCACCTTAGAAAATTTAAAAAAGCAGCAATTTAGTATTTTCAATGATAAATTTCATGATGAAATTTTTGAAAAGTTACAATTTCAATGTGGCCCGTTATCCTTAATTTTAAGAATAGATGATGCATGGGCGATGAACAAAGCAATAATTAAATTAAACACAGTCTGTTTTGGCCGAATACTACAGGGTGATTTATCAAGCAATCCAAATTTTTCAAACTTAAAAACAATTGACATTGGTCATATCATTGATGATAACTTTAAACTGGGTTGGTTGACTAATCCCAATTATATGATATCTGAGAAAACACAGGAATTATTACAAGATATTACGACAGAAATTAAAAAAGATGCCCAATGAAAGGGCATCTTCTATAATCTATTTGGTCCCGTCATGAGTCACAACATCGTCCAGTTTAGTATTGGTAAGTGTCTTGAGATATTCTATCCCTGGCATAGCAAAATAGTCTGTGTTTGCAAGTAATTCAATCAAGCCAGGAGTTAAGTGAGATTTTTTAAAAGATTCTTCGTTAAACTCTAAGAAAATTTTGTCCGCCTGTCCAGTTTTAATTTTATAAGCAATTTGTGGATCAATTAAGCTTGGTCGACCTAAGCTTACAATATCTACATCATTTAAAGCATCTTCCATTTTTTCAACGGTATGAATACCACCAGCAATTAAAATAAGCGCGGGCTTTTTGACACCTTTTCCAAGTAATTGTGCGTAGTTTTTATCAGAGTCATTAGGAGTAGCTGTATAATCATTTGTCGAAAGATGCACATAATCGAATTCAAAATCCGTGGACAACTTATTAACCAATTGTTGAGATTCATGCCAAGTATAACCAATGTTGTCACCATGGACTTCTTCTGGACTAATTCGATAACCCACAATAAAGTCTTTTGGGGTATATTCTTCAACTACTCTGAAGACTTCTCGAGCAACCTCAATAGCAAAATTCATACGTTTTTCAAGATTGCCACCCCAAAAATCATTTCGAACATTTGAAAAACTGGAAAAGAACTCTTGAAGTAAATAATGATTTGCTCCATGAATTTCGACACCATCGAAACCACTATCAATGGCACGTTTGGTTGCGGTCCCAAAATCATGTACAATATCCCATACTTCCTCTTCAGTCAATTCATGTAATGGGTAATCAATCCAAGGAAAATCAATTTTTGAAGGTACCTCCACACGACCGCCAAGAGTAATTCGGTACTGTGCTTCACGACCTGAGTGAACTAACTAAAGAATTGCCTTATTTCCATCTTTTTTAAACCTTCAGCAATTTTTTTAAATCCTGGGACAAAGTTGTCATTATAAATTGCTAATTGTTCACGATTTGGGGCCCAAGAGCGTGAAGGACCACCATTTGGACTGACACTTGTATATTCAACGATAACCATACCTGCTGATTGTGAACGCATATTATAATAGTCAACTGTATCCTGCGTTATTTTTTCATCTAAACCGCTATTTGTTAGCATAGGTGATTGAGCAGTTCTAGTGGAGATTGTCGCACCATGACGAAAGGTTACTTTATCTGTTAAATTTCTCATTATAAAAATGCCTCCTTATTTTTTATAAATCAAGTATAACATTTCACAATCTTTTAGGCGTTTCGGAAATATGAATATAACGTTGAGTTTTACTGAACATAGATACATGCTAAACTATTACAAATATATAGGTCTAATTTTGGAGGCTTACCACCAAATTGTGTTTTACACCTTTCGATAACGTTTGAGCCCAATAATGTTTAGAAATGTAAAAATAACTAAGAAGATTAAGAGAATTAACCAGTCGGTGACAATAATGTTCACGCCTTGACCTTTGACCATTACAGCTGTTAGTGCATTACCAGCATAACTCAAGGGCAATAAATAACTAATGAACTTAACCCAATGAGCCATGGTATCTAGTGGGATAATCCCAGAGAAAAAGACTTGTGGCACGACAATAATTGGGATGAATTGCATCATCTGAAATTCGGAATTGGCGAATGTTGATACAAATAAGCCAATCACAAGCGCTACTAAAGCAATTAAAATATTCGTCAGCAATACTAAGAAGAGATTTCCGACAATTTCAACTTTTAGAATATAGATTGCAAATAAGACGATTAAAATGGTTTGTAAGATTCCAAAAAGACCGTACCCAGCGAGATATCCTAAGACTAGCTGACTGCGACGAATCGGAGTTGCTAAAAGACGATCGAGGGTACCAGATGTACGTTCTCTGATAAGAGCGACTCCTGAGATTAAAAAGACAAAGAAGAAGACAAAGAAGCCAATTAAAATTGGAAAGATTTTATCAAAGAATGTACTGCTTGAACTACCATAAAGATATGAGCTGCTTAATTTAAAATTTGGAGTAGCTTGTTTTTTAGGACTCTGGAGTGATAATATCTCTAAAGTTGCGGATAATTCTTTAACTTTAGAGACCAGCAATGCATTAGTAAGAAGACTCTTAATTTGTGAGCTTTTTGTAGGATCCTCATTCTCATATGTGACCGCAAGTTTATTATTCTTACGCGTAACAAAGGCATCAAGATCGTCAGCATTGATTTTTCTTGTATGATTGTGAGAATTTTGATAATGACGAATAGTAATTTTGGAATTAGGAAGTGCTTGAATAATTTTATTTGGAACATTGTCAGTAACACCGATCTTAATTTTTGCGTCATTATTCGAATTAAAAACCAAATTCATAAGTATCAAAATTAAGATGGGAGCCAATAACATTAATGCTAGGGTTCTTTTATCTCGCAATATTTCCTTAATTACTCTGATTAGAACTGCCTTGAATTGAATCATTTTGAATTCACCTCTGCTTTGAGGAAGACTTCTTCAATACTGGTAGCATTGAACTTCTTTTTTAGTTCAGTTGGTGTACCTAGTGCGAAGATCTCCCCATTAATAATTAATCCAACTACATCACATTTTTCAGCTTCATCCATTACGTGAGTTGTCACAATAATTGCTTTTTGAGCAATTGCTAAGGTGCGTAATTGCGCCCAAATATCGAGCCGCAAACTTGGATCAATCCCAACGGTTGGTTCATCTAAAATAATCAGATTCGGATTAGCTAGTAGTGCAATTGCTAAAGAAAGACGGCGCTTCATTCCACCAGAAAAATCCGCAACAATTTGATGCAACGAACTTGTAAGATTGACTAGTTCCATATTTTTGTTAATTGTTTTGTTTAGCGCCGGTCCTGTAATTCCCATCAGATTGCCAAAGAAAGTTAGATTTTCGAGTGCAGTCAAGTTCTCGTATAAAGCATCTGTTTGTCCCATGTAACCAATTTTTTCTAGGATTTGCCGATTGGGCATCTTTTTTTCAAAGATTGTAGCAGACCCAGCTTCGAGTTTTTCCATTCCCAATAAGCATTTTATAGTTGTTGTCTTACCAGAACCACTAGGTCCGATTAGGCCCATTATCTGTCCGGCATTAATTTTTATCGTAATATCATTCAATACTTTTTTTTGACCAAATCTTTTAGAAGCGTGACTGATTGACGCAATTGGATAATCAGAATTCGCCATGAATGATTCTCCTTTCTTTTTAATGTACATTGTGTTTATTATATTTATATCTGAAGTATAGGAGTTTCTACAGATTCTACAAGTGAAAAAATGTGATAATGGACAGATTGATAAAATTGGTTTTTATGTTGCAAGAGGTGGAATAAATATGAAGAAGGATTTGCGATATCAAAAGACAAAGATTGCGATTTTGAGAGCAATTGAAGTGTTGTTACAAAATAAAGACTTTGAAAAGATTTCGATTAAGGATATTTGTGAGACAGCACAAGTCAGCCGCAGTGCATTTTACCTGCATTATACAGATAAATATGATTTAGCTAAGCAGTGCCAACTCGAATTAGTTGAAACTGGAAATCGATTTATCAAAGAACGTGTTATTACAAAACGTGATAAGTTAATGTTGACGATGTTGAATCTTCTTTTGGGAGAAGGAAAGGTGATGGCATTATTAATTTCGAGTCATGGATCAAGCGAGATCCAAGAGAGTATTCGCGCTGTAATGCGGCAAAATATGCAAAAAAATATTTTACCGCTTACGAACATTAAATTTGCTAATTCGACTGAGGAACGGTACTTTCTTAGCTTTTTTAGCAATGCAATTTTTGGTGTAATTCAAGAATGGATTAATTCGGGACAAAAAGAATCACCAGAAGAAATCGTGGCGCTTGTTGATAAAAACTTTTCGTTTGAGTTTAAGTAAGGACAAGAGGTTTATTCCAAAATTAATGAAGTAGAAGGAGACTGTTAATGAACATTCATCTGACAGGTGACAGCTTGATGGCACGATATGAGGGCTGTACGCAGCCAATGATTAATGAAAAGCTTAAAGAACTAGATCGTGAACTTAGTATTACCAATACAGCACATCCAGGAGATAATACAGCAGATCTTCTTGCAAGAATAAAAATTGAGATTCTAACAGGTAAGAAAGCCGATAAGATTTTTATCTTGATTGGGACAAATGATCTAGCAATAAACAAGCAACTTACGATTGAACAATTCAAAGATAACCTAGTTGAGAGTATCAAGTTATTATGTACGGTGTACAAGTTGAATGAGATTTATTTCATCACACCACCACCTGTCGATGAACAAAAACAACGTTATCGAACGAATCAAATAGTTCAAGAATATACGCTAGTGATGAAGAAGGTAGTTAAAGAAGAGCATTGCAATGTTCTAGATTTGTATCAAGAATTCATAAATTATAGTCAATTGTCGGTCAATGAATTGTTACATGGGATGTTAGATGATGGGCTTCACTTTGGACAGGTAGGCTATCTGATATTGGCAAGAACAATTGCGGCGGTACTTTAAGAATTGCTAAGACGAAGCTAAGATGATATCATCTAAATAACTTATTAAACAGAAAAGAGGGGACTAATATTGCGCATCTAAATTTCTTGCTGAAGCTGCATTAAGACTAAACATAACGATTTGAATGTTTTGTGTGCAGATTTTCAAGAAAGTTTCAGAGATGTGCAATAGTGGTCTTTTTGTGTACACTTTTATTTTCTTGAAGATAGCTGAGTATTTAACTTGCATAGTTGCAAGCGAGAGGTAAAAGTATGACTAAAATAGAAATAAAGAACTTAGTTTTTGGATACGATTCACAAAATATATTGTTGTTTGATCATGCCAACTTAAATATTGATAATTCGTGGAAACTTGGGTTGATTGGTAGAAACGGACGTGGCAAGACAACACTGCTTAGATTACTGCAAGATCAATTGGAATATCGCGGGGAGATAATTAAACAGATAAATTTTGTCTACTTTCCGCAAAAAGTTACAGAACATAATCTGACTGTGATTGAAATGTTAAATAAACAAACTCAGTTTGAAGAGTGGCAAGTTAGAAAGGAACTTGCTTTACTAGATATTAGAGAGGATATTTTGAATTTGTCATTTGATGATCTTTCAGGTGGAGAGCAGACTAAGATATTGTTAGCATTATTATTTGCTGATAAAAATAATTTTCCGTTAATTGATGAACCAACTAATCATTTAGATATTACAGCACGAGAAATCGTGGCCAATTATCTTAGAACAAAAAAACAGGGATTTATTTTAATCAGTCATGATAGAGCATTTATTGATGCGGTAGTTGATCATGTATTGGCGATTGAGCGCAAGAAAATATTACTTTATCAGGGTAACTACCAATCATATGAGATGCAAAAAAAGTTAGCCGATGATTTACAGCAACAACAAAATGAAAAAGCTCAAAAAGAAGTTACACGATTAAAACAAACATATCGGGAGAAAGAAAAGTGGGCTAAAAGCAGGGAATCAGCGGGTAAAGGAAAAAATAAAAGAAAATTAAAAATTAGTTCACGACCAGATGATACGGTTGCAAAAAACCAGATGCGAAGAGCAAAAGCAATTGAAACAAGAATGGATAAAAAAGTGAAAGAAAAAGAGCAAGTAATTAAAAATATTGATTTTGTAGAGCAATTGAATATTAATTTTAAGAGTGATCATCATAATTCGCTAATTAAAGTCAACAAATTATCGTTGACGATTGGAAACCATAAATTATTCAAACCGATCAGTTTTGAGGTTAAAAAAAACGAACAAGTTGCAATTGCTGGTAAAAATGGTGTTGGTAAAACCTCTCTTATAAAAAGCCTGTTTGGCAAATCGAAAGTAAACTATACAGGGACAGGTGTGATTGCTAATAATATTTCAGTTAGCATTATCAGACAGAGTTTTGATGAACGAGGGACACTAACTGATTTTGCAGATAGAAATAAAATAGATTATCAGGAATTACTGAATATTTTACGCAAATTAGGCACAGAACGTGAAACATTTGTGAACCGTATTGAAGATATGAGTTTAGGACAAAAGAAAAGAATTGAAGTTGCAAGGGCTTTATTAATTCCTGCTACCCTCTATGTGTGGGATGAACCCCTCAATTACTTAGATGTCTATAACCGGCAACAGCTGGAACAACTAATAAGTGTTTATAGACCGACATTACTGCTTATTGAACATGATGAACATTTTCTCAGTAGTATCGGTGCTACGAGGATTGAATTGAGGGCAGAAGAGTAAAAAGAGAGTAAGATTTATTGGGCATATGTTCTATGTACTAGATTGTCAGCAGCATGGATAGAAATAATAATTCCACTACTATGCTTTACAAACTACCTCACCTGTGATATCTTTTTATTGCGGTAGTTAGTATTACATACTAGTGAGAAGGGAGTTCTCCACTTGAGCAAAACACAAATGCTAAAGGGTGTACTTGAAGGCTGTGTCCTACAAGTAATTTCAAAGGACGAGACCTACGGCTATCAGTTAGTCCAAAAACTGCGAATAGCTGGATTCAATGAAGTGATTGGTGGAACTATTTATCCTATTTTACAGAAATTGGAGAAAAAAAAGCTGATTATTGGTGTGATGAAACCTTCACCTGAAGGACCAAGCCGCAAGTATTTTAATATAACTCCGGCAGGTCAAGAAGAATTAGCAATTTTTATGCGTAGTTGGCAAGAAATTAACGAGAGTGTTACACGGATATTCAAATAGGGGGAAATCGGATGAGTGGTAAAGATAAGCGAGTTAAGGAAATCAGAAATAAGTTAAACGAGTTGGAGAAAGAATTAAAAGGTACAAATGCGACTTTTTTTGAAGATCTTAGAGGGTACTTAATTACGTCAAGTCTTTTTTATGAGGAACTTGATGTGACCGAACAAACTTATAATGTATGTGTCGATTTGATTGAAGCGCAAGAAAATGGTCAAACAGCCCAAGAATATTTTGGAAAAGATAGCCGCAAGTTAGCAGATAGTATGATTAAAAATTTCAAGCATGCGAGTTATAGAGAAGTTATTGAATTAATATTATTACCAGTTGGAATATATTGGGCAATAACATTTATTAGTAATTTTGCAACAAAAGGTGCATTAAAGATAAATATCCTTGAGTACCTCTTGATTGCGCTTCTTTCTGTTGGAATGATAGTAATTGTTTTTGAGGCAGTTCATAAATCAATTTACCTGAGTGAAAATAATCTGCTTAGAAAATCAAAAGTTATTCAATTTATTATTGGAACTATCTTTTTCAGTTGTATTATTGGAACATTTGTGGCAATCAGTGTATTTACACCACCAGTTTGGATAGTTAAGTTCCTATATCCTAGTGATGTAATCTTAATGTTAACGATTATCGCAATTTTTCTTGGTTGGATTATTATTGGCAAAAAGAGAGAACTATATTCTATTACGCCTTTTATCATATTGATGGCAGCAGTTGGCATAGCACAAAGAATTCCTGCGGTTTTAACAATTGTAGGTGCAAATAATATCAAGTTTTTAGCAGTTGGTGCTGCCATTATTGGTTTCTTAATCAATATTGTTTGGGGAAGAATATTGATTAAGAAAATGGCGCGCAAATAAGTTTAAGAATTTCAGAATATAAGTTTGACTTATGGCGCAAGTTTATACGAAATAAAAAAAGAGACTGGGAAAAAAGTTAAATTTTAACCCAATCTCGCTAATTATTCCGTGTAACCGCGTTCCATAAGCCAAAATTCTCCGTCTAA
The DNA here is from genome assembly GCF_019443985.1 of Liquorilactobacillus hordei DSM 19519. Taxonomy (NCBI): domain Bacteria; kingdom Bacillati; phylum Bacillota; class Bacilli; order Lactobacillales; family Lactobacillaceae; genus Liquorilactobacillus; species Liquorilactobacillus hordei. The sequence goes on from NZ_CP049303.1 coordinate 653,452, forward strand.
CTTCGAATTACTCATAGCAAAGTACTCGCTATGTTCGTAATTTCGGGTTAGTACTCAAATTTTCCCGACTTATGTCACACTCCCTTTTGAAAATATGATGTGTAGCTAAGATTTATTGATAAAGTTCTTATAGTTACACAGTGCTGTATTTTTATTTATTTAGTTTTTCTTTAATTATTTTAGCAGAGTTATCTAACTGAGCTTTTTCTTCAATTGATAGTGTAATTGAATTGACTTCAACTATACCTTTTCGTCCAATAACAGCAGGATATCCAATATAATGATCATATTCTTCGAGATAAACAGAGGTGGGGCAAGCTAGGTGAGCATCTGAGAGGACAGCTTGAGTTAATTTAATTGCACAAGTGGCAATTGCATAACATGTATAATGTTTACCAGAGAAAACTAACCATCCACCCCGGCGTGCTTGTTGATCAAGTGAAGTTAAGTCAAGTCCTTTTTCTTCCGCAAGCTTAATAATAGGATGCCCTTTGACTTCAACAGTTGACCATGCGGTATATTGGGATTCTCCATGTTCGCCTAGAACATATCCACTAATATTTTTGGGATCTTCGTGAAGAGCTTGACCGACTGCCCGTTGCATTCTAGCAGTATCTAGAAAGGTACCTGTTCCGAAGACTTGGTTTTTGCTAAGCCCTGTTTGCTGTTGCAACAATGTTGTAATTACATCACAGGGATTGCTAATGTTGATGAGGACACCATTGAATCCAGAAGTTCTAAGATTTGCGGCAACTTCTTCAACAGCCTCTGCATTAAAGTTGAGTTCTCCAAAACGGTCACCATCCATTTTGATGGAATCAATGTTGCCAAATGCAGTAATAACAACATCAGCATTAGATAGTGAGTCATAATCTTGAGGAATAATTTTAGTAAATGTATCTAAGCGAGCAAGTGTGTCACGCAGATCATACTCTTCTGCTGTTGTTTTTTCATCATTAGTATCAATAATAACTAACTCATCGGCAATTCCTTTGGTAACCAAAGTATAGGCAATTGTTGCACCAACATGACCTAAACCAATTATTCCAATTTTGCGCATTTTGAATCCTCCATTATCAAAAATTTTGGTAAAACACTGTCATCAATTTAAATTTTAAATCAATGAATGTCAAGTAAAAAAAGATTTTAATCTTGACATAACCATCTTTTCAGATAGAATAACCTTGTAAACACTAAATTGAGTAACATAATGAAGAGTAGAGTATATGTATGGTCTTTTGAGAGAGCTCTCGGATGGTGCAAGGGAGTAAAGAAATACATAGAAAATGAACTTGGAATGGTGCTGGCGAATAACCAGTAACGGGTTTGTGTACGTTATTAGCACAATGCTAAATATATATTTAGCTATAGAGGTGTTATCTATGAAGATGGCATAAATCAAGGTGGTAACACGGTGACTCGTCCTTATAAAATATAAAGGGATGAGTCTTTTTTTATGGAAAATAATGCGAATTAGCAGAAAGTAGGATAACTATGAAGAAATTCAAAGTAAGTCTGTTACAGTTAGATGTAAAGTTTGGTGATCCAGAAGCTAATTACAGTAATGTTGAGAAGTATATCGAAGAAGCAGTGCAAGATAAGCCAGATGTGCTTGTGTTACCTGAAATGTGGAATACGGGATATGACTTGGAAAGATTAGAAACTATCGCAGACAAAGATGGACAAAGAACTAAGACTCTTCTCACACGACTAGCTAAACATTTTGCAGTAAATATTGTTGGTGGCTCTGTGGCAACAAAAGAGGATGGAAAGTTTTACAATACAAGTTATATTTTCGATCGTAAAGGACAGTTAATCAGCCAGTATCAAAAAGTTCATTTATTTGGTTTGATGAGCGAAGACGACTTTATTAGTGCTGGTTCAACCCTAAATCAATTCATAATAGATGGTATCAAAGCCGCTGGGGTAATCTGCTATGATATTCGTTTCCCTGAATGGGAGCGTAAGTTGATGTCAACTGGACAGCAAATCCTCTTTGTGAGTGCACAGTGGCCAACCAAACGAATTGAACAATGGAAGATGTTACTGTGCGCACGTGCAATTGAGAATCAATCATTTGTGGTGGCGGTTAACCGCGTTGGTAATGCCCCTAAGGATAGTTTTAATGGTCATTCTTTAGTGATTGATCCCTTAGGCAAGATTTTAGAAGAAGGGGCTACAGATGTAGAAGGAATTTTCACCTGCGAATTTGATTTAGATGATTTAAAAGCAGTACGTGGGAATATACCAGTCTTTGATGACCGCAGAACAGACTTATATTTTTGATGGAGAATAATTATTTAGAAGAAGGAGAAATGCATAATGTTTTTTGAAGAATCAGAGCTTTTGAAGAATTTACCAACACAATTTTTTGCAACACTTGTAGCCAAGGTCAATCAGAAAGTTGCTGCTGGAAATGATGTAATTAATCTTGGACAGGGGAATCCAGACCAACCAACATTTGACTATATTGTTAAAGAGATGCAGAAACAAGCAACACGACCAATCAATCATAAGTATTCTCAATTTAGAGGGCTGCATGAACTTAAGGTTGCTGCAGCTAAATTCTATAAGGAAAAATATGGAGTTATTTTAGATCCTGAAACAGAAGTTGCAATCTTAGGTGGATCAAAAATTGGATTAGTTGAGTTACCATGGGCATTGATGAATCCAGGTGAACTATTGTTGCTGCCAGATCCAGGTTATCCAGATTATCTATCAGGGGTAACCTTGGGAAAAGTGAACTATGAAACTTTTCCTCTAAAAAGTGAGAACAAGTTTTTGCCGAATTATCAAGATATTAATGAAGAAACTGCCAAAAAAGCGAAATTTATTTATTTGAATTATCCGAATAATCCAACAGGGGCAGTTGCAACCAAAGAATTCTATAAAAAAACAGTCGCTTTTGCACAAAAGTATAATGTAGGAGTCGTGAGTGATTTTGCATATGGTGCCCTAGGTTTTGATGGATATCACAATCCTAGTTTTTTAGAAGCTGAAGGAGCTAAAGAAGTTGGAATTGAAATGTATACATTTTCGAAGACTTTCAATATGGCGGGATGGAGAATTGCATTTGCAGTGGGCAACCCTTCAATGATAGAAGCAATTAACTTAATTCAAGATCATTTATTTGTCAGTGTCTTCCCAGCTATCCAGGAAACAGCAATAACGGCATTATTAGACCCACAAGAAGATATTGAAGTAAAGAAACTCGTCAGCAAATATGAAGAAAGACGCAATGCTTTTGTTAGTGCAGCCAAGAAAATTGGGTGGAATGCATTTATTCCAGGTGGGACTTTCTATACTTGGATGCCGGTACCAAAGGGCTATACAAGTGAAAGCTTTGCAGATCTTTTGTTAGAAAGGGCAAATGTAGCGGTAGCGCCAGGAAAAGGTTTTGGAGTTATGGGAGATGGATATGTACGAATCGGATTATTAGTTGAACCTGAGCGTTTGGTAGAAGCAGTAAAGCGTATTCAAAAGTTAAAACTTTTCTAAAGATGCTAAAGAAACTGTTCCAGTTTTGAGAGATTAATATTATTATTTGTATAAAATTAAGATAAAATGAACTACGAATTTGATGTTTTTATTTTATTTTGTTCATATTTTTTATATTGTATAACAGTTAATTCTCAGTGAATTGATTTACACCGTATTTTTTTGTTATGTTTAAATTAGTATTATTAAAAGGTATACCAATTTTTAAAAATTATAAGTTATAAGAAAAAATTTATTTTTTCAAACATTTTTAATAATATATATTGGTTAATATTAGTTCATTTTTTGAGTTCTTAGTAGTACAATAAACATGGTAGAAATTAATTTTTTTATGTAATAGTCAGTAAAAAAAGGTTGTTAGTGTTTTAAAAGCTTAATATATTATATTAAATAGGAATATTTCAGGCAGATAATTGGTCTTTTGTCTTAAAAAGAATATAATGGTAAGCAAGAATTTATATTAAGTTATGATTTTTGATGTCTTGACTTGACAGTAGGAATTAATTCTAGTATATTAAGTAAGTCTAAGTTCAATATAAATAAATTTAGCAAAAAACGGAGGAAGAATAGTGATAACTTTACAAAAATCTTTAACTAATTTAATGCAAGTATTACGGTTACACGAACATCGCCAAAACGATCCTGACTTTGAGAAATTAGGAGCAATTGATGTTTATTATCTTGAGGCAATTTATCAATTAAAAGAACCTACTATTGGTATGATTTCAAAATTGCTTGATCAATCGACACCTAACACTAACTATCATATTAAGAAGTTAATGCGACTTAATTTAATTGAGAAACGCCTAGATGATACAGATCGTCGTGTTACTCATTTGATGGTTACAGAAAAATACCTCAAGTTGCTTGAATCAGACAATGAATTCTGGCAGAGACTAGAGAATCGTTTGGAAGATGAAGTCGCACCAAAGGACTTGGCAATCTTTAAGCGCGTTTTGCGTCAAACAATTGAGATTGTATCTGATGAAAGCTTAGACGAATTTTAAATAGAATACAAAAAAGTTCTGGCAATTTTGTCAGAACTTTTTTTATATATTAATTTTCTGGGGAAGAATTTCTATTAGATGCTGCTGAAGTGGGGTAAGTGTGTGTGAATGGCGATATACAATTGAAAGAAGAAATTCTGGTTGATCTGTATCGGCAATATCCAAGACCTTAATGCCAGCTTCAGGGGGTAAGGCTAATTCTGTTAAGAAACTTATTCCCATATTTTCTTTAATCATTGCTTTTAGAATATGCACGTCATTTGAACGATGGATAATTTGTGGTCTAAATTGATTTGCATGGCACATCTTATTGAAAGCGATTGAGTGAATGAAACGATCATCTAGGATAATAAATTTTTCTTGTGCTAATTCTTTGAAGTTCACACTTTTTTGTTGTGCCAGAGGATGATTTTCACTAACTGCAATTTTAAAGTGTGTACGATCAAAAATTTTAGCATCAAGTTTGGCATCAACAATTGGCGTGATAGAACCGATTAAAGCTAAGTCAAGAGTTCCGTCAAGAATATAATTCAGCATTTCATTTGAGCCAGATTCGAAGATATCAAGTTTATCAATTAAACCTGCACGGAGTAATTCCGGGGCTACGTGTGGAAAATAATAAGTTCCAATGATAGGCGGTAAACCAAACATTACTTTTTCACTGGAAATCCTAGAGAGCTCTTTTTTCATAACATCCAGTTCATTTAATATTTGAGTAACATGCCGATCAAGTTGCTCACCACTTGGAGTTACAACTAACTGTTTGTGAGAACGGTCGCGAACAAATAACTTAACTTCAAGTTCGTTTTCTAGACGCTTGATAGCCATTGTAATTGTAGGTTGGCTTACGTTGAAAAAGGAAGCGACTTGAGAGAAGTTTTTGTATTTTACTAGTTCATGAAAATAATGAAACTCCTTAATATTCATTATAATTCCTCCTTTAAAGAAGCTAAATATTCTTCATATAAAAACATTTGATAGTACAATGCAACTTTGACTATAAATTAACACAAGTTTAACATATCGTGTGAGTTTAGCAATGCTTTTAGAGGTGAAAATAATGAGTATGTTAATTTATTTTTCAAATAAACGACTTTCCCTTTATAGGGATAATCAGATTATTCCGTAATTATACTGAATTTAACGGAACAGTTTTTCATGTAGTTTATTATTAATAATTTATGGGGGTAATAAGAAATGACAGTGTTTTTGACTTCAGTTTCTAGTGTGACAGTAATTGTCTTAATAATGGCTTTAGGATATATATTGAGGAGGACTGGATGGTTCTCGGATACATTTGGTAAGAATATTTCATCATTAATTACTAAAATTGCTTTGCCAGCTTCAATCTTCGTTGCTGTAATGAATAATTTAACACGAAGCAAATTATTCGGCTTATCAACAGGATTGATTTTCCCCGCAATTGCAGTAATATGTGGTTATATAATTGCGTGGGTAACAGTTAAGGTCTTAAAAATACCAGCAGGTCGCCGTGGTATTTTCATGAATGCTGTTGTTAATGCTAATACAATCTTTATTGGAATGCCATTGAATAATGCACTTTTTGGCCAAAAGGCAACGACTTATTTTTTAATTTATTATATTATTAATACCGTTTCTACTTGGGCTTTTGGTGTATTCTTGATTTCTAATGATGATCCAACTATTGACAAAAGTAAGAAGAAAGCACAAAAGATAAATTGGAAGAAACTTCTTCCAATGCCACTTGTTGGATTTATTGTTGCTGTTGTTTGGATGTTGATTGGTATTCCAGTTCCATCATTTGCTGAACAAACTTTGACATATGTTGGTTCACTTGTGACACCGTTATCACTGATTTATATCGGAATTGTACTTGCTGACGCTGGTTTAAGTAATATGAAACTTGACCGAGATACAGTCTTGGCTTTATTGGGTCGTTTTGTATTGTCACCAGTTGTTTTAATTATATTGATCAAACTTGGTGGATCAATGGGGTTGGGGATGCCAACTCTGATGAGCCAGACATTGATTGTGCAATCAGCAACGCCGATGCTTGCCGTGCTTCCTATTTTGGCGAACGAGGCGCATGGTGATGTGAAATATGCGACTAATGTTGTAACGATTAGTACGGTATTATTTATTGTGATTGTGCCAATTCTAATGGCAGTTATTCAATTTGTTTAATGAAAAACATATTTGATTAATCTGAATAAATAAAATTACAAAAATAAGAGGCTGGGTCATAAGTAAAAATTTGACTTAGCTTCTTTTTTGTCTAATTCAAATTTGAATTTAGTATTTAAAGTTTAATGAGTTATCTTGTGATTTTACCATATTAATTAACTGAATATTTTGTGAGTAAAATAAAGTTAGACTGTGTTATAATCGACCCTATATTAATACGAGTGGGGTTGGAGCATTTGAGTAATCATCAAAAAATACGAAGGCTGGTCTTTTTGTCTTTCTTTACAGCAATTATCATTGTCCAAAATTTGGTTCCCTTCTTAGGGTATTTACCAATCGGCCCGTTAGATCTAACTCTAATTCATATTACAGTTATTGTCGCAGCTTTTGTCCTTGGCCCAGTCGATGGGGCAATTATTGGGGGAATCTGGGGGATAATAACTTTTGTAAGGGCATTTATTTGGCCGACTAGTCCTTTGGCGACAATTGTGTTTATTAATCCTCTAATTGCGATATTGCCGCGTGTTATGATAGGTATAGTAGCTGGTGGAATATTTGCATTAGCACTTAAAAAATATAACAAACCATACAGAGTTTTACCGCTAGCTGCAATTTTAGGGGCATGCTGCAATACGCTCTTAGTATTGGGACAAATTTATTTATTTTACCAAGGAAAATCACAAATCCTGTATCATATTGATGCCAAGGCGTTATTGCCATATCTCTTGACGGTGGTGGGAACAAATGGAATTCCAGAAGCAATTCTTGCGGGAATAGTTGCACCTTTGATTAGTGTTCCATTAATAAAAAAATGGAATTTTCACGAATGAAATTGTTCAAAAATGAAAGGTTGAGTCTTTGTGCCTAGAAAAAAAAGTACAAGAACACGAATAGCCGGTAAAAGAAAAACTTCAAAAAGAAAATCAAAAGCTAAAAATAAATTTGGAATGTTTTACGTGAATGGTCATGTTCAGATTCTTAATGTTGCTGTGGCTTTATTGATTTTCGGAATCTTGAGTGTGCAAATTCTTGGATGGGCCGGTAGAGTTGGGAAACAAAACAATCAAGGTGCTCAGACAAGTCAGATAAGTGATGCAACAAAACGTAAGTTTATTACTACAATACTTCCGGTTGCACAAAAACAACAAAAACAATATAAAGTGCTAACTAGTATAACCTTAGCCCAGGCAGCCTTAGAGTCCGATTGGGGGCAGAGCCAATTAGCTGCGCAATATCATAATTTATTTGGGGTAAAGAGTAGTACAGCTAGTGCAAAAGCTTTAACAACAAAGGAATATGTGAACGGGCAATGGATTACGGTAACTGCAAATTTTGCTGTTTATGATAGTTGGACAGAGTCAATCGAGGCACATACAAGGTTGTTTGTGCAAGGAACAGCATGGGATAGTCAGCATTATCAATCAGTTTTGAATGCCAGTAATTATCAAGAGGCAGCACAGGCACTGCAAACAAAGGGATATGCTACTGATCCTGATTATGCTGCAAAATTAATTAGCTTAATTCAGACATACAAATTAAATAAGTATGATAACTTATCTGAGATAAACACGAACAAATAGTGTTGAAAAATGAGCTATCATATGGTAATCTTCAATAAGATATTGCTTATATAATGTCATAATATGGTTGGCAAGTTTCTACCTAGGGCCCAAAATCCTAGACTATAAGTAAAAAGGCTGCTATTTAGGAGGCTTCTTTTACTGTTTTTTGACCGTAGGAGAAGTTTTTTTATTTTGTAAAGGAGAGAAGAAAAGGTGAAGTTATTAGAGGATCGTATTCGTGAAGATGGACTAGTATTACCTGGAAATGTGCTCAAAGTAAATCAATTTTTAAATCATCAAATTGATCCTGACTTAATGTACAAGTTAGGGCAGGAATTTGTGAGATTATATCAGGGTGAAAAGATTACTAAGATAGTAACGATTGAAGCGTCAGGAATTGCCCCAGCAATAATGACTGGTTTAATTTTGCATGTTCCTGTTTTGTTTGCACGTAAACAAAAAAGCAGCACAATGAATACGGGACTTTATACTGCAGAAGTTTATTCATATACAAAAAAAGTGAAAAATACAGTCTCAGTGGACCAAAAATTTCTGAGTAAGGATGATCGTGTTTTAATTATTGACGATTTTTTGGCTAATGGACAAGCAGTGCAAGGATTGATAGATATCTGTAAAGCAGCACAAGCTGAATTAGTTGGTGTTGGGATTGCGATTGAGAAGTCTTTTCAAGATGGTGCAGGGCTAATTAAGGAACAAGGTATTCGGCTTGAATCACTTGCTCGAATCTCATCTTTTGCAGACAATCAGGTTCATTTTGTAGGAGATGAAGACAATGAATAGCGATGAATTCAAAGAAGTTTCGCATGGCAAGGCGGCTATCTTAGGTATCCAACATTTACTGGCAATGTATTCTGGTGCCGTAGCCGTCCCCTTGTTAATAGGTACGGCTTTGAATTTTAATAGTATCCAGATGACATATTTAGTTTCGATTGATATATTTATGTGTGGTTTGGCGACGTTGTTGCAATTATTAAGGAATCGTTACTTTGGAATTGGATTGCCTGTAGTTTTAGGATGTGCTATTCAAGCTGTTGAACCACTAAAAATGATTGGCAAGCAATTTTCAATTGGAACAATGTATGGTGCAATTATTGTAGCTGGAATTTTTGTGTTCTTAATTGGTGGGCAATTTGCCAGAATTAAGAAGTTTTTCCCGCCTGTAGTAACGGGAACATTGATTACTGTTATCGGATTGACTTTAGTACCAATTGCCGTTCAAAATATTGGTGGGGGTGATGCAACAGCCAAATCTTTTGGTAATTTACAAAGCCTCTTATTAGGAGCGATTACAATTGTGGTGATACTCTTGGTACAAGTTTGGGGAAAAGGATTCATTAGTTCAATTGCAATTTTGATTGGACTTGTGGTAGGCACAATTGCAGCGGCACTTATGGGACTCGTCTCAACTTCACCAATCACAGAAGCGACATGGTTCCATATTCCACAACCTTTTTATTTTGGTGCACCTCAATTTGAATGGTCCTCTTCGTTGACTATGATAATTATTGCCTTGGTTTCAATGGTTGAATCAACAGGTGTATTTTTTGCATTAGGCAGTGTCTTGGACAAACAAATTAAGTCAGATGATTTGAAAAGAGGATATCGAGCTGAAGGATTAGCCGTAATTCTGGGAGGAATATTCAATACTTTTCCTTATACAACTTTTTCACAAAATGTTGGCCTTTTGCAACTTTCAGGAATCAAAACAAAACGCCCAATCTACTGGTCAGCAGTTATTTTAATGATAATGGGGCTTTTGCCAAAAATTGGAGCGGTTGCGACAATTATTCCAACGCCTGTTTTGGGTGGGGCAATGTTGGTCATGTTTGCAATGATTAGCGTTCAAGGGATGCGAATGCTTCTTAAAGTTGACTTTTCAGATGAACGTAATATTTTAATTGTAGCCTTAGCCGTAGGAATGGGATTAGGGGTTTCTGTTTATCCCGGTATCTTCCAATTTTTACCAAAGACAGCTCAATTATTTTTGGGAAATGGAATTGTGGTTGCAAGTATAACGTCTGTTTTGTTAAATATTATTTTTAAGGGAAAAGACGGACTTGTTGAATAGTCAAAATAAGAACATGGAGTGCTGTTTTAAGTAAGAATTGTTGAAATAAGTTAAAAAAGGGTTGAGCCAAGTGAGAAATTTTGACTCAATCCTTTTATTTAGTACTCAAAGATTACCCAATTTTTGCTACACATACATATTTATAAAACTATTAAATTTTATTGCAACGTAATTATGGTAAAATATCAGTGAAAGAGCTATTAGGTACGTTTTTTAAAACGTCTAGGGTAATTATCCATATGGAAAGTAGTGATAAAATGGAAGAGAAGGCTTTGTTTCCAGGAAGTACAATTGGAATCATAGGAGAAAGTTCCAATGGAATTATGCTTGCGGAAGCAGCTAAAAAAATGGGATTTAAAGTCATTGCCTACAATAGTGATGAGGCTGCACCAACGATGCAAGAAGCAGATTTGGGAGTTGTTGGATCATTACATAGTAAGGCAAAGCTGCAAGATTTTGCGGAGCGCTGTGATCTTGTAACTTATGAGTCAGACAAGGTATCCTCAGATGTAATTGAAGCAATTGGACAATATACCAAAGTTCCTCAAGGAAGCGAACCATTAGAAATAACACAAGATCGCTTATTGGAACGTGCATTTTTAGAACAAATGAACATTAATATTGCACCTTATGCCACTATTGTAAGCTTGGATGATATTTATCAAGCAATTGGTTCTATCGGTTATCCATGCGTTTTAAAACCGATCCAAAAAGGATTTGGTAGAAAACGACAACAAGTGATCAATAGACAGTCGGATATTGCGAAATGCGCTGATATTATTGATTTGGGTACTTATGTATTGGAAGCATGGATTCCATATGAGAAAGAACTCTCAGTAATAATTGGAAAAGAATTCGATGGAAAGCTTAATTTCTTTCCAATTGTAGAAAATATTTATCGTGATCATCACTTGTTTCAGTCAATTACAAAAAGCCAACTTGAAGCGGATGTTCAAGCAGAAGTGCATAGAATAGCAACTGAAATTGCTACTCAACTTGACTATGTTGGTGTATTGGAGATTGCGTTCTTCTTAACTAAGAGTGGTTCACTTTATGTAAAGCGAATTGTTCCAGCACTCCATAAGGCAGGATTTGTTTTTGAGAAGGCAACTAATATTTCAATGTTCGAGTTACATCTGAGGGCTCTTTCACGGATGCCAATTCCGCAGGTAAGATTTGTCCAACCTACTGTGATGGTTGCGATTAAAAATGAAGACTTAGAACCATTGAGAACACAGTGGGTATTAAAAGATAATTGGTTTTATCGCTTTTATCGTTATCCTCAAACTAAGAGAATGGTTAATCCGGGATATCTGCTTGTTCTTGCAGAGACAACGACGGCAGCTATTCATCAAATTGAAGCAACGAATATTTGGAGTGATACAAGTACCGAAGGTGAAGAGCCAAATGAAACAGTGGATGAAGATACACAATGAAAGTAAAAGCAACGGTTTAACAGACTTTGATGAAGCTTTCAAAATTTGTTATTTATTTTCATGTCTTTCAACTTTAGAAAATATTCTTGGATTCTAACATGAATAAAATACTGCAGCGGGAAAAACTTTTCAATTTTTCGCTGTGGTATTTTGTTTTAGAAACAATGTGTAGCATGGTAAAGTATTTTTTAGCCTAAGAAGTATGAAAATCTATGTGATTGAAGTCTGATTCTTTTGTCTTTTTTTAAGAAGCATAATGTTTTTTTTGGTATAATAAAATATGATTGGATTCAAGAGAGGATTGAAAAAAGTGACGGTAGAAAGACTACTAAAAGGAATGAATGATAAGCAACAAGAGGCTGTCTTATGTACTGAGGGCCCACTATTGATTATTGCAGGAGCTGGGAGTGGGAAGACACGTGTTTTGACACATCGTGTAGCTTATCTGATTGAGGAAAAACAAGTCAATCCTTGGAATGTATTGGCAATTACATTTACGAATAAAGCTGCGGCAGAAATGCGGGAACGAATTGGTCATTTAATGAAGGAGGGTGCAAATGATGTGTGGGTTTCAACATTTCATGCACTCTGTGTAAGAATTTTACGACGTGATATTGATAAAATTGGATACAATCGAGCTTTTACAATTACGGGAACTAGTGAACAAAAGACACTTATCAAACATATATTAGCTGATTTAAATATTGATGTTAAAAAGTTTGATCCGCGCGCAATTTTAAGTGAGATTTCAAATGCAAAGAATGCTTTAAAAACACCTGCAGATTATCGGATGAATATTCAAGGACCATTCGAACAAGTTGTTGCGGATGTTTATCCAGAGTATCAAAGACAATTAGAAAATAATCAAGCAGTCGATTTTGATGATTTAATTATGCTGACACACCGGCTGTTTAAAGAAGTACCAGATGTACTTGAGTTTTATCAACGCAAGTTCCAATATATTCATGTTGATGAGTATCAGGATACTAATCAGGCTCAATATGAACTTGTTAGCTTATTGGCAAAAAAGAATCGTAATCTGTGTGTTGTGGGTGATGCAGATCAAAGTATTTATGGTTGGCGTGGAGCTAATATGGAAAACATTATGAATTTCGAGCAAGATTATCCAGATGCGACACTGGTGAAATTGGAACAAAACTACCGCTCTACAAAAACAATTTTACAAGCAGCAAATTCAGTAATTAAAAATAATACGAACCGTAAAGCCAAAGAATTATGGACACAAAATACCGAAGGAACAAAGATCAAGTATTATCGTGGACAAAATGCAAATGATGAGGCTTTTTATGTCGTGCGTAATATTCAAAAAATGATGCGTGAAAATGGTAATCAATACAATGACTTTGCAATTTTATATCGTACGAATGCACAGTCACGAACAATTGAAGAAACGTTCATAAAGGCTAATATTCCTTATAAGATTGTTGGAGCACATAAATTTTATGATCGCAAAGAAATTCGTGATGTTCTAGCATATATGCAGCTTGTGACCAATCCACAAGATTCATTGAGTTTTGAACGAATTGTTAATGAACCAAAGCGAGGAATTGGTGGAACAAGCCTTGAACGATTAAATGATTTTGCACAAAGTATGGGAATGAGTCTCTTAGATGCGGCAAGTAATGCAGTTTTGGCCAATATTTCAGGGAAAGCAAGCAATGCATTAGGAAACTTCGCCAATTTAATTAATGATTTACATGGATTACGGGACAAATTGAGTATTACAGAAATGACAGAACGTATTCTTGATAAGAGTGGCTATAAGAAAGTGTTAGAAGATTCTAAGACATTAGAAAATCAAAGCCGCCTGGAAAACTTGGAAGAATTCTTGTCTGTGACTAAACAATTTGATGATTCATGGGAACCTGAAGATGAAGATAGCGACCCATTTGTTGACTTTCTAGCAGACCTAGCATTAGTCTCAGATCAAGATAGTTTAGTTGAAGAAGCAAATGAGGTTACTTTGATGACACTACATGCGGCTAAAGGGTTGGAATTTCCAATTGTTTTCTTGATGGGAATGGAAGAAGGAATTTTCCCACTGTCACGTTCTATGATGGATGAAAATGAACTTGAAGAAGAACGCCGCCTTGCTTATGTTGGAATTACACGAGCAGAGAAGGAATTATTTTTGACAAACGCATTCTCAAGAATGCTATACGGCAGAAGACAGACTAACCCGGCCTCAAGATTTATCGAGGAAATCGACTCTGAATTGTTACAAGCAGAGAATCAACAAGTTGCAAATACAAGTATAAGACGCAATGATTCTAGAAAAGAGTATCCTTTTGGACAATCTAAGACTCACTACAAGATGCCAGCAGGAACTGTTGAACAACATAAAAGTACTGGTGCTGAAAAAGTTGGCTGGAGTGTTGGAGACAAAGTCTTACATAAGGCTTGGGGTGAAGGTACAGTTGTTAAACTCTCTGGAAGCGGGGAAAATATGGAACTTGATATTGCATTTACAGGAATGGGAATCAAACGTCTATTGGCGTCCTTTGCACCAATCAAAAAGAAATAGGTCTAATCAAGAGGAGGTCAGAAGATGATAGCTGATACTAAAAAACAGGCACAGAAAAAAATTAAGGAATTAGTTAAACAATTAAATGACTGGGCAAACCGCTATTATGTAGAAGATCAGCCAATTGTGGAAGACTATGTTTATGACAAAGCCTACCGTGAACTTATCGAATTGGAACGGGAATATCCGACATTTATTCTGGAAGATTCTCCCACACAAAGGGTCGGGGGGCAAGTTCTGAGCGGCTTTGAGAAGAAAGAACATGAAATTCCAATGCTCTCATTGGGGGATGTTTTTTCAAAACAAGAATTAGATCAATTTGATCAGCGATTGAGTAAAGCACTTGCTACGAAAGTCGATTACAGTTGTGAACTTAAAATTGATGGTTTGGCAATTTCACTTATTTATAAAGATGGAATTTTTGTACAAGGCTCAACTCGCGGTAATGGAATAATTGGCGAAGATATCACAGAAAACTTAAAGACAATTAGAGCAATTCCGCTGAGGTTGAATGAACCGGTTACGCTAGAAGTTCGGGGCGAGTGTTATATGCCGAAGAAAGCTTTCGTAGGTCTTAATAAAAAAAGAGAAGAACAGGGATTACCGATTTTTGCGAATCCGCGAAATGCCGCAGCAGGAAGTTTACGACAGCTAGACACTAAGGTAACGGCTGCAAGACAACTTAGTACTTTTATCTATTATTTGATGGAACCTGATAAATTTGACTTAAAGACCCAAACAGAGGTGCTTAAAAAACTACATGAGTGGGGATTCAAAGTCAATTTGGAATCTCAGCAATCAAGAAGTATGGAAGAAATTTTTAATTATATTGATAAATATCAAGCAAAAAGGGCAAGTCTTCCATATGAAATTGACGGAATTGTACTAAAAGCAGATGATTTAGCAACACATGCAATTGTTGGAAATACGGTCAAAGTTCCCCGTTGGGCGATTGCTTATAAGTTTCCTCCAGATGAACAAGAAACGGTTGTAAGAAAAATCGAATGGACAGTTGGCCGAACAGGGACGGTTACACCAACTGCAGTGATGGATCCAGTCCAACTTGCGGGAACAACAGTTGCAAGAGCCTCATTGCATAATCCAGACTACTTAAAAGAAAAAGATATCCATCTATTGGATACAGTAAAATTACACAAAGCTGGCGATATCATTCCCGAAGTTTCAGAAGTAGTATTGACCAAACGTCCTGTAGACTCAACGCCAATAGAAATTCCAACGAAGTGTCCAGTATGTAATGCAGAGTTAGTCCATCTTGACGGGGAAGTCGCTTTGCGTTGCATTAATCCAAAATGCCCTGCCTTAGTTAAGGAGAGTCTGGTTCACTTTGCGTCACGAAATGCAATGGATATTACGGGATTAGGTCCTAAAGTTGTTGAACAGTTATTTACAAAGCAACTAATTAGTGATGTTGCAGACTTGTATCGTCTAACTTTTGAAGATTTACTTAAATTAGACAACTTTAAAGACAAGTCTGCTAATAATTTGTTGACAGCGATTGCTAATAGTCGGCATAATTCTGTTGAGCGACTTCTTTTTGGATTAGGAATTCGACATATAGGTGCAAAAGTTGCAAAACTGTTGATGATACATTTTAAGTCTTTAATCAAATTAGTTGATGCAGACGAAGAAGAAATTGCACAATTAGATTCATTGGGACAGGTAATTGCGACAAGTATCGTTACTTATTTTGACAATGTTGAAGTCAAAAAATTGGTTGCAGAGTTAGCGGATGCTGGTGTTAATTTAGAATATAAAGGGCCTGATACAAAGATTAGTGTCAATGCAGATAATTACTTTAATGGTAAAAAAGTCGTTTTGACAGGAACATTAGATCAATTGAAGCGTTCAGAGGCAAAAGCATGGCTTGAAGCAAATGGTGCTGATGTTGTAGGCAGTGTATCCAAAAAAACAAATATCGTAATTGTCGGGCATGATGCTGGTAGTAAGTTGGCAAAGGCAGAAAGTCTTGGAATTGAAATAATGAGTGAGCAACAGTTTATTGAACAAATGGAGGCTGCAAAGTGAAAAAAGTAGGAGTCATATTAGGTGCCGCATTAAGTGTTGTACTACTTGCAGGATGTGCAAAATTGGATTCGGCCACGTCTACTGTAAAAAATGCTGCAAAGAGTGCGTCATCTTCATCAGGTTACCAAGTGACGGGAAAATCTGCAGATAGTGAATATCAAGGTGTTGTTGAAAATGGCAAGTATCTGACTAGTAAAGCACGAGGAGTAGGAATTTCACAAAATTCGGATAATTTATTGAATTTAAAGAGTTTTGAATCTGGATTGACACAAATCTCTAAGACCAAGTATTCAACCAGTAATTATGTTTTCCGTGAAGGTCAATTATTATCTTCAACAACTGTTGAGAATTGGTTGGGAAGAAAGTCCAAGAGTAATTCAACTGGATTAAATCCAGAAGATAATGGTCAAACGGATGCCGACAAACGTAATCCAATTTATATTCAACAGATTGAGGAACAAGACTATATGAAAGAAGTTGACGGAAAACTTCAACTTGCGGGAATTACTATTGGAATTGGAATGAATTCAAAAGACTACTACCAAAAAGAAGAGTATGGGGCAACTTATACTACAACCATTTCAAAGGAGAAGATGATTTCTGAGGGGCAACAAGCAGCCGCTAAGGTTTTGGAGCGCCTGCGCAAGACTAGTGGTGTGTCTGAAAATACGCCAATAATTATTGCAATGTTTCAACAGGCCACAAATGACAGCCTTGTTGGGGGGTCGTTCTATCAGTATACCTATGTAGCAAATGGGTCAACGATTAGTGATTGGAATAGCCTAAATTATAAGAGTTATGTCTTCCCTGAAACCTCAGTATCTTCAGTACCTAATGATAATGATGAAACTTCTTTTGAGAGTTTTAAGAAGCAAGTTCAGAATTTCTTTCCAAATCTTGCTGGAGTAACGGCACAGGCCGAATACAAGAATAAGACGCTTCAAGGGATGAATGTTAATATTACAACTCAATTTTATAGCTTAACTGAGATTACAAGTTTCACACAATATTTGGCGCAAGCTGCTAAGACATATCTTCCAAGTGGAATTCCGATTGATATAACGGTTAAGGGAACGGATGGGGCAGTTCAAAGTTTCCTTGCACGTAAGTCAGATGAAAGTAGTTTCTATACGCATGTTTTTGGAAGCTATTAAAAAAGGTAATTCTGTTGCGCATATCATTGTTTAGTTATGCTAAAATGATTACTGATGAAATAGGAAAAGAGGGAGTTTGAATGGCAATTAGTGCAAGTGAAGTAAAGCATGTTGCAGGTTTAGCAAAATTAGCTTTTACAGACGAAGAATTGCAGAAATTTACAGGTCAGATGGATGAGATTATCGGGATGGTCCAGCAACTCAAAGAAGTTGATACTGAAGGAATTCCTGTAACGACACATGTAACTGATGCGATAAGCGTAATGCGTGATGATATTGCAGTTAGCGGTACACCACGTGAAGAATTGATGAAGAATGTTCCTCAGCACCAAGATGGCTATATTAAGGTACCAGCAATCATTGATGAAAGTGAGGAAGCATAGTCCATGGATTACTTTAAGCACGATCTTGCAAGTTTGCATGAATTATTGGTTAACAAAGAATTAAGTGTGACTGATCTTACGCAACAGACTTTTGATAATATTGAAAAACGAGATCAAAAAATTGGTGCGTTCTTGAGTTTAAATAAAGAAGTCGCATTAAAACAAGCCGCACAACTTGATCAAGAAGGAGTTGCTGCAAATAATATTTTGGCAGGAATTCCGCTTGGAATTAAGGATAATATTGTAACGAAAGATTTAAAAACAACAGCTGCTAGCAAAATTCTTGAAAATTTTAATCCAATATATGATGCAACTGTAATGGAAAAATTAAACGCACTACAAACAATTACAGTAGGAAAAACAAATATGGATGAATTTGCAATGGGTGGTTCAACTGAGAGCTCAGCATTCAAGTTGACAAAGAATGCTTGGGACCAGAATAAGGTTCCTGGAGGTTCATCTGGTGGTTCAGCAGCTGCAGTTGCTTCTGGCGAAGTGATTGCTGCACTTGGCTCAGATACGGGAGGTTCAATTCGTCAACCAGCTGCTTATAACGGAATCGTTGGGGTAAAACCAACATATGGTCGGGTTTCAAGATATGGATTGATTGCTTTTGCTTCAAGTCTTGATCAAATTGGACCATTTACTAGGACTGTCAAAGACAATGCAATCTTGTTAAATGCAATTAGCGGTTTGGATTCACGTGACTCAACTAGTTCGAGCCATGCTATTCCAGACTTCACTTCTAAGTTGAATGGCGATATTAAAGGAATGAAAATTGCAGTTCCTAAAGAATACATGGGCGAAGGTGTTGCTGCAGAGATTCGAGAAGGAATTAAAAATGCGATTGCAGTCTTTGAAAAGTTGGGTGCAATTATTGATGAGGTAAGTCTGCCACATAGCAAGTATGGGGTACCTGTTTATTATATTATTGCTTCATCTGAAGCAAGCTCAAACCTGCAACGCTTCGATGGGATTCGTTATGGGCATCGCTCTTCTGATGTTAAGAACTTGGAAGATGTTTATGTGAAGTCTCGTTCTGAAGGCTTTGGTGATGAAGTTAAGCGTCGAATCATGCTTGGAACATTCTCCTTATCTGCTGGAACTTATGATGCATTCTTTAAAAAGGCAGCACAAGTACGGACCCTGATTTGTCAAGACTTTGCCAATGTATTTAATGACTATGATCTTGTTTTAGGGCCTACTTCTCCAACTACGGCATTTGGTATCGGTGAGGATATTAATGACCCAGTTACAATGTATATGAATGATATTTTAACAATTCCTGTAAACTTAGCGGGTCTTCCAGGAATGTCACTTCCTGCTGGTTTTGCGAATGGTCTTCCAATTGGAATGCAGTTGATTGCCAATCGCTTTGATGAAGAGACAATGTATCGAGCAGGTTATGCATTTGAACAAGCAACTGATTTTCATAAAGAGGTTCCAACGTTTGGGGGGCAAGATTAATGAATTTTGAAACAACGATAGGGCTAGAAGTCCATATTGAAATGAAAACAAAATCAAAGGCTTTCTCGCCCGCACCTGTTAAATATGGTGTAGAACAAAATACAAACACTAATGTTGTTGATTGGGGCTTCCCAGGTGTATTGCCTACTATCAATAAAGGTGCATTGGAATATGGAATGCGTGCAGCTTTAGCACTTAATTGTGAAATTACAAAAGATATTCATTTTGATCGAAAGAATTACTTCTACCCTGATAATCCTAAAGCATACCAAATTACACAAGCACAGACTCCAATTGGTCGTAATGGCTGGCTTGAAATTGAAGTAGATGGTAAAAAGAAAAAAATTGGAATTGAAGAAATGCATGTGGAAGAAGATGCAGGGAAGAATACACATAATCCAGACGGTTATTCGTATGTCGATTTGAATCGACAGGGAACACCATTAATTGAGATTGTGTCTAAACCAGATATAACTTCTGCTGATGAGGCATATGCCTACTTGGTTCGTTTGCGTCAAATTATTCAGTTTACCGGAATCTCTGATGTTAAGATGGAAGAAGGTTCCATGCGTGCAGATGTTAATGTATCGGTACGTCCAATCGGTTCTGACAAGTTTGGAACAAAGACAGAAATGAAAAACTTGAATTCATTTGAACATGTAAAAAAAGGTGCTCACTATGAATCAAAGAGGCAACAGAGAGTACTATTATCAGGTGGAAAAATTCAACAAGAAACACGTCGCTTTGATGAACCAACAGGCGAGACAATTTTAATGCGTGTCAAAGAAGGTGCGAGTGATTATCGTTACTTCCCAGAACCAGATATTCCACCAATCCATATTTCAGATGATTGGATTAAGGAAGTTCGTGAGTCAATCCCTGAAATGCCTGATAAGCGTCGTGAAAAATATGTTTCTTCATGGGGAATTCCAGAGTATGATGCAGGAGTTCTTACACAGACTAAGGAAATGTCTGACTTCTTTGAATCAACTGTTGCTGAAGGTGCAGATGCAAAGCTTGCGGCTAACTGGTTAATGGGTGAAGTTAATGCCTACATGAATGCTAATAAGTTGGAATTACTTGAGACTAAGTTAACACCAGAACACTTAGCAAGTATGATTAAGTTGATTGAAGATGGAACGATTTCATCTAAGATAGCTAAGAAGGTCTTCCAAGAGATCATTACAAATGGCAGTGAACCAAAGGCTTGGGTCGAGGCTAAGGGGCTTGTCCAGTTATCAGATCCAAAAGTTCTAGAACCATTGATCGCAACGGTTTTGGATAATAATGAAAAATCAATTGAAGATTTCAAAAACGGTAAGGGACGTGCAATTGGTTTCTTGGTTGGTCAAATCATGAAAGAAACTCATGGTAAAGCGAACCCTAAAGTTGTTAATAAGTTATTAATGGAAAGTTTGCAGAAAAGATAATGGCGTAAGGAACTGTTAACAACCTTTTTTGTGAAGATTTGAAGGAGAGGTAGCGATGAAAAAGCGTTGTCGGATTATTTACAATCCAACATCTGGGCGTGAGGCAATGCGTAATGATCTTGTTGAAATTCTTGATATTCTTGAGAATGCTGGATATGAGACAAGTGCGTATCGTACAACCGCTAAGCCAAATTCGGCACGCGATGAGGCAGAACGGGTAGCGCGAGCAGGATTTAACTTAATTGTTGCGGCTGGTGGGGATGGTACCATCAATGAAGTGGTTAATGGGATTGCACCATTGAAACACCGCCCAATGATGGGAGTTATTCCTGCAGGAACAACAAATGATTATGCAAGAGCATTGAAGATTCCACGTGAAGATCCGATAGCTGCTGCAAAGGTGATTGCTAAAGGCAAAACAGTCAGCATGGATATTGGTCAAGCTGACAAGAAGTATTTTGTAAATATCGCAGGTGGTGGATTGTTGACGGAATTGACTTATGGTGTTCCATCACAATATAAGTCACTCTTTGGTTATCTCGCTTACCTTGTTAAGGGTGCAGAAATCTTACCACGCATAAAACCAATTAATATGCATCTTGAATATGATGAAGGTGTCTTTGATGGTAAAGCGTCAATGTTTTTCTTGGCATTAACTAATTCAATTGGTGGATTTGAACAGATTGTTCCTGATGCATCACTTGATGATGGCAAATTTACATTGATTGTAGTTAAAACAAGTAATCTTGTTGAAATCTTACAGTTGATGACAATGGTTTTAAACGGTGGTCGGCATATTAAAGATCCACGTATTTTGTATGTTAAGACTTCTAAGGTGATTGCTAAACCAGTAGATGAGAAAATGATGATTAATATTGATGGTGAATATGGTGGAGATGCTCCAATGGTGTTCAAGGATTTAAAACAACATATCCAAATATTCGCTAATACGGACAAAATCCCAGATACTGCAATTACATCTTCCAAGACAACTGAAGAAATTATTGCAGAGCACTTTGTAGCAGAAGTCGAGGACCTCTCAGAAAAGGATCTTGATGGTGATGGTGTAATCGGAGTACCTAGTAAAAAATAGTTAGTAACATGTTGATAAGTTAAATAGCCGTTTGGTTTAGACAAATCAAACGGCTGTTTTGTGTGGATAAGGATTGCACTTATCAACAATTCAGTATAAAGTAAAACTATGATTCATAAAAAAGGAGAAATAAATGAGCAAACCACCAGTAACAAAAAATCAAAAATTAACGTTGACAATTAGCGATTTAACGTACCAAGGAATGGGTGTAGGAAAAGTTGATCACTATCCATTATTCATTGAAGATGCACTTCCTGATGAGGTTGTGGATATCACTGTGATGAAAGCAAGTAAGAACTATGGATTTGCAAAAGTTATCAACAGGCATAACGATAGTCCGCTTAGAACTGCAGGAATTAACAAAACTTATACACAGACAGGGATTGCACCACTGCAACATCTTAAATATGATGCTCAACTCAGCTTTAAGCGTAATCAAGTTGTGGAATTGTTAAAGAAGTCCCATTTGGAAGAAATTGAGGTCGCGCCAGTCTTGGGAATGGATGAACCAGTTCATTATCGTAATAAGGCTCAAGTGCCGGTCAGAATGGTTAAAAACCAACTTGAAACTGGTTTTTTTAAGAAGAATAGCCATAATTTTGTGCCAATGGAAGACTATCTTATTCAAGATGAACGAATTGATGAAGTTATCAAGAGTGTGCGAAACATTTTGCGTAAATATATGATTAGTGCGTATGATGAGAAGACACATAAAGGTGTAGTGCGGCACATTATTGTACGTCGTGGGTACTATTCACATGAAGTAATGGTAGTGTTAGTAACACGGGCGAAGAAAATTCCAGAATCAGATGAGATTGTGGATGAAATTCTAAAGGCTTGTCCAGATGTGCGTACGGTTGTGCAAAACGTCAATCAGGAAAAGACAAATGTTATTTTAGGAAAAACGGAAAAAATTCTTGCGGGAGACGGACGTATTACTGATAGTCTTAATGGCATTAACTTTGAGATTTCTGCACATTCATTCTATCAAGTTAACTCCATTCAGACAGAGAAAATCTATCAAAAAGTCGTTGAAGCAGCGGAATTAACCGGAAAAGAAACTGTGATTGATGCATATTGTGGAATTGGAACAATTTCTTTGAACCTTGCACAAAAAGCAGAGAAAGTCTATGGAGTTGAAATCGTTCCTGAAGCAATTGCGGATGCTAAGAAAAACGCAACTGTAAATGACATTAATAATACAACTTTTGAAGTTGGTACGGCAAGCGAATGGATGTCTAAATGGTCTGAAGATGGAATTAAGCCAGATGTTGTCGTCTTTGATCCACCACGTAAGGGGTTAGAACCAGAAGTTATCAACAGTACAGTGAAGTTATCCCCAGAAAAAATTGTTTATGTGAGTTGCAATCCAGCAACGTTGGTGCGTGATATCCAGTTATTCACAGAACAGGGTTATCAAGTAGTGAAACCAATTCAACCGGTGGATCAGTTCCCGATGACCACACACATCGAGTCAGTTACGGTTTTAAAACGGGTAGCTGGCAAGTAAAATGCAGTATGAAATGTTAGCGTGATATAAATCTTTAAAAATAAAATCGTTAATTTTAGCGAAGGAAATGAGCAACCATTCCTGATGGAACTTGTTTTCATTGCCAAAGGCGTTGACTTTTTTTATTAAGTCGGTTAACATAACCGTGATAGTATAATTAATTTTTAGTGAGGAAAACATTGATGAACATATTGAAATCAAAAACTCAATATATGTGTCTTTGTGGATTGTGTCTTAGACGATCCACCTTTTTGGCGTGATGTTTTTCTAGCTAAAAAATGGAACGGATGAGACGAAATCTTTTATTTTAAGATTTCGTTTTTTTTTGTACTTTTATATACAGTAGGAGGAAGTTTAGATGTGGGAAATTATTAGTAAAGCCTTACCTCAAATCTTGGAGGCAGGTTTTAAGTATACTGTGCCATTAACACTTATTTCTTTTTTTCTAGGGATAATATTGGCACTTGCTACAGCATTAATTAGGTTATCCAGAAGAAAAGGATTCTTTTTGATAATAAAGTTAGTTTTTAGATTTTATGTGTGGTTATTTCGTTCCACGCCATTATTAGTGCAATTATTTATTGTTTATTTTGGATTACCTTATCTAAAAATAAAAGGAATAGCTCCAGAAGGAATAAAATTAGATGCTTTTATTGCAGGAATAATAACCTTTTCACTTAATACAGGCGCATATGCTTCTGAAACAATCAGAGCTGCAATTAGTTCAGTGCCTAAAGGACAATGGGAGGCTGCATTCTCAATTGGAATGACGAGAAATCAAACATTGAAAAGAATTATATTACCGCAAGCACTGAGAGTATCTGTGCCACCATTAGCAAATAGTTTCATAGGTTTAGTTAAAGATACTTCTCTAGCTGCTTCGATTACTATTGTTGAGATGTTTGAGGTAAGTCAACAAATAGCAGCAGAAAATTATCAACCATTGTTAATGTATTCCTTGGTAGCCGCAGTTTATGCCATTTTCTGTACGATTCTTTCATGGGGACAAGGAAAACTTGAAGATAGGCTGGGTGTAAAAACTAGTAAGCCGAAAAAGGAGGTGGTAATTGATGAAGTTGAGAAAAATTAATAAATCATATGGTAATCACCTTGTTTTAAAGAATATTAACTTAGATTTTCCAGAGAAGAAAGTTACTGTTTTAGTAGGACCATCTGGTTCTGGAAAATCAACAATTTTGCGCTCATTGAATTTATTAGAAACACCAGAGAGTGGGGAATATTTGTTTGATGACTTGATAATAGACTTTACAAAGGGTGTTGATAAAAAAGAACTATCTTATGTACGACAGAAAACGGGAATGGTTTTTCAGAATTATAATTTATTTCCGCATTTTTCAGTTTTGGGAAACATAATTGAAGGACCAACTCAGGTATTGAAGATTGATAAAAAAGCTGCAATTGAAAATGCAAAAAAAATATTAAAGAAAATTGGCTTAGAGGCTAAAATTGATAATTATCCGGAAGAACTTTCTGGTGGACAGGCTCAAAGGGTAGCAATTGCACGTTCTTTAGCTATGAATCCTGAATATATCTTACTTGATGAACCTACTTCTGCATTAGATCCTGAGTTAGAGCTTGAAGTTTTACAGGTTCTTCTACAACTTGCAAAGGACGGACAATCAATGGTCATTGTTACACATAATATGTCTTTTGCACAACAAGTAGCTGACAAAATAGTCTTTGTAGAAGATGGAAATATTGTTTATGATGGTGCACCTGATCTTTTTTTCAAAGATAATAAAAATTTGAGGATAACGAAGTTCTTATCATCAATGGTACTAAGCTAAAACTAAATTAGGGAGATTTTTGACATGAGAAAACGAAACTTTATTTTAAAATTAGAATTATTGGTAGCATCAGTTGTGGTTGCTTTGGGGATTTTTACAGTTCTGCCTACGAAGACCAATGCATCCTCTTACAAAGATGATTTAATTACTAAAGATCAGTTAACAATTGGACTAGAAGGAACATATAAACCATATTCATATCGGTCAAATGGAAAATTAACGGGATTTGAAGTGGATTTGGGTAAGGCACTTGCAAAACAGCTTGGTGTGAAAGTAAAATTTGTACCAACAAAATGGGATTCATTGATTGCAGGAGTTGGTTCTTCAAAGTATGATGTGGTTTTAAATAATATAACCCAGACACCTGAACGAAAAAAAGTGTATATTTTCTCTAACCCTTATATCTATTCACGATATGCATTAATTTCTGCAAAAAATAATAAAATTAGCAGTTTGAAAGAAGTTAAGAATAAAAAGTTTGCAGAAGGTACTGGGACAAATAATGAAATTCTTGCTAAGAAATATAAAGCAAAAATTGTTTCTTCAGGAGATTTTGCAACGAGCTTGTCATTAATTCGTCAGGGAAGAGTTGCGGGAACAATTAACGCGGCAGAAGCATATTATGCATATGCTAAAACAAATAAAGTAAGTGATTTACATTTTAAAGATTTATCGAAACAAGTTAAACCAGTTGAGATTTCAGCACTTTTAAATAAGAAAAATAAAAAATTACAGGGACGTATTAATAAGGCACTAAAAACGCTTAGAAATGATGGGACTTTGAAAAAGCTCTCAAAGAAATACTTCGGTTCTGATATTACTAAACAGCCATAATTACAAATAAACATAGATACTAAAAAAACAAGCATTACGCCTTATTTAGGCCAGCTTGTTTTTTTATGTGCTTTAATAATTTTTTCGATTGGGAGTGATTGAATGATTGTTGCTATTATAATTAATGAACCACCAATAAGTGAAAATATACTCATGGGAGTGCCTAGCAAAACAACTGTTAAAATTGTCGCAACTAAGGGTTCGAAGGCACCTAACATCCCAGTAGTGCTTACAGGGATATAGCGAATGCTTGCAAGAAAGAGAAGGTAAGCACATAGCGTTCCCCCGATGATAATGTAGCCAATCAAGCACCATTCAAAAAATGCGAGAGTAGGCCATGATGTAAGCATAAAAACAGGTGAGAGGCAAATTCCACAAAATAACATTGAAACCCCGGTTAAAGGTATGGTCTGGTAATGTTTCATCAATTTGCTGGGAATTACGACTTCCATTGCAGTACAAAACGCTGCTAGTAGTCCCCAAATAAGTGCTTGTGGTGAAAGCGACAGGTGATCCAAGTGTCCATCAGTGACTAAAATAACTGTGCCTATAATTGCTACAAAAACAGAAATTAATTCTATTCGTTTTGGGAAAATTCGTTTTATCAATAACATATAGGCAATTATGAATAGTGGTGAAAGAAATTGAATGACAGTAGCCGTAGAAGCATTACTATATTGAACAGCAGTAAAATAAGTGAACTGTGAACCGCCAACACCAATAATTGAGAATGGCAATAATTCTGGCCAAGATCGTTTGTCATGTAAAAGAGTTGTTATTTCACCATGATATTTATTATGAGCCCATGCTACAAGTAATAATCCAGCACCTATTAAGCGCATAGCAACTAGCCAAGCCGATGTAATTGAAGTATGCTGATAGAGATATTGGACTGCTACACCAGACGTTCCCCAAAATGACGCTCCAGAAATAGCTAAGATGATACCGCGACGCTTATTCATAAATGAATCCTGATTTTATTATAAATTTTAGAGTAGCTGATTTGATAGATAGAAGTAAAAGGTTAAACATTTTTATTCCTCCAAATGATTTGTTGCTTAGTATATTCTATAATAAAGTCAAATGAATTTGAATATACTTTTAATTAATCTATGATTTGAATTGGTTATAATTTGATTAGCGAAAGGGTGAGGTAAAAAAATGATATACCAAGTTTCAGGGACAAATAAGATTAGTAAATTATTTAATGGTTGGAATGAAACGATTATTTGGTCTTGCCTTCAAGGTGTGATGGGGCATTTATATGCTGATTCAATTGAAAATCCACAGTCAGCAATGGCGATTTTAGGTGACTTCTGTTTTTTAGCGGGTGTTCCTAATCAAGAATTGGTTAGTTTTAAACCAGAATGGTGTATGCAGGATTTTATTATTATGTCAGCTTCATCAAATGAATGGTTCAAGGTAATTGAGGCGGTCTACGGTAAAAGATGTACGAAGGTCAGTCGCTACGCAATTAAAAAAGAGCCTAATATTTTTGACGAACGAAAATTACAGGTCTTTGCCGAAGATATACCTGATAAGATTAAATTGACAATGATCGATAAGCAAATGTTCAATTATTGTTTGCGAAATGATTGGAGTCGAGACTTTGTTTCATTATATAAAAACTATGAAGAATACGAGAAGCTTGGGATTGGAGTAGTTGCACTCAGTGATAATTTTCCTGTGGCTGGGGCGTCTTCATATAGCCGTTACAAAGATGGTATAGAGATTGAAATTGATACTAAAACTGAGTTTCGCAGACGTGGACTTGCAACTGCCAGTGCAGCTAAATTAATATTAGAATGCAAAAAGAAAAATTTGTATCCGAGTTGGGATGCGCATAATCCATGGTCAGTCGGATTAGCCGAGAAGTTAGGATATCATTTTGATAAAGAGTATCAAGTGTACGAAATTAGGGGATATTAGATAAAAGAGAACATCAAGGAAGGTGATTGCAATAAATGCGAACTTTATTCAACGAATTACACTGGATTGGAATAAAATTGCCGAAGATAGTTACACGAGAATGATATCTTCACTGCAAGGATTAGAACAACTAGATTTTAAACATGCAGTGACTTTTTTTGTGGGGGAAAATGGTAGTGGAAAATCAACACTCCTAGAGGCAATTGCAATTAGATATGGCTTTAATCCTGAAGGTGGAAGCCGCAATTATCAATTTTCAACATACGATACACATTCGGAACTTTTCAATGGAATTCGTGTGGCACATGGAGTCATTCATGCTGATTGGGGATATTTTTTACGTGCAGAAAGCTTCTATAATGTGGTTACCAAGGAATTAGAGTATTCTGATTTGAAACATCCGTCTGAAAAGTATCACGAGAAATCCCATGGGGAGAGCTTTTTAGCTCTTGCACAAAAGCAATTTAAGCCAAATGGTCTCTATATTTTGGATGAACCGGAGGCAGCATTATCACCCCAGAGACAATTAACGCTTCTAGCGGAAATTAGAAACTGTGTCGAGGCTGGATCACAATTTATTATTGTTTCGCATTCGCCGATTATTTTGGGATATCCTGATGCAGAAATATTTGTGTTTGATGATGGCAAAGTTCATAGTTGCTTGTATGAAGAAACTAAAAGTTATCAAATAACAGAGATGTTTATTAAAAATAGAGAACAAATTTTGAGAAATTTATTTGATTAGGTATTTTAGGAGGACAAGCGATGAAGAAGCAGGAAGATATAGAAAAGATGTTAGATTTGTTGAGTGTTGCATATGCGGATGAGCAAGTTAAGCAGCAAGCAGAAGCTGGTGAGATGATTTTAGCCCTCGCTAAAGAACTTGAAAAAACTGGGAATTGTGATTTAGTGGCTAGCAAACTTTCAAAAAATATTGTTTTGTATTATTGGCAACATCAAAAGGATTTTCCTAGTGCACTAATTACATTGCATAACCAGATAAAACAGCGGGCTGTCAAATATGACGCAACTGCACTTACAGCGATTATGCTGCCAATGTGGTTTTAATTATCGTTTACACTGTAGGTAGAGAATGACTTATAGGAACAAAATAAAGGGTTGGATCAAAAAATTATAATTTGATTCAACCCTTTTACTATATATTTTTTTAGTGATCAATCTTATTAAGACTTTTTACGCTTTGTCGTTGACTAATTGCGATATTTGTATAGGCATTATTTTGAGTGTTGTTAATCAGGTAAGTAGTACTCAAATATCCCATACGATAAAAATCTTGTGTAATGCTTGATAATTGTGGGCGAACTAGTTCGCAAAGGCTAGTCCCATCCGTAGTGAGAATTGACAGTTCAGCAGGAACGTTAATTTTTAAGCGGTTGCATTCGTTTAAAATCCCAATCCCAACTAAATCACTAGCTGCAATTACAGCAGTAATATCTTTTTTCAGATAATAATTTTGCAAGGCAGTAACACCAGATTCATAACTGTAATCACCAGTTTGTAGCCAATCGGATTTGAATACTATACCTGCTTCGCGAAGTGCTTTTTGGTAGCCTTTAAAACGTAATGCGCCAGTATGGGCACTATTTTCGATATTTAATCCCGCAATTCCAATATTTTTATGTCCTTGTGAAATTAAGTAGTTGGTAGCTTGATAACCGATTTCTTGATCGTCAGAAGCAATATAATTTAACATGGTATCTTTAAACGAAATTGAAATAAAGTAAAAAGGAATATTTGAAGATGTCAAAATTGCGAGATTTGACGGAAAAAGATCAACTGATAAAAGGAGTATTCCAAGGATAGGGCGTTCCAAAGCAGTTGACAAAGCAATTCTTTGTGAACGTTCATCACGGTCTCCAGCATATAGAATAATGACTCTTTTCTCAGCTTCATCGGCTTTTTTTTGGATACCATTGATTATTTGATCCGAGAAGTTTGTTTTAGTAGAGTTAACAATTACAGCTACAACATTGCTTTTTTGTGTAACTAGTTCAGTTGCAGCCATATTTTTTTTGTACCCAAGTTTTGCAGCAGTTTCATTTATAATTGCAGCAGTTTGCTGACTAAAAAATCCTGTTTTATCAGATAACACCCGTGAAACAGTTGCAACAGAAAAACCAGTTTCTTTAGCAATATCTTTAATAGTTACACTCATGAGAACTCTCCTAGTATTTTATATGTACTATTTTAGCGCAAAATCAAGATAAAAGATATCAATGCGAAATTATTAACACAAACGTTTTCTTTTTTTATAAATACCTATTGTAAACGTTTGCTCTAAGTATTATAATACTTTTTGAAAGCAGTTACATAATAAAAACAAAGGAGTGATAGTTATGGAGAGAAAAGTTACAGGTTCAGTTAAGCCAAATGTAAATGTAACCGATCACAAAAAAAGTAAAACGGTTATCACGAATTCACTTCCTAAATTGCCACTTAGTACAATTTTTGCAATGACATTCGGTTTTTTCGGTGTTAATATGGCATTTTCTTTACAGTCATCACAAATGGGACGAATTTTTCAGACAATCGGTGCAGACCCAACTAAATTAGGATTCTTTTTCATACTTCCACCTTTAGCTGGAATGATAGTACAGCCACTAGTTGGAAAGTACTCAGATCTAACGTGGTCAAACAAATATGGAAGAAGAATGCCATACTTAATATTAGGGGCACCAATTGCTGCGATAGTTATGGTGCTATTGCCAAATGCAGGTTCTTTTGGGTTTGGCTATGCCTCTATTGCAGCTTTGACTTTTGGAGCAATTGCAATTTTATTCATGGATTTATCTAGTAACGTTTGTATGCAACCGTTTAAGATGATTGTTGGAGATATGGTAAACGAGGATCAAAAGGATTTGGCTTGGTCCTGGCAGCAATCATTTAGTAATCTTGGTGGAGTTGTTGCGACAGTATTTCCATTCTTATTAACAATGTTTGGTGTTTCAAATATTGCAGAACAAGGAGTTGTTCCTTTATCTGTTAGACTTTCTTTTTACATTGGAGCTGTAATCTTATTGGCAACTTCGATATATACAGTTATGAAGGTTAAGGAATATGATCCCGCATCATATGCGGAGTATCATCATCTTGATCCTAATCATCACAAGGAGGCGCCTTCCTTGTGGACACTAATTAAGAAAGCTCCACGTGCATTTTGGGAAGTTTCGTTCGTACAGTTATTCGATTGGTTTGCATTTCAATATCTATGGACATATGCAACTGGTGCAATTGCAAAAAATGTTTGGAATACAGCAGATACGGCATCGGCGGGCTATCAAGCCGCAGGAAACTGGTATGGAATTTTAACATGTATTCAATCTGTAGCAGCGGTTATCTGGGGATTCTTAATTTTATCGAAGACGAATCCATTGAAAAGAAAGTTCTGGTTTAGAGTCGGTCTTGTGATGGGAGCAATTGGTTTTACTGGTGTTTTTATGATTCATGATAAGTATTTACTAATTTTACCATTTTGTTTAATTGGGATTTCATATCTTACAATGCAAACAGAGGCCTTTTCAATCTTCACTTCCGCGTTAGATGGTAAAAATGAAGGCGCTTATATGGGATTATTCAATTGCGGAATCTGTTTACCACAAATTATTGCATCAATTGCGAGTTTTGCAATTTTCCCATTAATCAATAAGTCGATGCCAGGTATGATCCTAGTGGCAGGAATTGCTATGTTATTAGGTGCAATAGCAGTTAGTGTCATCAAAGAGGATAAACCGCAAGAGAATATAGAATAAAATAAATAATAATTACTTGAAAGAGAGGAAAAATAAAATGAAGAAGAAATGGTGGCAAAAAGCAGTTGTATATCAAGTATATCCAAGGAGTTTTCAAGATAGTAATGATGATGGAATAGGTGATTTGGGTGGAGTTTTGAAACGACTTCCATATATTAAAAAATTAGGTGTTGATGTGATTTGGCTCAATCCGGTATATAAGTCACCAGATAAAGATAATGGATATGATATTAGTGATTATCGGTCAATTCAGCCAAAATTTGGAAATATGGAGATATTTGATAAATTATTGGCGGAGGCGCATCGACTGGGTTTAAGAATTGTAATGGACTTGGTGGTTAATCATACCTCTGATCAACACAAATGGTTTAAAGAAAGCCAAAAGAGTAAGGATAATCCATATCGAGATTTCTATATTTGGCGTGATGGCAAAGAAGGCAAGGTACCAAACAACTGGGGTTCATTCTTCGGTGGTTCTACATGGGAATATAATGAAGCTACCAAGCAATATTACTTGCACCTTTTTGCTAAGGGACAACCAGATTTGAATTGGGAAAATCCCGAGGTACGTGAACATGTCTGGGATTTAATGAAGTTTTGGCTCGATAAGGGGATTGATGGTTTTAGAATGGACGTCATTAACTTCTTGTCAAAACCAGCTGGTCTTCCAGATGCACCTAATCCTGAAAAAGCTGAATTTGGTAGCGTTGAACCAATGGTCGCGGATGGACCGAAACTCAATGAGTATTTGAGAGAAATGAACGACAAGGTACTCTCACATTATGATGTGATGAGTGTAGGTGAGATGCCTAGCTCAACTCCAGAAGATGCGATTGAATATACAGGTTTAGAAGCCAAAGAGCTAAATATGGTCTTTCAATTTGACCATGTCACTTTAACAATGAATGATGATCCAAGAATAGGTAAGTGGAACGATCAGCCAGTTAAATTAGTAGATTTGAAAAAGTCATTATCTAAGTGGCAAAAAGCCTTAGATGGCAAAGGCTGGAATAGTTTGTATTGGAACAATCATGATCGTGCACGGGTTGTTTCACGCTTTGGAAATGATTCTCCAAAATATCGAGTTAAATCAGCTGAGATGTTAGCGACAATTTTGCATATGCTTCAAGGAACACCATACGTGTACCAAGGTGAAGAATTAGGAATGACAAATGCTCATTTTGAGAATTTGGAAGACTACCAAGATATTGAGTCACTTGAGGCCTATCATCAACTGGTTGAACGTGAGCAGTTGGTTGATCATGATACAATGATGCGATATTTAGCAACAGAATCACGTGATAATGCAAGAACACCGATGCAATGGGATGATTCTGTAAATGCAGGTTTTACAAATGGCACACCTTGGATGCGATTAAATAAAAATTATCCTGAAATTAATGCAAAGAATGAACTGGAAGATCAGAATTCGATATTCTATTATTATCAGAAGTTAATTGAATTACGACACAATAGCGACTTAATTATTTATGGAAATTATGTTGAACTTGATCCAGAAGATGAAGAAGTATTTGCATACAAGCGAAATTATGAGGGGAAAACCTTGTTAGTTATCGGTAATTTCACTGATAAGAAGATTAAACGTAACTATAATATTCCAGAAGACAAGCGGATGGTAATTGGTAATTACAAAGATAGCTATAGCGAAAATGAATTAAGACCTTACGAAGTAAGAGTTTATGAGTATTAAAAGATTAAAAAATATATTTATATAATATTGCGAAAGTGGGAGCTGGGTCAAAAGTAAAATTTTGATTCAGTTCCTCTTTTTATTCCGTTTATGTCACACTCCCTATTTTGTGTTCATTTTTAACTGTGGGGTTACTTATATAGAAATTGTAACTTATAATAAGGTGATTAGTTGCATATATATTTTTCCTAGAGAAGAGGATGAAAATGAATGTGAAGGCGCTAAAAACTACTGTTGGAATTTGGTTATGTCTGATAGGAGTGTTTATAATAATCCATTTTGCATATTTATTTGCCGGAATAGATTCAGATAATCGTGTCGTTGTGGATGATGTATTATTAACAATATTGGTTTTATTTTTAAACAAGAAATATCTGAATCTTAAGTTGAATCATCAAGTAGACATTTCAGTTGGAGAAGTATTACGAGTTAATAGTTTACCAATTGTTATATACTTTTTTTATATTACAAGCTGGTTTGCAAAACTACCAAATACTAGTTTGTATCATATTGTAGATGCACTATTATTAGCCCTAGCAGTTGCAGTATTTGAGGAAACCTTTTTTCGAGGAATACTAATTAATAATATGCTACGGTATAGTGCACGCAGTTTTAGCGGCTATTTATCTGTAATTTTATGTAGCAGTATTTTATTTGGAGTAACACACATGGTTAATCTTTTTGGCCAGTCATTTTCTGCAACATTGTTACAAGCAATCAATGCTTTTTCAATTGGAGTAATGCTTGCTGCGATTTATCTGAGAACAGGTAGTTTAAAATGGACTATTCTATATCATTTTATGTTGGACTTCACAGGAATAGTTATTAATGAAGGTATAGTTATTGCAGCACCTACGCCACAGAGATGGTTTGGAGTTTTTGTGTTAGATATATTGTATATCTTTACAGGTATTTTCCTGGTAAGAAAGACACAACGAAAAAAGTTGGTTTTTTAATTAAATAAATTGATAAGTATGTATCTTGGTTAAGTATATTGGTAAAACGATATATTTTAGCAAGATACTTTTTTTAATTAGATTAAAAATATTTATCAATAATCAACTTGAAAAATAAATTATTTTAGACTAATACAAAAGAGTTACCAAACAAATGCAGAACTATTACAAATTAAATACTTATTCATAACATTAATTATATATACTACCTAGGGTGCTTATAAGAAAGCATAAAAAAGTTTTGGAGGCTATTTTCGATGAAAAAACGTAACAAATATTTGGTAACTTTAGCAGCACTTGTTGTAATGGGAACATTAAGTGCTTGTTCAAGTAATAGTGCAAGTTCTACTTCAGATAATTGGAACACAATTGTCAAGCAAGCAAAAAAAGAGGGAAAAGTTGTTTCTGTTGGGATGCCAGATACTTGGGCAAATTGGATAGGAACATGGAATGATATTAAATCGAAATTCGGAATCTCACATACAGATACAGATATGTCTAGTGCACAAGAATTGCAAAAATTTAAATCAGCAGGAAAGTCTTCTAGTGCACCTGATATAGGTGATATTGGGCTCAATGTTGCACCAACTGCAAAGAAAGAAAATTTAGTAACTGCCTATAAAACAAAATATTGGAAAGATATCCCATCATGGGCAAAAGACAAAGATGGATATTATGCGGCAGGATATACTGGATCAATTGTATTTATTACTGATACAAAAAATGTCGACTCTTCTGATGCACCAACTTCTTGGAAACAACTAGCATCAGGAAAATACAAGGTTTCTATTGGAGATGTCTCTACCGCAGCTCAGGCTCAGTATTCTGTTTTAGCAGCAGCCTTTGCAAATGGTGGTAGCGAAAAAAATATTAACCCAGGACTAAATTATTTTGCAAAACTGCAGAAACAGAATCGTTTATCAACTGTTGATACAACAATTGAAAACTTACAAAAAGGTGAAATTCAAGTTGCTGTAATGTGGGACTTTAATGCCTTAAATTATGCACACCAGATTAATTCTAAACGTTACAAGATTACTGTTCCTTCAGATGGAACCGTTGAAAGTGGATATACACAAATTATTAACAAAAATGCAGCTCATCCTTATGCCGCAAAACTCGCTAGAACTTATATCTTATCAGATGCGGGTCAGATTAATTTA
Organism: Liquorilactobacillus hordei DSM 19519; assembly: GCF_019443985.1. Taxonomy (NCBI): domain Bacteria; kingdom Bacillati; phylum Bacillota; class Bacilli; order Lactobacillales; family Lactobacillaceae; genus Liquorilactobacillus; species Liquorilactobacillus hordei. The sequence goes on from NZ_CP049303.1 coordinate 689,009, forward strand.
GCTAAAGGTTATGCACGACCAATTCGTAAGAATGTGAAATTACCAGCAGCTGTGAAAGCAAAACTAATTCCTGAAAGTCAGTATAAAAAACAATATCATGTAAAGAACAACAATGTTTGGAATAAAGAAACATTGAAGTTAGGGCAAGAATGGAAGAATAAAGTCACAGGAGCAAATTAAAAAATGTCAACACGATTAAAAATATTTTTACCATTTGGTTTGCTTATATTCTTAGTTTTAGTAATACCTGTATGTGTGATGCTAATTTCTAGTTTACAGAGTATGAGCGGGGGATTTAGTTTAACTAATTACCAGCAAATTTTTTCCTCCCACTATTATCGTGGAGCCATTTACAACAGTATCAGTATTTCAATAGTAACATCACTAGTATCACTACTGGTAGCGATAATTGGAGCTTGGGCATTAACTAAAATATCTGTAAGCACAAAAAACATATTGATTACAGTATTCAATATGTCATCAAGTTTTGCAGGTGTCCCACTGGCATTTTCTTTAATAATTTTATTTGGAAATGCAGGCGTTTTTAAGGCAATTACTAGTACTCTTCATGTGCATGATACATTGAATATCTACTCTGTAACTGGGATGACTTTTGCTTATACATTTTTTGAGATTCCACTTGGAATTATGTTTTTCTTCCCAGTTCTTGATAGCTTAAGCAGGGAATGGTTTGAAGTGTCCAATGTTTTAGGAGCTTCAAAAATATTTTTTGTTCGTAAAGTGATCTTTCCAATCATACTTCCTAATATTGTAGAGATTTTTGTATTACTTTTTGCAAACGCAATGGGAACATATGAAACTGCGTATGCATTGATGGGGAATAACTTAGTTTCAATTCCGACGGTTATTGGAGCACTGATTAATGGCGAATTAGTTGCCAATGTTCCACTAGCATGTGCCTTTGCAACGCTCTTTACTGTTATTATGACAATAATAGTATGGTTAGGTAATAGAATTACAAATGTTAAAGGAAGGAGTGCTAGTTAAAATGGAAAAGCATACTGATAGGGTTATCGCTAAGATTGTCATTATACTTATTTCAATCCATTTAATTGCTCCAATTGTAGCAACCATTATGTACTCCTTTGCCAAATCGTGGGTAAACACCATTTTTCCAGATGGTTGGACCATTGAATGGTATCTGCAGCTTATTACTAATTCAGATTTTTTATCCGCTTTGATTAGATCCATAATTCTTGGAGTTATAACGACTATCATTGCAATGTGTTGTTTTTTACCAGTTGTATTTTATGCAAACGTATATGATGAAACTATTAAAGCGAAGCTGAGATTTATTACTGTCCTGCCATTTACAATTCCGGGGATTATCTTGGTTACTGGGTTAGTGAGAGTGTATGCAAATTTACCAATTCCACAAATGTTAGTTTTATTATTAGCAATTTCATTGTTGAGTTTACCTGTAACCTATCAAGCACTTGATAATGCGTTTATTGCACATGATTTTCGTGCAATGTTTTAACAACAGTTTACTTCTTCTTTTTAGCAATAATTTCGGTAATCATGATTACTGTTATAAAGCGTCAAGGCAGTAAAAAAGGAGAAGCAGTGGAGGATATCAAAAAATTATGAGTTCTATTTTCTTAGAGGTAAAAGACTTAGCTATTGATTTATCTGGTAATCAGGTAATCAAGAATATGAATTTTAAAATTCAAAAAAATACACTGACAACATTTCTTGGACCAAGTGGTAGTGGAAAAACAACGGTCCTTCGTGCAATTGCTGGATTGAATCAAAAAATATCTGGGCAAATTCTACTTGATGGCGAAGAAATTCAGAATTTAGCAGCTAATCAGAGAAATATTGGGATGATCTTTCAATCATATGCATTATTTCCTAATATGTCAGTCTTTGAAAATGTTGCTTATGGATTAAGGGTCAGAAAAGAAGCAGACACAGTAATCAAGAAAAAAGTTGATGCAATTCTTAAAACTGTTAATTTGCAAGATAAGGAACAAAGTTATCCTGAGAATCTTTCTGGTGGACAAAAACAGCGCGTAGCAATTGCTAGAGCAATGGTATTGGAGCCAAAAATTTTATTATTAGATGAGCCATTGAGTGCTTTAGATGCAAAAATTCGAATAGATCTTCGCAATCAGATCAGAGAATATCAGCAGCGGTTAGGTATTACCATGCTTTTTGTTACACATGATCAGGCTGAGGCTATGGCAATTTCCGATGAAATTATTGTGATGGATAATGGAAAAGTTCAACAAAAAGGGTCGCCATTAGAAATCTATACACATCCGCAGAATCTATTTATGGCTAAATTTATTGGTAATCATAATATACTTAGTGCTGAACAATTACGCGACTTGGGAGTTGAGGTTGCTGTAGATAATGAAAGTAGTTTCATTATTAGACCAGAGCTTTTTCAAGTTAACATGCCAAAAGAAAGCAATGATTATTTGGCTATTTCAGGAAAAATTAAAAGTGTTTCTATCTTGGGTGATCGTTTTGAATATAGATTTATTACAAAAGAAGGATTAGAGTTAAAAGCAGAATTTTTAAATCAACAACAAGCCTTTACGAAAGAAAAAGAAGTAGTGTTCTATGTAAAAAAAGGTGATATCAAAAAGGTAGGGATTTGAGATGTTGAACTTAGAGCAATTGAGAGAAATTCCGCGAGATATTTGGAGTGGGCACAATCATATGGAATTTTGTTCACATGGTAGTGGTGAAGATATTGAATTGTACATTCAAAAGGCAATTGCTGCAGGATTCAAGACTTATTCAATCACTGAACATTTCCCATTACCGCAAGCATTTTATGAAAATGCAGTTGGATCTGCACATTCGATATACACAGCAGCTATGAGAATTAATGAATTACCAAAGTATTTTACCAAAATGCAGAACATTAAGCTGAAATATCAAGACAAAATCAAAATATTAATCGGCTTTGAAATAGATTATATTTCTGAATTTCGGGAATGGACTCAAAAACAATTGATAAAATACGCTGATCAAATCGATGATGCAATTTTATCGGTACATTTTCTTCCAACTAAAGCAGGATTGAACGCAGTAGATGATAGTTTAATCGACTTCAAAAATGGAGTGTTAGCGGAGTATAAAACACCAGTTAATGTTGCTCAAGCATATTTAGCTACTGTGTTGGAAGCGGTCTTGTGGGATGCACAGTATAAACCCAAAAGATACGGGCACATTATGCTATACCGTAAGTGGAGAAACGAGTTTTCTTGCAATACGATTTGGGAGGATGAAGCAGTTCAGAATAAATTACACAGTATTCTAGATGTTATTGCGGATAAGAATGAATTTCTTGATTGTAATTTTTCTGGTCTTTTTAGAAGTACACAGACGGAAACTAGCCCGAATTATAATTGGATACAAGAAGCACAAAAAAGAAAAATTCCCTTAGTTTACGGGGCAGATGCTCATAAGGTTGCAAGTGTTTCTGCTGGATTTAACACATATTTGGAAAGTAAATATTATTTGTAGGAGGGATAACCATGAATTTGGAAATTACAGGTAATGGAAATTTTCGAATTTATCAATTGACAGATATTCATTTGGGTGAGTATCCTTTCAATGCAGCAAGCGATCATACTATGCAGCAGATTGACCAATTGTTAAACGAGAATGATTTTGACTTAGTTATGATTACAGGCGACCTGATTTGGGGCAAATCGGTTGATAATCCTGATAAAGTAATGCATGAATTGTATCAGATGCTTAACAAACATGATGTTCCTGTTGCGATAACTTATGGAAATCATGACAGCGAGGGATCATATTCAAGAGCAGAGTTACGAGAGTACGAACAGTTTCTTGTGCATAGGGCATCAAAGAAAAATAGTATGATTGTCAATGATCGTGAAAGCTATACTTTGGAAGTTTATCGAAACAACAAATTAAGTAATGTGCTATATGTGTGGGATAGCGGTGATTACTTAAAGGAAGAACCCGATAACTATGCTGCAATTGAACCAGAACAAATTGAATGGTTCTGGCAGCTACCCTATGAGAAGGGTAAGAATAAGCAAGACGTGGCATTCATGCATATTCCTCTCCCTGAATATAATTTAGTAGAGTCATTTCTAGAAGGACAAAAAAATGAAAAAGTTTGTTCATCACCATATAATTCAGGACTCTTTTATAGTTTAAAGAAAGCCAAAAATATAAAAGCATTGTTTGTAGGACATGACCATGATAATAATTTTGTTGCCGATTATGCAGGAATAAAGTTAGGCTATGGTAATGTAACGGGATATAATACCTATGGGTCATTAAGACGAGGTATTAGATTAATTGAGTTGACACCAACAGATATAAAAACGCAAGTTATTCCATTTGCAGAAAAGTAATATATGTAACGTGTATACTAAATTCAAACAGAGGTCTGAGTCAAAGTTTAGATTTTGATTCAGATCTTTTTTTCGTATAAATATGTTCCATAAGTTAAAATGCTCCAGCTAACTTTGAATTACTCATAGCAAATTTCTCGCTATGTTCGTAATTTCGAGATAGCATTCAAATTTTTTCGATTCATATCACATGGCTTTTATTGATATAAAGATATTTTTTAGCAATAAAGATTTTGAAGAACAACTTAGAATAGTTGTATAATAATATATAAAAATGAAAGGCTAGTATCAATATTTATTAACGAAAAAAATCGAATTAAGATAATAAAAGATGGAGGAATTAGGATTGTTTAGAAAAATCGGAATTGGTATTATTATTTTTATTGTAGGTCTTTTTTTGTACGTTAATTTGTCTAAAAAGACAACTATTACTGTTAATTTTGTAGATGAAAATGGAACAAAATTATTAGTGAACTCAGTAAAATATTATGGTGTTCCACACACATTATTGGGTAGTAAACAACTTGAAAAGAAGGTTCCAGGATATACACCAACCAAGTCTTTTATATTTTTTAATAATAAAAATCGAAAAATAACGCTGAAATTCAAATCGAAAAATTACAAAAAGGAGTTTAGTGATTTTAATAAAGCAAAGTATGTTGCGGCAACTTTTCAGCCAATGACAGTTACAGCCAAAAATGGATTTCAAAGTGATCCCTATAATACTGCACGAACTTATAATGGAAAAAAAACGGGAAAAGATAGCTTGCGGTTAATTTATTCAAATGATGGGGTTAAATGGAAAAAATTACACGTCAGTTATCCCCGATTGAATGTGCGCGACCCTAGTATCGTTAAGATCCATGGTTATTGGTACATTGTCTATACGAAAGGGTTAGTGAGAACTAAAGATTTTAAGCATTGGGAAAAAATAAAATGGCCACATTCTAAAATATTTGTTAATCATTTTGAATGGGCACCTGAATTTTTTAAAGATGCAAAAGGAAAATACCATATAATTATGGCTGGAAGATCAACAACTACAGGGAATTTCCAACTTTATGTATCTGATTTTAATAAAGAAAATGGTCATATTTTAAATAATTGGAAAAGTATAACTGGGACTAATTTGCCTAATAATATGATTGATGGAAATCTAACATATCATAATGGAAAATATGTTCTCTTTTATAAGAATGAGGATGTTGAAACGAATAAGTTAACGAGGGCCACTGCTGACAATTACTTGGGACCCTATAAATCAGAAACATTAAATGTGGATTTAAAGGGTTATGATGGATCTGAAGGGTTAGAAGCAATTCTTAGTGGCAACACTACGAGATTATACGTGGATACCTATAAGTTTAACAAAAGTGGTCAGACTATATATGACGGTGTTCATTATACGAAAGAAAATGGGCAGAAAAATACATGGACCAAATTGAGCCCGATAAAAGCTCCATTTATTGTGCGTCACTTTGGAATTTTAAGAACTAAGTAGCTGTATTTCAATTTTGTGTTTTAAGACGAAATTAAAGTTATGCAACAAGATAGCACACTGACTTGTTATTCATAAACTGGTTGATGTGCTATTTTTTTATTATATTTGTAAGATTTTACAAACATGTGCGTCTTATTAGGTAGGAGGTGAAGAAGTGACACAGTTGGAAGAGTTATACAACAAGTATTTTAAAGATGTCTATCATTTCATTTACAGTCTATCAAATGATAAAAATATTGCGGAAGATGTCACTGCTGAAACATTTTTAAAGGCATTGAAGGCCATTAAAAGTTTTAAGGGCAAGAGTGATATTAAGACTTGGCTATTTCAGATTGCTAAAAATTCATATTATTCTTATTTAAGAAAAAATAAAAATACCAAAAGTGATGCTTTAATGTCTGAAGCAAAAAGTGAACTTAGTCTAGAAAAAAATTTAGTATCAGCTGAAAAGGCAATGGAATTGCAAAAAATTATTCATAATTTACCAGAACCATATAAGGAAGTATTTTCTCTGCGAATTTTTGGAGAATTGAGCTTCAAACAAATTGGAAGTTTGTTTGGAAAAAATGATAATTGGGCATGTGTCACTTTTTATAGAGCAAAAGAAAAAATAAAAAAAGCAATGGAGGGTTAGAAATGAAAGTAACATGTAATGTCATAAGGGATCTAATTCCACTTTATGTAGAAAATATGTTAAGCGATGACTCAAGAAAGCTCATAGAGGAGCATCTCAAAAATTGTCCGGATTGCAATAGTTTTTTGAAAAATAATATAGAAGAAAGCTATACAACGGTTTCAAATACAGTTGAAGATGCACGACCGCTGGTAAAAATAAAAAAAAGACTTCAAAAGAGAAGATTACTTGCAATTATAATCTCGTTTTTAGTAACCGCTATATTTATGACTTTACTATTTTCGTATTTAACAGCCCCTGAATATTTGAAGAATAATCAAAAAAATGTGACAGTCCAAAAAATTGATAATAGTAAAATACTTTTGAAATTTGGCAGTAAGGTAAACGGATATGAAATTTTTCGGACTGGAGGAAATCAAAAATCTGGTTACATCTATAGTCTCACTGCATGGAGTACCATTTGGGATACCAAGATAAGGAAGCAAAAAGCAGGCAATGTAATTTTGAACGCAAAAGGAGAAAAGGTTAAGTCAATTTATTATTATCACGAAGATGGATCTGAGGATAAGTTAATTTATGGTAAAGAACTATATAAAGATGGAGAAAGTGTCACATTACCAAGACTCTTTTTAATGTACTACCTGTTGATTGCAATAATCCTCATAGTTATCGAAAGCATTTTATTGTTTGCTTTTCGCAAAAAAAGGCAATTATTTAGAAAAATATTATATATTTGGTTCCTACCGATTTGTTATGTTGTGGCAGACTTCATGATAAATGGATTATCACAATCTTCTTATTCAGCAGAGAAAAAATTTTTTGAAATCTTATTAATTATGATGATATTGTATCTTATTTTATTGGCAGTTATTGAGTTCTTTAAAGGACAAAAAGAAACTGTTAAATAAGGAATTTCGTTTACTCTCCAATAATCTCAAAACCGTATCCACGAATATGTTGTTTTAATAAGTCTAAGTAGTCTTTAGCGGTATCACTAAGTTCAATTTTTTTACTTTTAAGATATCCAAGGGTCATTCTATCCGGTACATCCAATGGAATTGCGACAATCTTTTCATCATTGAGCTCACTACTAATAATTCCAGAACTGATGGTGTAGCCATTGAGACCGACCATCAGATTAAAAATTGTCGCACGATCACTGATTTGAATCGCTTTTCTGTGTTGCAACGTGCTAAGAATCTCTTCTGAAAAATAAAATGAATTGGTATCACCTTGCTCATAAGAAAGGTACGTGTAATCTTCAAGGTCGGCAAGAGTAATTCTTTTTTTGTTAGTTAAAGGATTATCACGGCCAACAAAGACATGGGGATGAGCAATGAATAATGGAATGAATTCAAGATTTTTTTCAGAAATCAGCCGCATTAAGACGGTTCGGTTGAAATCATTCAGATAGATTACACCAAGTTCGCTTCTGAAAGTTTGAATATCATTTAGAACATTTTCAGTCTGTGTTTCGCGCAATGTAAAGTTATATTCATCTTTGCCAAGTTTTTTAACTAATTCAACAAAAGCGTGGACAACGAATGCATAGTGCTGACCAGAGACACTAAAAATTTGTTTACGAACAGCCTCCTTACCAAATCGTTCATTTAGCAAGTTGACTTGGTCTAGTACACTTCGTGAGTAGTTGATGAACTCGCGCCCTTCTGCAGTTAATGTGATACCAAGCTTACTACGGTAAAAAAGTTGGATTTTATATTCTTTTTCAAGTTCTTTCATTGCTTGAGAAAGAGAGGGCTGGCTAATGAAAAGTTGTTTAGCTGCTTCATTCATTGAACCTGTCTCAGCAATTTTTTCAAGATAATGTAATTGTTGGATTCTCATTGATTTTCTCCTCTAGTTATAGGTAATACCTATTATATCATTAAATGAAAAAGTATTATCTAATAACAGTTGCTTTTGTTAAACTATATTCAACGAAGAAAACGCAGGGGGAATAGAAAATGACAGTTGATAAGTTTCAGTTAGTTGGTTCATTACTACGAACACCAGAATTGCTTGAATATAAGAATAGGATTGAACATCGTGATGATATAAAGTATCCATTCTATAATGATTTACCAGGTTATAAAGAAACAGAGTCTAAGGCAATCAGCAAAATTATCCAGTCTCAGATTGAACATAACTTGAGTGTGATTACTGATGGAGAGTATTCTAAATCAATGTGGCATCTTGATTTTCTATGGGGATTCAAAGGAATTGAACGATATATTGCTGATCATGGGTATACGTTTAAGGATCATGATGATAGTACTTTTGAAACTCGTAAAGACATTGGTATCAAGATTACTGGACCTTTGTCAGGAAAAAATCATCATTTTATTGATATCTTCAAAGAAATCAAAGAACAAGCACAAGGAAGAACAGTCAAAACAACTGTATGGGGCGCAGCTCACGCAGTTACCGAATTAACAGTTTTTGATGGCCTTTTTGGAGAAGATCAAGTTTATAAAACAAAAGATGACTTAAAAGATGGTGTAATTAAAGCATACAAAGAATTTTTAGATGATTATCAAGCAGCCGGTGGAGAAATTGTTCAATTCGATGATTGTTTGTGGGAACTTTTTGCAGATGACAATGAAAGTAGCTTTTTTGCAGATGGGACACAAGGATTAGAAGACTTAGCTGATGAATTTGTTGCAATTAATAATGCAGTTGTTGATTATGGTCACAAGTTAGGCTTGAAAATCTGGACACATAATTGTCGTGGTAATTATGAGAGTCGTCATGCTGCAGGTGGTTCATATAATGCAATTGCTGAGAAATTCTTACGTGATCAACACTATGATCGTTTCTTCCTAGAATGGGACGATGATCGTGCAGGGGATATTTCGGCACTTGAAGTCTTGCGCAACAAACCAAATGTTGAAGTTGTTTTAGGGTTACTTTCAAGTAAAACTAATACATTGGATGATGAGAAACGTGTCTACCGTTTATTGGATAAGGCTAGCCAAATTATTCCAAAAGATCGATTATTTATTTCACATCAATGCGGTTTTGCATCATGTGACTCAGGTAATGAGTTGACGATTTCACAACAATGGGCCAAAATTACACAAGGTCAAGAAATTGCTAAGAACTTTTGGAGTACAGCAACAATCAACTAATATAGTGCAAAATAGGAACTCAACCATTTTTTGGGGGGAGCTCCTTTTTTTTGCTACAAATTAAGAGATGGTCTACAATTGACGAATAAATAGAAGAGTATGCATCAAAAGGGAGAGTTTAATGAAAATAATAATTATTGGAAATTGTGGGAGTGGTAAGTCCACCTTGTCTAAACAGATTGCGGCACAACTGAATTATCCATTATTACAACTTGATAATTTATGGCATCAAACAAATTACTCAACTGATGCGAAAGAATGGTTTATCCAAAAACAAATTAAATTTATGCAACAAGATAATTGGATTATAGATGGGAACTACCGCTCGACAATGAGTCTACGTCTTCAACAAGCAGATGTTATTATCTGGTTGAAGATCAGCAAGTTTAGAGCTATCTGGCGAATTATTAAACGTTCAATATTATTTAGGATAAATAAAAAAACACGACCGGAAATGCCAGAACAGTTTAAGGAGCATTTTGATCGGGAGTATTTGGAATTTTTGAAGTTTGTTTTTTCTTATGATGAGAAACAAATTTCCGAAGTAATTAAAGTTAACAGAACAGATCAAAGTAACTTAGTGATTGTTAGAAAAAAAGCAGATAAGAAAAAAATTGTGAATTTAATAGAAAACGAGTATCAAATTGTCTAATTATCATAAAAATGGAGAAAAAATGAAAAAATTATCTTGTGTTTTTTGCCAGTGGGAGCAGTTAACAATTATTTTAGAAAATGATTTGGCGGTTGGATTCAAGGATATCCGTCCCGTAAGTAAGGGACACCTTTTAATCATCCCTAAACGGCATCGAACAAACTATTTTGATTTAAGTGAAGAGGAATTATTGGCAATAAACGAATTAATACATAGTGGAAAAGAATTATTAGATAATCAATTTGCGCCTGATGGGTACAATATCGGTGTTAATGTTGGTACATATGGGGGTCAGACAGTGATGCACTGTCATTTTCATATAATACCAAGGTACATTGGAGATGATCCCCATCCTGCTGGGGGAATTAGAAAACTATTGCCAAAAGGACAAGAAAAAATATAATGTGCTTATCAGAATAGGAAAGGAGACTTAATTATGGGTAAATTTATTTTACAGCATGTTCCATTTGAAAAACCAGGTATTTTAGAGCAGCTAAATGCAAAAATCATTAAGATGTATGAAGGTGACCATTCTCTCCCAAAAGCAGCAGATGTTGAATTAATGATTGTTTTAGGAGGACCGATGGGTGTTAATGATAACTATGATTGGCTTATTGCGGAAAAAGAATTAATTGGAGAGGTTATTGCTTTACACAAACCAGTCTTAGGAATTTGTCTAGGTGCGCAATTAATTGCACAAGTATTGGGAGCAGATGTTTACCCAAATGAAAATGGTAAAGAAGTTGGTTTTAAAGAAATAAAAAGACAAGTGAATGCTTACTCTTTTTTACCAACAGAGTTAAAAGTTCTTCATTGGCATGGCGATACTTTTGATTTACCAGATAAGGCGATCAGATTATACAGTTCGGATGCTTGTTACAACCAAGCATTCATTTATCAGGAAAAAGTAATTGGATTACAGTTTCATATGGAGACTACGACAGCCACATTAAAAGGACTGGTTGAGGCTGATAGTGAGTACATTGATGGTAATGTTTTTGGTTATTCTGAGAAAGAAATCTTAAATGCTCAGATTCCAGCACAAAATGAACAAGTCTTGCTGAAGATGGTTGATTATATAATAAAATAAAAATGATTAGCATGAGTGTGTAACTTATGGAACATGTTTATTAGTGATAAATAGAGGTGCTTAATTAAAACGTGCCAACTTCGATGCAAAACAAAAAGGGTTAAATCAAAATGTTACGGTTGAATTAACCCTTTGATAAGTAGCTTAAAATAATTGACTAATTTGTAGTTGCAAAAATGGTTGAGTAACTCGAAGAACTACTTGAGCCAGAAGTGCTGTTCTCAGAGAATGCCTTATATGCAGGACTCATATTATATGTCTTACCATTATCATTAGAAGTAGCCAAACTTAAGCGATTTGTGGAGTCATCCGTATTATCATCAAGACTGGTTTCTGTTTGCCAGTTCTTTGTAATTTTTTTATTTGCGGGTGCCAAAAGAACGCTTAAATAATTGGGAGAACTTTTGGAGACGGAGTTGTGAACGTTAATTACTAGACTGCCATCAGGATGTAAAATAACTTGTTTAAAGTAATAAACTTGTGCTTGGCTTGAGTCACCAGCGACTAATGTTCCTTTTTTAAAATCTAAAGTATATGAATTAGCGTAACCTATATATTTACCAGAATATTTATTATAGCGTGAATAATTAGTAATGGTAGTTGATTGTTTGATACTGCTAGCTGTACTTGTTGAGACATGTGATTTGCTGCTCGAACTGCTTTGAGTGGTTGCTTGGCTTGAACTTGTAGAGTCCACAATATGATTGTTTGTAGACTGTTTTTGTGATTCTTTAACAATAAAGACCCCTATGGCAATGACAAGGATTCCAAGCATAACTTCAATGATAAGTGCGCGTTGGCGAATTGCCCTAACTCTTAGGTAATCCTCGCGCCATGCGGGATCATCACGCCGTTCTTTGTAGAATGCATATGTGTGTTGTGAGCGTGTACGCTTACTAGGATAAGTTTTAGGTTTCATAGTATCTGATATATTCTCCTTATGGAACAACGATTAGTTATTATGGCACCGTTAAAAGTGCATCTTTAACTTTTGTAGTAATTACTTAAGTGACTAGGTATGTATAATGTTATTCTAATATATAATGGTAGTCGTGAATAGAGATATGCAAAAATTTTAGTAATTAATAAGCTAAATATGCTTAATTAAATGAACTTTTAAGGATTTATAATGAATAATAAAAAAAGAAGGTTAGCAAAATGACTGATATTATATACATAGTTAAAGAATCAGATAAGAGAAAAGAAATAGAAATGTTTAATTACGTAATGGATCATAAGAAAAATTTAGGAAAGCGAAATAGTAATCGAAATTTATTTTTATATAGAGTTTCAAAAGATGGGATAATTAAGCCTGCAAATAGTAAGATTCAAAAAATGGTTGATTTGTTGGGAATTAATTCATTACCAATTGCTTTAACCATAAAACTGGGAAGTTTGTTCAATAATGACGAACTGGCAGCAATGTTTGATGGTGTCTCGTTTCAGCAGTTTGAAGAAAAATAGTTTAATTATCAGTTTGATTTAGCCAATCTAATTTTAAGAAGGTGATGGGATGAATATTGGCTTTTATACAAGTTCAACACCAATTACTGTTTTGTCACCTAAAAGATTTGAACGTGCTCAAAAATTCTTGAAAGAAAAAGGTGTTAAATTGATACCCGGCAGTCTTACGGGAAGGATAGACGGATATCGTTCTGGTAGTATTATTGAACGTGCACAAGAAATTAATGGACTGATTCATAATCCTGAAGTTGAGATTATCATGTCAACAATTGGAGGAACAAATACAAATGCTGTATTGCCATATATTGACTATGGCTACCTAGCAAAACATCCTAAGATTTTTGTTGGCTATTCAGATACAACAGCGTTATTGTTAGCGGTGACAACTAAGGTACCTCAGTGTCGAGTTTTGTATGGACCAGCACTTGTTTCTTCCTTTGGTGAGTGGGAACCGCTTGTTGGGGAAACATGGAATTATTTTACAGAAGTTGTTAATTTAGAAAATAATGCAAAAATTACGTTACAAGCACCTAATTATTGGACCGATGAAAAAATAAATTGGGAGAATTTTGAGCATGAAAAGGATATGACTCCCAATAAGTGGCATTATATAAAGGAGCCAGTTTTAGAAGGAAGAATTATTGGTGGCAATCTTAACACGATGTATGGTTTGATTGCCTCTGAATATTTTCCAAACTTCACTCAGAATGATATTTTATTGATTGAAGATTCCGAAAAAGATGCTTCAACAGTTGAAAAAAACTTTGTGATGCTTAAGTTAGCGGGGGTTTTTGATAATATTAAGGGAATTGTATTGGGTAAACACGCTCTTTTTGATGATGAGGGGAGTGGCAAAAAGCCAATCGATATTTTACAAGAAGTGTTGGGTAGTAAAAAATTACCAATTATTTATGATTACGATAGTTCACATACTGTTCCAATGATAACCACGCCATTGGGGACACATGTGAGAATCGATGCAGAAACAATGAGTGTGGAATTTATAAACTAATAAAACTAGCAATAAAGGAGAATGTTTATGACTGAAAAAATTTTTAAAACGGCAACCTATGGAAATAATCAACTAAAATTAATAATTGAAAAAAATTCATTGATACCCAAGACGGTAGATGTAAAAGCAAAAGTTGATCCAAAGACTGGTGAAGTTAAGTTCTTTGTTGATCCAAAAGATTTGTCAAAGATAACAAAATGAGCAAGTTGTACAAACTAAAAGGTAGTGTACCATAAGTCGGGAAAATTTGAGTACTAACTTGAAATTACGAACATAGCGAGTACTTTGATATGAGTAATTCGAAGTTAGACGGAGAATTTTGACTTATGAAACACGTTTATACGAAATAAATAGAGGAACTGAATCAATATTTTACTTTTGAAGTGCCCCATAATAGTTAGACAAAAATCTAATTATTATGGAGCGCTTTTTTATTTGTGCTCATTTAAGGTGGATATAACTCTGAGTATTGTTGCCAATCAGCCTTTCAATATAGTTGAATACTAATAATAACCAGCCAAATGAAAGCATGAAAGAAATAATTTCAAAGGCAGTTAAAGAAAAGTAGCCAATAATGCTGAAAAGAAATTCCGAGATGATCAGTAATATTCCCACTGCATAAGATAGCAGTATAAATTCTTTCGTTATTTCAGGTAGTAGCCAACGAATTCCGATAATCAAGATCAGCACAAAGTAAATCAGAAAAAGAGCCACATGATCATGCAACATGTGGAAAGAAGCATCGTTAGGAAAAACCCCAACTAAACCTAGATTAATTGCAACCATTGTTAATAAGATACGCAAAAGCCAAAGTTTCCATGTATGAGCATAAGTATCATGCAAACTTACAAATAAGTAGTCAATTAACGCTAACATCAAGAGTGCAGACAAGATAAGAGTTGCATTAAACTGCCATCCACTTGATGCTTGATTGGTTCCTAAAAAGCTGAGATTATGTTGCCACCAATAGCGTCTGTTATTGACCGCCATTGAGATGACGACTCCACTAATGATTACAAGTGTAAGGATTGTTGAGAGCATATTGCCATCAATTGTTAATGCAAAGTGAATCATAACAAGATTGATAAGAGTACAGAATACAAAAAGAATAATACTAGCTGTAAAGTTATCAAATACTGCCCCTTTAAATAAAACACCTAGTAACCACATTGCACTAACAAGGCAAAGAGCAAGGATTAGTGTGAAAGAAATAACGATAACTGGAAAATTTCGCCAGTACACATTTTTTGTAAATTCATTGTGCGGATTTTTCCGATCAATGATAAAGAAAAAAGTAAAAAGAATGGTACCAATAATTGCACCTAACATGATGATTGCAGTGGCCAATGAAGAGTTACCAGCCATTTTAATAGATTCTATATTTTGACTAATACAGTAAATATAAAAACCAATACTCGTAATTAGTGCAATAATAATTGGCCAGATAAAGGAATTTCTGACAGTATGTAATTGGTTATCTTGAAATTGGACAATTAGTTTATTATTGCGAATACTGAGTATGGCTTTATCATTGTCTTTGAGATCTAATTTCTCACTAATATCAGCAGGAATTAATAATTATAAATCTTTGTTCTTCATAGTGTCCTCCAATACATAAAGTACTGGAATATATTATACCAAATTTTTGAAGGAGACATATAAGATGAAAGTAATAAAAGAAATGTAGCATTTACTATTAAAAATTATTTATTTCTAGCTTTATTTTTACGAGAATCATGCAGAATTTTTAATGCACGTTTTCTGGTCTTGATGTTAGGGCTTTTAAGCATGCGGTAAGCTGTAGATAAATCAGTTTTAGTTGACATAAGTATCTCCTTTATTTTCTAACTTCAACGAAAAGTGCACGTTGTTTGAGGCGTGGTGAATACTTCATAAGTTTGAGAGCTTCAGGTGTATTCCGCTTATTCTTACTTGTCAGGTAGAGACGTTCCCGAGTTTCTTTACATTCTAAAATAATGTTTGTGCGCATGTTAATTCACTCATTGAATTTTAAATAGTAACTATTACTATTTGAAAGTAACATAACATTTTGGGGAAGTCAACAAGAATGGTTAGTGAATCAAAAAAGAACAAATTTCGTTATTTTAAAATGTGGTTTCTTGAAATTACATTTTAATATATTGACATTGGTGATTTTAAAGGATATAATCACCTTGTATTAGTAAGTATAGAAAGGTAAGGAAGATATGGGGAAAATAAAAAATATGATTAAAGTCGTTAGTGGTTCTCCACAATTTCGGATAAATGAAGTGCTAGATAACACTGCGCCCCTATATACTTATTATGGGCAGACAGAATTGGAAAGTGACTTAGTAAATTTACAAGTGGATACATCTGACAGTAAGCAAATACGTACTTTAGATAAGGTAAATATAGTTAATGAAGGCGATGTACTTTTTAGTTTAATATCAGGAAAAGCGACTATTGTTAGGGATATTCATCAGGGATATTTATTTACCCAAAATTATGTGAAGTTGATTTTAAATGATGAAATAGATGCAAAGTATCTTATTTATCTATTGAATGAAAATACAAGTATAAAGCGACAATTTAAAGTGGGATTGCAAGGATCAATGGTGTTGAAATATACAATTAGACAAGTAAGAGAGCTAGAGTTGCCCAAAATTGTTTCGATAGAAAAACAAAGAATTATTGGTGAAATTTATTTTAATCAATTACGATTGCAGGCATTAAAAAAGCGAGTAGTGGCATTAGAAAATACGATAGTGATAGAAAAATTAAGGGGGATTAATAACTGATGAATGAGGCGAAGTTTGAGACAGACTTGATTCAATACATTACAAGTGGAACAATTGATAAACCTAGTGGTGAAAACACAACACTTAAAGAAGAACCTGTAGATTACATAGTTAAAACAAAAAAATGGAAATATGAACCACAAATTAAAAATACTGAACAATTATGGCGTAATTTTAAACAAATTTTGGAGCAACATAATCAAAATACGTTAGAACATGAATTGAGTACTGTTGAATTTAATCAAGTTAAGAAAATTATTTCTGATATCCAAACACCATATGAAGCAGGTCAGTTTTTATATGGTTTAAATGGTGTATCACAAATTGAAATTGATTTGGATGATGGGCGTCATGTATTTTTAACTATATTTGACCAAAAACAAATTGGTGCAGGTGATACGGTTTATCAAGTAGTTAATCAAATTGAAAGACCTGCAGTGATTATTGGAAGACAAAAGCGACGGTTTGATACAACTCTTTTAATCAATGGATTACCAATTATTCAAATTGAGGAGAAGCGTGATACGCATGATGTGAACGAAGCGTTGAACCAAATGAATCAATATGCAGAGGAAAACCAGTATCGTGATATTTTCTCAACACTTCAGATTCGAGTTGCAATTACGCCGAATAATGTCAAGTATATGGCCAATACGACCCCAGATAAGTTCAACACAGACTTCGCATTTAATTGGCAGCGAAAAAGCGATAATAGTATTGTGCGTAATTGGAAGGAATTTGCAGATTCAATGCTTTCTATACCGATGGCTCATCAAATGGCGACCAATTACATGATTTTGGATGGAACTAAAAATAAGCAGATGCTTAAGGTTATGCGCCCATATCAAGTATATGCTACACAAAAAGTTATTGAGGGCTTGAAACATGTGGATTTTGAGCTTGGCATTAACAAAATTGGGTATATCTGGCACACAACAGGTTCAGGGAAAACAATTACTTCTTTTAAAACAGCCTGGCTTGCAAGCCGGATGCCAAAAATTGATAAAGTAGTCTTTGTAGTTGACCGAATTGCCTTAACTAATCAGACAAATGAGAATTACAAGGCATATGATCCGGATTCTACTGATAGTATTGATGGAAGTATTCAAAATACAAGTAATACAACTGATTTAAGTCGTAAACTGAAATCAAAAGATAATAGTATTATTGTAACTTCAGTTCAGAAGTTAGACACATTAGTTAAACGGCAATCGTTTAAAGCACCAAATAAGAATATTGTTTTTATTGTTGACGAAGCCCATCGTTCAACTGGAGGAGATTCATTCAAGAATATTCAAAAGTCTTTTAGGAAATCTGCTTGGGTTGGTTATACTGGAACACCAATGTTTGATGAAACGACGACAGGCTTGCGCACAGAAGATGTTTTTGGTCCTTTATTACATGCTTATACTATCCGAGAGGCGATTGCTGATCGTAATGTTTTAGGATTTAAAGTGGATTTTGAAACAACGATTAATGAGGAAGAAATGAAGGATAAATATCTACCAAATTTTTATCGTAATCGATACCCTAAATGGACAGAAGAAAAAATTCAAGAGAAGATTATCAATTTATCACCAGATGATATGGATGATGCCGTAGAACCAAGCTTTTATGATGAAAATCCAGATCATGTTCATGAAGTCGTTAAAGACATCTTTAAGAATTGGCGCAATCGCTCAGTTGAAGGTAAGTACAATGCCTTGCTGACAACACACGTTGGTGGAGGGAAGGCCAGTATTCCTATGGCAATAATGTACTTTGAAGAATTTCAACGAGTGAATGAACTTAATAGGACTGAAGGAAAACAAACCCTAAAAGTTGCAGTTACTTTTAGCCAAAATACATCCAATAGCAATAATATGCTTAAAACTAATAATGGACTTTTTGATGCTATAAGCAGTTATAACACCCAATTTGGTACAAACTTTGGGATGGATGATGTAACGGGATATACACAAGATGTTACTTCACGCCTAAATAAATCAGCTAGTGATGGTAATTTTCTTGACTTAGTCATTGTTGTTGACCAACTCTTGACGGGCTTTGATGCACCAGAGCTCAATACACTTTATGTTGATCGGACATTAAAAGGTGCAGGTCTGATTCAAGCATATTCACGTACAAACCGGATTGCTGATATGCAAGCAAAACCATGGGGACGGATTGTAAATTATCGTTGGCCAGCACAAAATGAAAGATTGATGAACCATGCATTAGCAATTTATGCTAATAAAGATTCAGCCATTTTATCTGATGAAGAACGAAATAAGCAAAATATAAAAGATGGGATCACAGCACCTGAGTTCAAGAATGTATTTTCAGATACGAAGGAAGTTGTTACAAACCTCTCACATCTGACAAGTGAATTTACACAGTTGCCACCTTCAGAGAAGAAAAAAGATACAATGCTTGGTTTGCTTCATGAATATAACAAAGGCATGGCTAAATTGAAACAATATAATTCTGAAGAAGTGGGTGGTGAGAATGAGGGATTTAACTACGATAATCCTGATGAGTTAATAGAGGCTTTAGGAATGACTTCTGAACAAGAAGTCATGCTGACAACTGTATTGACAAATGAGTTGAAATTGATTATTTCTAAGAATAAGAAGATTCCAATTTACCAGATTGAACTGCGGATGACACACATCAAGGACGTTAAAATCGATTATGATTACTTGACGGAATTGGTTGAAAGATTGTTGAACGAAGTACATGAAGGTAAGACAGAAGAAGCTAAGGAGACACAAAGAAAAATTAATCAATTTGCAAATGGTTTGGATGACCGAAATTACGCAACTAAGATTACTAATGCAGCAGTTGCAATTATCAAAGGTCACTTTCCTCCAAGTGACTCTGATTTTACCTATCCGGCTAAACTAAAAGATAGTGAAAGGGTTATTGAAGCTGCCAATAATGTCAGTCTGGATAGAACGCTGCTTGATTTTCGTGTGAAATGGGGAATTACGGAAATCATAACAAGTGTACAAATGCGTGAACTCTTTAGTCGTCATCGCTTTGGTTTACAGGACTTAGATGATACCGGACAAATTCGTGACATTATCGCAAAAGCAAGTGCTGAGTATAAAATGTTGGCGCATGACAAGGATATCCAAAAGTTTTCGAAGATTAAATATCGTAATGGGTTACGCGAGGCAATTTATGAGTTGGCTGATGAATTAACGGAAAGTTAAGCAACGGAATAAGTGGTCAACTGTGGTAAGGAGGGTAAATGTGGCGAGTAATATAATTTTTTATAATACGGAAGATGGGAAATCTAAAATTGAACTTCATCTGCAAGATGGAACGGTGTGGCTGTCACAATTGGAAATTGCCGAGTTATTCCAAACATCAAAACAAAATGTTAGCAAGCATATCAAGGCGATTTTTGAAGATGATGAGCTCGATGAAAAAGCAACTGTCAACTATAAGTTGACAGTTCAAAAAGAAGGAGATAGAGAAGTTTCAAGAGAAGTCTCTTTCTATAATCTTGATATGATTCTAGCAATAGGTTACCGAGTTCGTTCTGCTCGTGGTGCTCAGTTTAGAAGGTACGCATCAACTGTTTTGAAAGAGTATTTAATCACGGGGGCAGCGTTAAATACAGAAAAATTAATTGGTGATCTGACCTACTTTAAGAATTTACAAAAGCGGATTCGTGATATTCGCTCTAGTGAACGACTGTTTTATCAGCAAGTCTTGGATATTTTTGCTACCAGTGTCGATTATGATGGTTCAAGCAATCTTGCACGTGAATTTTTTCAAACTGTTCAAAATAAAATGCTGTATGCAATAACAGGACAAACAGCACCAGAACTTATTTTTACAAGATTAGATGCAAAGAAGGAAGACTTGGGACTAACTAGTTATAAAGCGAATTACCCAAGGAAGGCTGATTTGAAAATATCAAAAAACTATTTAGATGAAAAAGAATTGAACCGACTAAATCTAATAGTTTCAGGATATCTAGATACGGCGGAATATCAAGCAGAAATGCAAACAACTATGACAATGGCTGATTGGAAGGCTGAGCTCGATCGGTATCTGAACTATCAACGCGCTGATATTTTAGAAGGTAAAGGAACAATTAGTCGAAAGAATGCGAATATCAAAGTTGATAGGGAATATGAAAAATATCAAGAAAAGCATCATGAAATTGCAAGAGTGGATGAAGATTATTTCAAAGCCTTATCAAGCAATATGAAGCGCTTGAAAGGAGACAAAAATGAGTGAGAAAAAACAAATGGTTCCTAAGTTGAGGTTTCCAGGATTCACTGACGCTTGGGAACAGCGTAAGTTGGGGGATTTACTCAAAGAATTTAGTATCAAGTCTAAAATCGAAGATGAACATAAGGTCCTATCAAGTACAAACTCGGGAATGGAATTTCGTGAGGGACGTGTTTCAGGCACCTCTAATTTGGGATATAAGATCATAAAAAATGGAGATTTGGTTTTGTCTCCACAAAATCTATGGTTGGGTAATATCAACATTAATAACATAGGCAAAGGTCTAGTATCTCCTAGCTACAAAACATTTGAATTAATAAATATAGATAGCTCATTTATAAATCCACAATTACGTACGCAAAAAATGTTAGAAGAGTATAAGAACTCATCTACTCAAGGAGCGAGCGTTGTAAGACGTAATTTAGAAATAGATTCTTTCTATCAGATAAAAATATTCGTACCTACTATTTCGGAACAAGAAAAAATAGGCTCATTTTTCCAGCAGTTAGACAACACTATCGTTCTTCATCAGCGTAGGCTTACACATTTAAAAAAGTTAAAAAGTGGTCTACTTCAAAAAATATTTCCTAAAAATGGAGAAAAATTTCCAAAATTACGCTTTCCAGATTTTACTGACGTTTGGGAACAGCGTAAGTTGGGAGAAGTGGCTGAATTTTCAAAAGGAAACGGATACACAAAAGAAGATTTGACTGAAAATGGCAGCCCTATTATTCTTTATGGTCGTCTATATACCAAGTATAAAACAGTGATTAATGATGTAGATACTTTTGTAGTACCGAAAGATAGATCTGTAACTAGTAAAGGAAAGGAAGTTATTGTTCCTGCTTCCGGAGAAACCGCAGAGGATATTTCCAGAGCTTCTGTTGTTGGTAAATCAGGATTTATATTGGGTGGAGATCTAAATGTTATCAAGCCTGATGTATTAATTGATTCGTTATTTTTAGCATTAACTATTTCAAATGGCCCACAACAAAAGGAAATGGCTAAGAGAGCTCAAGGAAAATCCGTGGTTCATCTTCACAGTTCTGATTTGCAACAAATAAATTTATTATATCCAAAACTAAAAGAACAACGAAAAATTGGTGCCTTCTTTGAGCAACTTGAGGACGCTATTACCCTTCATCAGCGTAAAATAGACCATCTAAAACTACAGAAAAAGGCACTTTTACAACAAATGTTTGTTTAAATTAAGAAGATAGAAGGAGACATAAAAATGGCAGAGAACAATTTACAAACTATAACCGGCAAACTCTGGGCAATGGCGAATGAACTCCGGGGGAATATGGATGCTGCTGAATATAAGAACTACATTCTAGCATTCATGTTTTATCGTTATTTATCTGAATTCCAAGAGCATTATTTGGTTGAAAATAATGTTTTAGATATTTCAGAAGGAGAGTCAGTAAACAAAGTATATTTAAAAGAAGCAAACGGAGAAGATCTTAAAGAATATCTTGAAGATATTTCTTCAAGTCTTGGATATGCAATTGCACCACTAGATACATGGGAATCACTGATTAATAAGATTGATAATAGTATGGTTATTCCAAGTGATTACCAGACTATCTTTGATAATTTCAACAAAAATACTGAACTTAATAAAGAAGCCTCACAAGATTTTCGAGGAGTCTTCAATGACATAAATTTAGGTGATTCTCGCCTGGGCTCATCCACAAATGAACGTGCCAAGTCTTTGAATCGGATTGTAAAATTGGTTGATGACATTGATTATAAGGGTGAAGATGGGAAAGATATTTTGGGTGTTATTTATGAATATCTGATTGGACAATTTGCCGCTTCGGCGGGAAAGAAGGGCGGAGAGTTCTATACGCCGCATGAAGTATCTAAAATTCTTGCAAAGGTAGTAACTGACGATATTGAAGAGTCGGATAGAACATTTTCCGTCTATGATCCAACTTGTGGTTCAGGATCATTGCTTTTGACAGTTGGTAATGAATTACCAGGTGGAACCCATCCTGGAGCAATTAAGTATTATGGTCAGGAGAAGAATACGACAACTTATAACTTAGCACGAATGAATTTAATGATGCATGGAGTTTCTTTTAATAATATGGCACTTTCTAATGCCGATACACTTGAAAGTGATTGGCCAGATGGACTTGATGTTAAAGGAGTGGATCATCCGCGGTCTTTTGATGCGGTAGTTGCGAACCCCCCGTACTCAGCCCATTGGGATAATAGTGAAACAAAGTTAAGGGATCCACGTTTCAGTGATTATGGTAAACTTGCACCTAAGACGAAAGCAGACTATGCATTTGTTCTTCACAGCTTGTATCATCTAAATGAAGAAGGAACCATGGCGATTGTATTACCACATGGTGTGTTATTCCGTGGCGCTGCAGAAGGAGTAATTCGCAAAAACTTGATTGAACATAAGAGTGGAAATCGAATTTATGCTGTTATTGGGTTACCCGCAAACCTATTTTATGGTGTATCAATTCCAACGACTATTCTTGTGTTCAAGAAGAAACGTACTACAAAGGATATTTTATTTATTGACGCAAGTAATGAGTTTGAAAAAGGTAAGAATCAAAATAGATTGAGTAACGAAAACATTAATAAAATTGTAGAAACTTATCGAAATCGAGTAAATGTTGATAAGTATGCACACCTTGCCTCAATAGATGAAATTCGTGAGAACGAGTATAATTTGAATATTCCACGCTATGTAGATACTTTTGAAGAAGAAGAGCCAATTGACTTACAAGAGGTTAAGTCTTTGTTAGCTAAAGATAACCAAGAAATTGCAGAACTTGAAGCAAAAATTGCAGAGCAATTAAAAATTTTAGGAGTATAGCTCAATAAATTTAATTTGAAGTTAAAAAAAGAGACCAAGAAATGAAATTCTGGGTCTTTTTGCGTACGTTTGGGAACAGCGTAAGTTAGGGGAAGTTGGTAAAACACAATCTGGAATTGGTTTTCCAGATGCTGAACAAGGTGGAACAGAAGGTGTTCCATTTTACAAGGTATCGGATATGAACAAGCCTGGTAACGAGCATGAAATGGTTAACGCCAATAATTATGTCAATTACGAGCAGTTGTCACGCAAAAAATGGAAAATAATTGAGACGGTCCCAGCAGTCATGTTTGCGAAAGTTGGAGCAGCGATCATGCTCAATCGTAAACGTCTTGTGACAAGTCCATTCTTAATTGATAACAACACCATGGCGTATGTCTTTGATGGCTCTTGGAATATTGATTTCGGAAAGACTTTGTTTGAAACAATCAACTTACCTCGATATGCACAAGTTGGTGCTTTGCCTAGCTATAACGGTTCAGATATTGAATCTATCGAAGTAACTTTGCCGAACAAAGGTGAACAAGTCAAATTGGGAGCATTTTTCAAAAGCCTTGATGACACTATCACTCTTCATCAGCGTAGGTCATTCTCGTAAGGTAATAGTTAGCTACTTAAACTTGATAATGAACGCATGACTAGGTCAATGTCTTTGTTTTCAAGTTCAGAGATAATATGCAGGTAAGTTTTTTGAGTTGTTGTCATACTTGCGTGACCGAGACGACGGGCCACGCTGGCAATCGAAACTCCTGCAAACAGTAAAAGAGAGGCATGAGTGTGACGTAATCCATGAATTGAAATAATTGAAATTCCTGCATTTTTACAATGCTTTTCAAGTCGCTTGTTGGGAGTTGAGTTCCAAACTTTTCCATGGACAAAAATTGGCTTTTCTTCAGGTAGTCCTTTGATTAACTCAGTGAATTGAATAGCGGTTTGCCAATCAATTTGAATTTTTCGATTTGATGTCAGGTTTTTAGTTGGTAAAAAACCGGTGTTATTTTTATAGTCCCAAGTTTTATTGATGTTTAATGATTGATGTAAAAAGTCAAAATCACTGGGTGTTAATGCAAGTGCTTCGGAAAAGCGAATTCCAGTCTTAGCGATTAAGAGAATCATCCAATCCCAATCGAGTGTTGACCCAAGTGTTAAGTCTGCTAAAAGTTTATGAACTTCAAATTGATTTAAAAATTTTGTTTTTTTGTTGCGTGGAGTACGACCCTTGATAATTGCTTTACGCGTTGGATCATGTGTAAGCCAGCCCTCATCAACTGTGTCTAGTATTGCAGCTTTTAATTGATGGTGGAAATCCATTGTGGTTTGTCTTTCATGGAATTGTGCATAGTCATTAAGTAATTGTTGGTAGGATGTACGGGTGAGCTGACATATTTCAAGAGTCGGAATAAGTTTCATGAGCCAATGTTGTGTCATCATGTATTTTTGTAAGGTTACTTGGCGCACTGCTCCTTCTTTATAGATTTTAATCCAACGGGCATAATATTTATAAAAAAGTTCATGTTTTGTATTTTGATTATCTGCCATTTGATTATCTCCTCATTATTTATTGAGTATTTGAGAATGCCCTACGCTGATGAAGGGTGATAATATTATCAAATGGGTTTGAAACATGGTTTACTTTTTTTATGGAAACTTATAAAAATGATTCAAATATATTTTATTACAGTTTATAATTAACACAATAGTAAGTAATTTAATAAATTAGGGGAAAATTGTGAATGATAAAAAAGGTGGGTTTTTAAATCAATATATATTAAGCAACACAACAGGAATCTTATTTACCAACAAATTAGCTACGGGAATGATTAAGAGAATACCAGGTACTGTATTAATAAGTATTAATCAAAAAGTTGGCTTTCGCTTGGCAACCAAATTTGGTTCCAAAGGTCTCATTAATTTAGGCAAGATGGTCCCAGTTTTGGGTGCTGTTGTTGGAGGAGCCTTTGATACAACTTCTACCTTGGCAATTGCTTCATTGGCTAAGAAGACCTTTTTGGAAGATGGCGTAGCAATTGGGGATGGAACAGTAATTGATAAAAAAGTATTGGAAGTTGTTCCTGAAGAAAATAACTGAACATAAGTTGAAGAGAACTTTTAATAAGGCAAGCTATTTATCATTTAGAATCAAGCAAAATTTTAGATTGAAATGATAGTAAAAAAATACCAATCTCAAAAATTAGGCTTTTTAGTCTGATTTTTAGAATTGGTATTTTTTTGCTGTAATTATTAGAGTGCTATTTATTTAATATACGTATACTTATAATTCCACTGTGTTCCGGCAGTATTATGGATAATCCCCTCAACATCAGATTTCTGCAAGTAAGATGTAACTTGTTGATAAATAGGTGTTACTCCTTGATCGCCATTGAATATTTTAGCTGCAGCAACCAAGTCACTCCAACGTTTATTTGTATTATTAGCATCTTCGTTTTGTGCTTTCTCTATGAGTGCATCATATTGAGAACTTGAGTATCCACCATAATTATAAGAAGTTCCAGTTAACGGAATTTGAAGGAATGTGATTGGATCATTGAAATCACCACCCCAACCAGATAAGTACAGATCAAAATCTCCATCCTTGGCATTTTGCGAAGCATTATTGCTTGGTACACTGCGAATGTTTATTGATAGACCAGGTAAGACTTTAGCATATTGTGACTGTAGGTATTGAGAAACAACGCTACTGCTACTATCATCGTTTGAAGATAATAATGTTAGTTTTAGACTCTTAAGTCCAGTTTCTTGCAGACCTTTTTCCCAGTATTCTTTTGCTAGCTTTTCATTGTAAGTGACAGTGTTTTTAACTGTTTGTTGTTTAGCAAAATCTTCACCAGTTTTTGGATCCTTTGCTAACCCAGAAGCCACAAAACCAGTTGGAATGTAGGAACCATCCCCTAATACTTTCTTAGTAAGAACTTGACGATTAATTGCTAAAGACATTGCTAGACGAATATAACGATTATTTAATGCCTTGCGCTTATCAGTATCTTTATCATTGAAGTTATAAGCAAGATATGAGATGTAAGAATATGGATATGATTTAAACTGTGATGAATTTTTGTAATTTTTGACTTGTTGGTTAGACAAAGGTGTCAAATCCAATTTGCTTTGTTGATATAATTCATGACCAGTTGTTGGGTTTTCTACAACTGTATAGTTGATTTGATGTAGTTTGACTACGCTCTTATCCCAATAATGACTATTTTTTACGAATTTCCACTTATTGCCTGTTCCAGTCCATGACTTGATTGTGAAGGGACCAGAGTAAACCATATATTGTGAACGAGTCCCATATTTACTACCGTACTTTGCTACGACTTTTTGATTTTGTGGTCCAAATAATGGATATGCCATCAAGACTTTGAAATAAGAGATTGCTTTATCAAGTTTGATGACAACAGTTTGTTTGTCAGTGGCACTGATACCAATCTGATTAGCAGACTTTTTACCAGCGATAATGGCATTAGCGTTTTTGATACCGCTGAATAAATAAGAATATGGTGATTTCGTTTTAGGATTTATTGTTCTGCGCCATGAGTAAACAAAATCTTGTGCGGTTATGCGGTCACCATTGCTCCAATAT
This sequence comes from Liquorilactobacillus hordei DSM 19519, assembly GCF_019443985.1. Lineage (NCBI taxonomy): Bacteria > Bacillati > Bacillota > Bacilli > Lactobacillales > Lactobacillaceae > Liquorilactobacillus > Liquorilactobacillus hordei. Next base: position 716,307 of record NZ_CP049303.1, read on the forward strand.
GCTTTTCTAATTTTGAATGTCCAAGTTTTACCATCTTTGGAAACACTACTAGATTTAGCTAAACCTGCTGTTGTGGAGCCATTTTTCCCCAAGCGGTAAAAGCTTTCAAAAACATTACCAGTTTGGCCGTAACCTGTCGATTTCGAAATATCAATCGTACTTAATGGCGCAGTAGTGCTAAGGTTTAAAACCTGTTTTTGTGTACTGCTAGTCTGCTTTCCACATGCAGTAAGCAATAAAAATAAACTAGCAAAGATTGTTGTGACAGCAATTTTTCTTGAATTCATTGATCGTTCATCCCCAATTTTCTTAATAAGTACATTATTTGTAGCAATCTATTTAATTTTGCATGGCGGTACTTCCTCTAGAACTACCACGCCAGAAAACTAACCATGCACTAATCTTATGAAATCTAATTCTTGTCATAAAAGTTCCCCTTTTTACCATGATCCATTTATTTATAAATAAAAAAGTCCCCGCAACTTAATGCAGGGACGTCAAAACGTGGTACCACCCAAATTTACCACGGGTGTAATAATTCCGCAGCCTCACTAACACAATAAAGAAATATTATGTTACAGACGATATCGAGTCAAAACGTGCTAGCAGCTTGCACTTTTAGCGAAAACTCTGGATTCATCTTCATCGAATTTTAGATTCTGCTCTTTCACTATTAGCAGTCGCTGATTATCTAATCAACTCGATTACTCTTTCCTTCAACGTTCAATTATCATACTTTCTTTTTGATAGTATAAATGTTACTGAATTTTAAGTCAACTGTCAGTCCTAAAAAGCAGAAATTAAAATAATTACTATACATAATAGGTAAATAATTTATAATTTACTATTAATTCAATAATATTTTTAAAATAGACTATAATTAGTGAAAATACAGAATTAGATGGAGTTGGATGGTAAAATAAAGTAGCAAGATTTTTCATTGAAAAGTATTAAAAATAAAATCTTAAATTACAAGGAGATTTTTTTGAAGAAAGAACTGAGGAAGCTAATAGATTTACCTGAAGGCAATCTAAGTTTTAAGGATAAAACGGTTATGTATATGATGAACAATCTTGGCAATGTGGATCCGGAATTAAGAGATACATTGATTTATAGTTTGTTCGCAAGAGGTTTTGAAGAAAAGTCGTTCACAACAAAGCAACAACAAATGATTATCACTGGTTTTATAAATAATCTAGGATTGTTTACAGAAATTGGCAGAAAAAAGGATGATCGTGTCTTTTTGCGATCATTTAGTGCATTATTGGGTAGCATCCTACTGGACGCTGATGGAGAAACGCCGCTTTTTACCGATAAACAGCGAGAGCTTATTTTTAAAAGTGCAATTGATAATTTGAAAAAAGAAAGTGATTTTCGTGGATATGTTCCTGAAAAAGGATGGGCACATGCGATTGCCCATGGTAGCGATTTCTTAGGTTATTCAATCTCACACAAAAATTTTCATACAGCAGATATTAATTCTATTTTTGATGTAATGCGATGTATCATGAATAAGCTTACTGTGCCCTTTATTGATGAAGAAGAACAGCGGATTGCGTATGCCTTTTTTCAGGGGGTTTCATCAAAAAATATTAAAGAACAGGACTTAGTATCTTTCATTCAAAAATATGACAATGAGGTATGGGAAAAATATAGTGAAAGTAAAGATGAATTGTCAGCATTCTATCGTTTATCTACATGGTTTCATATTATGCAGAATTGGTATTTTATGTTTTTCGAATATCAGGATATTAAGGAAATTTTGTATTTGAGAATTAAAAAGTATTTAGAAAAGATGTTTAATTAAGAGCAATTCTTTACTAAAATAGCTTAGTTAATTAGTTTGAAAGGAACTGTAATTATGGATAAACGAAGTGTTAAAACGCAGACAAAGACTGAAAAAGCACTATTCGAATTAATGCAGCATGATAATTTTTCGGATATTTCAATCACTAATATTGCAAATCAGGCAGGAATATCAAGGATGGCATTTTATAGAAATTATAGCAGTAAAGAAGACATTCTAAATAAATTTATTCAAAAGGAATATGATCAGTTTATTAGTGATATTTCACAGCATAGCTTAGATAAATTAGAACAATTGTTAGAGGTTTATTTTGGCTATTTTAGAGATAATCCGCAGGTTTTATCAGCAATTGTGAACGCTGCAATTGAAGGATTAGCTTTAGAGAAACAAAGTAAGTATTTGAATGATTTCTTTAGACTTAAGATAAGAGATGAGCAACCTTCACAGTACGAAATAGCCTATTATTCTGGGGCAATTTTTTCAAGTTTATTGTATTGGCGAAAAACAGACTACAAGCGTCCAGCTAAGAAGTTTGCAGATCAATTAGCTAAGAAAATAAGGAAGGATCTGCAAGAAAAAAATGGGGAAACGATTATTTAAGTGATGGTTACTGTACTGCAACTAAGAAGGTCAAGTAGATAGATAAGCAAAGAGGAGTTGGTGCAAAAGTTGATTTTGTCCCAGCTCCTCTATTTGTGGATAAAGATATTTCGCAATTTAAAATTCAGCGTTAATTCCAACGATTGCCGATTGTACGTGACTTTTAAACGTATTCTTGCTTAGCTTAAAGACCTTCACCATTAGTTTTGGTCTCACGAATGTAAACAGGATCGTTAGCAGTTATTTTGGAATCATTAGTGGAACAGCAAGTATTTGATTTTTTACAGCAGTGCTCAGTTTTTAGAAGTTTATTACTACAAAAATGTCCAACAACAGCTCCAGAAACAAAAATTAAAGAAGCTACAATTAAATTATGTTTTTTCATTATTATTCCTCCTAAATTAGTTTTTCTTCCTTGAGAATTTCTTCTAAATATGTTCCTTGAATTTTTTTCAAGAAAGAATCGAGACCGACTTTTTCAATTTTATTCAACGGCAGTTCTTGAAGAGACTTTTGATCGTTTAAGTAATAAACAGAATCTAAAATTGTTCTGAGATCAAATGAAGAAGCGAATACTTCAGGGATTCCGCGATCCACATCAAGTAATTGATAGACTGCTTCCATTGCGGTTCTTACAGAATATTCAGTCGTGAAAACAGTATCTCTCGAAGTTTCAGCAAAATTACCAATGAAAGCAAGATTTTGTGAACCAGTAGGGACAACTAAGGGACGATCGCCCTCAGTTCTTGGCATAAAGTATGAGGTAATGTAAGGCATATTCACGGGAACTGAATTAGCAGACTTAGCGATACTATCAATTTGTTCTTCCGGAACACCAATATGGTATAAGAATTCTTTACAAATCTCTTCACCACTGCAGTCGGTAATTTTTTTGTGAACATAATTTCCAGGTTGATCAGAAAATAAGCCATACAGCCATACAATTAATTCATTTGATTTTTGTTGTTGAAAATGAGGTTGCCGACTGATAGAGATTCCTAAAAGCCAGTTTGAATCTTTGATTGAAACTGGACCGCTTGTTACAATTGAGCCACTGTGAGGATCTTTACCAGTAATTTTTTTAATATAGGGAATAATACGGTCATCAGTGAAAGTACAAGTAGCCGAAATTACCCAGTTCGCTTTAGGAATATTTTTATAGAATTTAGAAGGACGTCCAAATTCCGTGTCTTGATCCGCTAGTTTTTCCCAGAGATCCCAGCTTGCTCCAGCCTTGTGTTCTTGTGGAGCAGGATGAGTATTATCGCCATAAGTGGTACTTTCTGTAATTGAACCATTAGTAACGAACACTAAATCATCTGGACTAAGTGAGATACTCTCTTTTTCACCATCAACAGTTAAAACAAGTTCAGTAGCAGTCTTTTTACCATTAGAAAGGCTAACGATAATATTATCAACAGTTGTATTATATTGAAAATCAACGTTTTTATCTTTGAGGAACTTGATAAGAGGTTTGACTAAGGATTCATATTGATTGAATTTTGTGAATTTTAAAGCTGACATGTTTTGAAGAGTTCCTACATGATGAACAAAACGTAGTAAATAGCGACGCATTTCAATCGCACTAGCCCAAGGCTCAAAAGCAAACATTGTTGACCAATATAACCAGAAGTTTGATTTAAAGAATTCGCTACCAAAAACTTCATTGATTTTAACATCACCAAGTTGCTTTTCAGATGTTAGAACTAGTTTGGCAATTTCTGTAATTGCCTTACGTGAGAGGGTTAACTGTCCGTCAGTTGTAATTTGTTCACCCCGATTTTCAATGGCACGAGTTGTCGAATAACTAGGATCTTTTTTATTCAACCAGTAAAACTCATCAAGAACAGAAGTTTCTGGGTCATCTAAAGTAGGAATTGAACGAAATAAATCCCATAGTGTTTCAAAATGAGGTTCCATCTCCCGTCCACCACGAATGATATAGCCTCTTTGTTCATTCAAGATCCCATCCATACTTCCACCGGGTAATTCTAATTCTTCAAAGATATGAATGTTATTTCCTGGGACCTGTCCGTCACGAATCAAGAATGCAGCAGCAGCCAATCCAGCCAAACCAGAGCCGACAATATAAGCTGATTTATTTTCAGCATTTTCTGGCTTTTGAGGATGAGCAAAAGCTTCATAGTTACCATTACTGTAATACATGAAAATCCCTCCTTAAATAAAAACCTTCGTCAGTTTAGTTACAGATGTAACTAAACTGAGTATAGAACATGAATTATAATTTTTCAACGAAAAGACTGAGGTAAAAGGTTGTGGACAAGGCAAGTCATTTTGGGTGTACTAGCGTTAGTTCACTTTTATAAGTATGAAGAATAGATTTATTACAATATAATGAAACCGTATTCAAAAGGAGTCGATATTCAATGCCAGAAAAGAAGAATTTGGACGCAAAGGATCAAGAAATTTTGAGCCTGATTTTAAAACAAGTAACAATCCATTATCAGAATATATCTGAGAGTACTGGGTATTCTAGAAAAACAATTGCTAATCATTTAAATCACATTGAAGAATTTCTGGATGAATATAACGTCGAATTAATCAGAAAAAGGGGGAATGGCATACAAATAAAAGGTGATGTGAAGCAATTGGGGATGCTTAAGAAAATGTATTTTGAAGACGATGAAGTTACATTATCATTGTTGTCAAAATTGACATTTTCCAATCATCCATTGAAGATTCAAGAATTGGCTGATTCTTTTTTTGTAAGTCGAGCTCTAATTGAATCAAAAATTCAAAAGGTTAAACCGACACTTGATAGGTATGGAATTACAATTAAGACTCAAGGACATGAAGGTTTAATTGTTGATGGAACTTCCAAGCAAAAAAGAAAATTCGCGGCTGATTTATTATATAAGTTTTGGAATACACAAAGTGATGAAGTAATTGTCAATGAAGAAATACTGGCTAATATTATTGATAAGAATTTGTTAGAAAAAATAATCAAGATTACTGCAGACTTTATAACAAGTTCAAAATTGAATTTCACGGATTATGAAAAAGAGTCATTAATAATTCATCTTGCTATATCTTTATCTAGAATTAGTGAAAAAAGTGAATTCAAAAAGTTTAAGGCGACTGGGGTTCTTAATAAAGAAACGCTTTACTTAGTTAAAAAACTAGAAGAGGAATTCAAAATAAAAATTCCAGAAGCTGAGAAGAATTACTTGGATATCCATATTCGTTCAGTGAAAGCAGGAATGAATGAAGAAGTTGACACTAACTATAATTCTGAATTATCTGAATTTCTAGAGCAAAATATCGATGAATATGATACCAATCTTTTGAATGGATTAACGCTACATCTGACACCTGCAATTAAAAGAATTAATTTAGGGTTGAGTATTAGAAATCCCTTGAAAGACGAGATAAAACAAAATTTTGTTAGAGCTTACGAGGAGGCTCTAAAGTTAAGCAATCTAATTCACAGAAAATATACCGTTAGCTTTGATGATGATGAGGTTTCATATATTGCATTACATTTTCAGGCGTATTTTGAGAGAGAAAAGACAACTTTTAGTGTTTATCTTGTTTGTAGTTCAGGGCTAGGCACGGCACAATTGCTTAAACAACGGTTGTTACAAAATTTTTCGAATCAATTAGAAGTTTTAAGAGTGTTGTCAAATAATGAATATCAGAATTTGAGCACAGATGAAATAAGAAAAGCCGATTTAGTCATTGCAACCATTAATACGGTAGAACGAGATGTACCGCTGATTGTTGTAACACCGTTTTTAGATATTAGTGCGGTTGGAGAAATAAAAGCAAGTTTAAGAAAAGTAGCATATAGAAATAAAAAATTTGGAATGCGAAATTTAATCACATTAGACAACATTATTATAAAAAATGAACGTGTTACTTTTGAAGATGCTGTTACAGAGATAAGTAAAATTGCTGAGAAGAAAAAAATTTCAAATATAGGTTTAAAAAAGGCTATTTTAGAACGAGAAAAAATATCGTCGACTTTTTATGATGAAGTAGGTTTACCACATGCTACAAAGGAAAATGTTAAGCAATCAGCTGTTTTTGTTTTTATTTCTGAAAAGGGCATTTATAAAGGGTATGAAAAAGTAAATATTTTATTTTTCTTACTTTTGACAGATGATGCTAAACCTTTTATCAATGAATTTTATGAATCATTGAATGAGATAGTTATGAACAAAAAGAAAATCAAAAAAATTATTAAGGCTACGACAAAAGCGGAAGTTATACATGAATTGGAATCAAGAGAAAAAGAGGGTAGTGAGAATGAGTGATAATATAAGTGAATTTATTTCCGAGAAAAATATTGTTCTAGATCTAAATGCTTTAAATCAAATAGATGCGATTAAAAAACTGGCAATTCTTTTGAAGGAAAATGGATATATTGATGATGCTTTGGCATTTCAGAGCGATGTTCTAGAAAGGGAAAAAGCTTCAACAACAGGAATTGGTAATGAATTGGCCATTCCTCATGGTAAGAGTAAACATGTTATTAGAACGACAATGATGTTTGCCAGAAATGAAGAAGGAATTGAGTGGAATTCATTAGATGGTTCCAAAGTAAAGAATATTTTTTTAATGGCTGTTTCATCAGAAGATAAAGGTAATGAACATCTAAAAATGTTAGCAACGTTATCAGGTGAATTAATGGATGATGATTTTGTGGAAGCAATAAAGAAAGCCGATTCAAGAGAAAAAATATTAAAAATATTACAAAAAAGGGGAAATGAAAGATGAAAATAGTTGGAATAACAGCATGTATAGCAGGAATTGCACACACATATATGGCGGCAGCTAATTTAAAGAAGTTTGCTAAAAAAGAAAATTATGAAATTAAGATTGAGACACAAGGGGCAATGGGAATTGAGAATGAATTGACGCAAGCCGAAATTGATGAAGCAGATGTAGTTATTTTTGCGGTAGACACAACTGTACAAAATGAAGACAGATTTGTTGGGAAAAAGATTTTAGAAGTTGGGACTTCAAAGGTTGTTAAAGATGGGAAGTCAACTATAGAAGATGCTATTAAGTTAGCGAGAGGAGAATGAAGATGGGTGGATTTAAAGGAGAAATGAAAAAACTAGCAGCATATTTTCAAACTGGTGTTTCGTACATGATTCCATTAGTTACTGCTGCAGGTTTATTGACTTCAATTGCAGTTATTTTCGGTGGAAATGGTGTTTGGAATGAAACATCAACTATTTGGGGAAATATTAGATTACTTGGCCAAACCGGATTAACCTTTATCGTTCCAATGATTGCTGCATATATTGCTTTTGCAATTGCAGATCGTCCAGGATTGGCCCCAGCTTTCATAGTTGGATTGATTGCCTCAAAGATGGGAACGGGATTTTTAGGAGGGATGTTAGTAGGTATTTTAGTTGGCTATAGTGCTAAATGGTTGAAAAAAATTCCAATGCCAGCAAATTTACAGTCTGTAAAATCACTGATCATTATTCCATTTTTAGCAACTCTTATAATTGGTCTCTTGTTGATATATGTGATTGGTACGCCTATTCAGGGAATGACAACATTCTTAACTGCTTGGCTTAAGGGAATGAGTGGAGCAAATGCAGTATTAATGGCAGGAATTCTAGGTGCGATGATGGCTGTTGATATGGGTGGCCCTATCAACAAAATTGCTTATGCTTTTGGAATGGCTGCGTTCACTTCTGGAGGATATCAAGCAAGTACAGCAATGTTAATGGCGATTGGAATACCACCTCTTGGAATGTTTGTTGCTACATTATTGGGCGGCAAGAAACTTTATTCTGAGCAAGAAATTGAAAGTGGAAGATCTGCGCTAGTAATGGGAATTGTTGGTATTACAGAGGGAACAATTCCTTTTGCAGTTGCTGATCCTATTAGAGTTATTCCAAGTATCATTGTGGGAACTTCATTAGGATGTGCAATTAATGGCTTCTTTGGAACATATCAAAAGACTGCACTTTCAACAGTTATGGCAATTCCATTTTCTTCTAATTGGATACTTTATACTATCGCCATTTTGATTGGTGTTTTCACCGTTGCTATTTTGACCAATTTATTGAAAAAATTTACAAAAACAAATGCTGAAGTAGAAGAATAATAAGGAGGCAAGCAAGTGGTAAAAGCACATCTAGTAAATCATACCCACTGGGATAGAGAGTGGTATTTTACAGTAATGGATTCACAAGTTTTGGCGGATCAGGTTTTTACAGAGATACTTGAAGAACTTGAAACGCATCCAGAAGCCAATTTTTGTCTTGACGGCCAGACATCTATTCTTGATGAATATGTAAATACTCATCCTGAAAACTTAGATAGAATACGAGAATTGGTGAAAGATGAAAGATTGTTTGTAGGACCTTGGTATACTCAAACAGACGCTTTGATTCCTGATGCCGAATCTATTTTGCGAAATCTGTATATTGGTATAACTGAAGCTAATAAAAAATACGGAAAAGCAATGATGATCGGTTATTTGCCTGATACATTTGGATTTAATGCGCAAATGCCGATGTTATTAAATCAAGCTGGAATAGATAGTATTCTTTTCTGGAGAGGAACCAATTTTGATACGCAAGTCTCATCGCCTTATTTTAGATGGAATTCATTGGGGAATGATGAGGTAATCGCTGCTAACTTTCCTTTTGGTTACTTTACGGGCCAGATTGGATTAGATGCTAAAGAAAAAATGGATAGTTTTATCAGTGATAGGTATGACCCAAATATCAAATTTTTACACGAGCATGGTAATAATAATGACGTTTTGATGCCTTCAGGAATTGATCAGATGAATATTGTCCATAATATTGCAGAAACAGTAAAAAAGATTAATGCACAAAGTAGCTTTGAGACAAAAATCAGTACCTATCAAGAATTTGTAGATGTTTTGAGAACCAAAGATCTGCCAGGGTATAGCGGTGAGTTACGTCTACCGACATATTCAAGAATTCATAGAACAATTGGTTCAGTAAGACAATCAATAAAAAAACAAAATTTTAAAATCGAGCAAAAAATTTTAAAACGTGTCGAACCTTTGATGGTAATCGCTGAAAGTGCGGGAATTAAAGTTGGCAAAGGGATGCTAACTTTGTTATGGAAAAAATTGTTAGAGTCACAAGCACATGATTCACTGGGCGGAAGTGTCTCTGATAATGTTGCTGAAGATATTATGCATAGATTCAAAGAAGCAAATGAGTTAGCAGATGGAATTGAAAATCTAATCAAGAAGAAAATAGGAGATTCCTTGAAGTTAGGTGATAATGAGCTGCTTTTATTTAATACTACACCGCAGAGCTTTGATGGTTTTAAGAAAGTAAGTATTATGGCCCGTTCGAAAAATATTAAATTTGATAATGTTGAATATCAATCAGTGAAGGTCGAGAAACATTATCCTATGAGGAAACATGTTTTAAAAATGACAGAAAAGGGCAGAGAATATTTTGATGAACCTGAGTACTTTTCATTGATATGTAAGATTAAAGTACAGCTCAAGCCATTAGGTTATACAATCATAAAATTCCATGATGTACCTGCTAAAAGTGAAGAAGTTGCAAACAATACGGATAATTATATTGCAACGAATGATCTTAAATTTGAATTTACTAATGGAAAGATAAACTTTGTCAATGGCGATGAAGTTATCCTAGACTTTATTTCATTATTAGATTCTGGAAATGATGGAGATACGTATGATTATTCACCTATTCAAGGAGAAAAGGAAAGCGTCTTGCCTTTTACTGAATGCCGTGTAATACACGAAGATGAGGTGTTTGAAAAATTAATAGTTAGTGGTGAAGAATTTTTACCAGAGACACTTGAGAGCCGGTTAAGCGGAAAGAGGGACAAGAAATTTGCATATCAGCTCGTCATATCACTGAATAAGATTTCACAGGAATTTTCTTTTAAGGTAATTTTTAATAATAATATTGAATCACATCGCTTGCGTTTGCGAATAAATCCCAATAATGAAATTCTAGGGATTAAGGCAGGAATTCAGGGTGGAATAATAAATGTTACAAATAAAAAAGTTGATGAAGATTGGCAAGATAAATTTGATGAGAGACCTGTAAATATATATAATTTTGATAAGTTATTGAATGTTAACGGAAGAAATAATTCCTTTAGTTTCTTTCCAAAAGGATTAAAAGAATTTGAATTTGACAATAGATATCTATATCTAACTTTGTTAGCTACAACGGGGCAACTAGGTAAACCCAATCTGGCATGGAGGCCTGGAAGGGCATCGGGGGACACTACAAATGAAGGTCATATTATGATGCCTACTCCAATGGCACAGGAAAAAGGAAATTGGAAATTCACTATTGGAATGAAATTAAATAAAATAGATGCTGTGCACAGTTTACTGTCAAGAGAGATAAACGGAGCTTTTGATCAGAGTGTCAGTTATCAAAAACAGACATTAAATCTGTTTATAAATCGATTGGATAATAAGATTTGGCCAACAGAAGTTAGTTCACAGATTCCAAGAAGTCTATCACTGGTAGCAGTCGATCATGATGTAGTGGTATCGTCACTTTATCCATCAAGAGAGAACGAGAAGTATCTAATTAGAATTCTAAATGATTCAGATGAAATGTTAGATGTGGCAAATAAAATTAATAGTGAGATTGAGAGAGTTGATTTATTTGAAAATAAATTGAATCAGGGAACTAAGATAATGCCACATACATTTGCAACGTTCAAACTCAGAAATATGATTAATTTTTAAAGAGTATTAAAAATGGAGGCTATGTATGTTAGGCTAGTATTAATAAATAATACTAACAGGGGTATACAAACTTTGAAAAAAACAGGTACGATTAGTCATATTGAATTGTATGTGACAAATTTAAAAGAAACTCGAAAGTTTTGGGAATGGTTATTGGTAGATAAACTTAATTATCAACTTTTTCAGAAATGGGAAAAAGGAGTGAGTTATCGCTTTGAGGGAACCTATATTGTCTTTGTGCAGACAGACAAACTGGAACCAAAATATAATCGGGTTGCAGTGGGACTCAATCATTTAGCATTTTATGTTGAATCTTCCCAGATTGTTGACTTGATTCGCCAAGAAGTTCATGAACGAGGTTATCGTGAACTGTATGTAGATCGCTATCCTCATGCAAACGGAAATGATGTATATACATTGTTTTTTGAAGATCCAGATAGAATTAAAGTTGAGATTGTAAGTGATGAAAGAAGAAAATGAAATGCAAGACGAGAGAGTGGGTCATAAGTTAAGCAGCTTTGAGTACTAACTTAAGATTATGAAAAGCGGCTAATTTTACCAGAGGTAGAGGTTAGACATAAAATTTGACTTATGAAGGACATTTATTCGTAATAACAGAGAGGCTAGATCAAAAATTAATTTTGATTTAGTCTCTTTTATGTTGACAAATGTAAACTTAAACTATATTATATTGTTGAGGATTACAAACGTAAACATAAAAGAGGTGTTCTTAGTGAAAACAAGTGATGCAACAAAAATGAGTCCTGCAGAATGGGAACTTATGCGAATTATTTGGACCAAAAACGGCGCAGGTAGTTCTGAAGTAATTGAATTAATGCAACAAAAGCGTTCTTGGACCGAATCAACGATTAAGACATTATTAAGGCGACTCGTGAATAAAGAAATTCTAAAGACTGTAAAAGATGGGCGTAAGTTTATTTATTATCCAGTTATTGAAGAAAAAGTAGCGATGAATGAGAATGTTACTGAATTATTTGATCATTTATGTAATATGAAAAAAGGAAAAGTTATCATTGAGTTACTGACTAAGTTGGAATTAAGTCGCTCAGATATTGAAGAATTACAAAAAGTGTTAGAGGAAAAAAGTAAAACTGCTCCAGAAATGGTGGAGTGTGATTGTCTACCTGCAGGGATGAAGAATGAATGTTGTTAGATAGTGAAAAAGTACTGGGGGGATAAACGAATGAAGAATGGAGAGAAAAAAACTTCAATGATGGAAATGGATCATACAACAATGGAACATCATCATGATATGTCAAAAATGAACCACGAGATGAAGGATCATAGTATGGGGGCTGAACACATGCACCATATGGGTAACTTTAAGCGAAAGTTTTGGATTTCATTTGTAGTTTCCTTGCCAATCTTCGCACTCTCGTCATTTATGGGCATTGAGTTGCCTATTGATTTATCATTTCACGGTTCGGATTTGCTTGTTTTATTACTAGGAACTTTTCTATTTTTTTATGGTGGACAGCCGTTTTATACCGGAGCGTGGCAGGAAATAAAAGAAAAAAATCCAGCGATGATGACACTTATTACATTAGGAATTAGTGTAGCCTATCTTTATAGTCTGTATGCGTTTATTATGAATCATTTTATTAGTGGAATGCCACATATAATGGACTTTTTTTGGGAATTAGCAAGTCTAATTGTCATCATGTTGTTAGGACATTGGATTGAAATGAATGCGACAATGAATGCTGGAAGTGCGCTTGAGAAAATGGCGGCTTTATTACCAGGTGAAGCACATGTAATTGAAAATGGCGAGATGCACGATGTAATGTTAAGCGAGCTACAAGAAGGACAGCAAGTGAAAGTTCTAGCGGGAGAGAAAATACCAGCTGATGGCAAGGTCATTAGTGGTGCGAGTTCGGTAAATGAGTCGTTAGTAACTGGGGAGTCTAAGTCTGTCTCAAAGACAGAAAATGACAAAGTTATTGGTGGTTCGTTGAATGGAGATGGAACACTACTTGTTCTGGTTACTGGAACTGGAGAAAATGGTTATCTGGCGCAGGTTGGTAAACTTGTTAGACAAGCTCAGCAAGATAAATCAAAAGCTGAATCTATTGCTGATTGGGTATCTAAGTGGTTATTTTATGCAGCTTTGATAATTGGATTTGCAGCCTTTTTAATTTGGCTGAATCTAGTTGATATGAATACTGCTCTTAATCGAATGGTTGCTGTGTTAGTAATAGCTTGTCCACATGCACTTGGACTAGCTATCCCACTTGTTGTTTCGAGGAGTACTTCGTTAGCAGCAACACATGGATTACTGATCCGTAATCGAACAGCTTTAGAACAGGTGAAGCAATTAGATATGATCTTGATGGATAAGACTGGAACTTTGACTGAGGGTGTTTTTAAGGTAAATGAAGTTAAAAGCCTAAGAGCGAATTATTCAGATGAGGATGTTTTGAGTTTAATGGCACAACTTGAAGCAAATTCGAGTCATCCATTAGCTGCCGGTATTCTTGCAGAAGTGAAGAATAGAAAAGTAAAAATAAATTCTGCAACTGATGTTCAGACGGTCAAAGGTGTGGGACTCATTGGCAAAATTGATGACCACGAATATAGAATTGTAACTGCTAATTATTTGAAAAAAAATAATATTGATTTTGATGAAACACAGTTTACTGTTTTGGCTCAAAAAGGAAATTCCATTAGTTATTTGATGAAAGAAGATCAAGTTCTAGGCTTTGTTGCACAAGGAGATCAAATTAAGAAGGAATCAAAATTGTTTATTGCTGAGTTGCATAAACTAGGAATAAAGCCGGTTATGTTGACTGGAGATAATGACCTGGCTGCTCAAAAGGTAGCACAACAATTGGGGAAAATTAAAGTTAAATCGGAATTAAAACCAGAAGATAAAGAAAAGATTGTTAGACAGTATCAAAGTGAAGGACACCATGTGATGATGATTGGTGATGGGGTTAACGATGCTCCGAGTTTAGCGCGAGCCGACATTGGTGTGGCGATAGGTGCAGGAACAGATGTGGCAATTGATACCGCTGATGTAATTTTGGTTAAGAGTAATCCAAAAGATGTTTTGGAATTCCTATATCTTGCTAGAGCAACTAATCGCAAAATGATTGAAAATCTATGGTGGGGTGCAGGATATAATATTGTTGCACTTCCATTAGCTGCCGGTATTCTTGCAGGAATAGGATTTGTTTTGAGCCCAGCAATTGGAGCGATTGTGATGTCACTTTCAACGATTATCGTTGCTTTAAATGCAATGACATTGAAAATTGAGAGATAGGGGGGAACCTAGTGAAAAGAGAAGATTACGCAATCGATGGGATGGTGTGTGCTTCATGTTCACTGACAATTGAAAAGGCAGTTGGTAAGTTAGCGGGAGTTGCCGATGTTAGCGTGAATTTGACAACTGAAAAGATGAATGTGGCATACGATACGAGAGCGTTAGATGAACAGAAAATTATTTCAGCAGTCAGCGATGCAGGTTATGGTGCAAAACTACTTGCCGGAACTTTTTCTGAGATAGAACAGCAGACAGATAAAAAGACAAGACAATTGGACAAATTATGGCTACAATTTATTTACTCTGCTATCTTCACAATCCCACTTTTATATATTGCGATGGGATCAATGATAGGACTCTGGCTGCCAAGTTTTATACAGCCTGCTTCTAACCCCAAGGTTTTTGTAATGATTGAATTGTTGTTAGTATTGCCTGTAATTATTTTAAATCTTGACTATTTTAAAATCGGATTCAAAACCTTAATACGGGGACATCCAAACATGGATTCGCTTGTTGCACTTGGATCTGGAGCAGCATTAATTTATAGTTTCTTTGGCACAATTCAAGTTTTTATGGGTAATTATAGTTATTCTGACACACTTTACTATGAAGCGGCAGGTACTATTTTAACGTTAATTACACTGGGAAAATATTTTGAAACTGTTTCTAAGGGGAAAACTTCAACAGCAATAAAGAAGTTGTTAGATTTAACGCCTAAAACCGCAAATGTCATAATTAATGGTCAAGGAAAAGAAATTTCTTTAGCTGATGTAAAGCTTGAAAATATTGTTATTGTTCGTCCAGGACAAAAAATCCCAGTTGATGGACAAATTATTGAAGGAAATTCTACTGTTGATGAATCTTTATTAACTGGCGAAAGCATGCCCGTGACAAAGAAAATTGGAGACGATGTATTTGCGGGAAGCTTGAATCAAAGTGGAACATTCGAACTTAAGGTTACAAAGAACCAAAAAGAAACAGTCTTGGCTCAAATTATTAAATTAGTAGAAAATGCACAAGCTCAAAAAGCTCCGATTGCAAAAATCGCGGATAAGGTATCTGCAATTTTTGTCCCAGTTGTAATTACTCTAGCATTGTTAGCTGGGCTTGGTTGGTACTTTATTGGGGGTGAATCTTTTAGTTTTTCGTTGACGATTATGATTGCTGTGTTAGTAATTGCTTGTCCTTGTGCACTTGGGTTAGCGACACCAACTGCAATAATGGTTGGAACAGGAAAAGGGGCAGATAACGGGGTATTTTTTAAGAGTGGAACAGCCCTTGAATCACTTCAAAATGTTCAAACCATTGTGTTAGATAAGACGGGGACAATTACGACGGGAATTCCAAGTGTTACTGATATTGTGTCTTTTAATAACTTTACAAAACAGTCGGTATTGGAACTTGCTACAGCATTAGAGTACAATTCTGAACATCCTCTTGCAAAGGCAATTATGATGTATGCCAAGGAGTATAATGTGAATGCAATGAAAACTTCAAATTTTCAATTAGTGGAGGGAAAAGGCATTCAGGCTGTTGTGGATAGTAGTACTGCTAGTTTAGGAAATGAATCGTTGATGGAAGTAAATAAGATAAATATATTGCCACAGGTAAAGTTGCAGGTAGACAAATTAGCATTACAAGGGAAAACACCGTTACTACTAGCACTTGATACACGATTAGTCGGAATTATTGCGATTTCAGATCCCGTCAAGAATTCAAGTCGCGCTGCAATTTCTAAATTACAAGATGCAGGACTTGAAGTGATTATGATGACTGGAGATAACAAAAAAACTGCGGCAGCAATTGCTAAACAAGTTGGTATAAAAGTAGTTAAAAGTGAAGTCATGCCTGCGGATAAAGCTCAAAATATTCAGGCATTGCAAGCGTCTGGAAAACTAGTTAGCATGGTGGGAGATGGAATAAATGATGCTCCTGCATTAGCACAGGCTGATGTTGGAATTGCGATTGGTTCAGGAACAGATGTAGCAGTTGCGGCAGCCGATATTGTATTATTCAATAGCAATTTGTTGGATGTTGTGACTGCGTATAGGCTCAGTAGGGTAACTATTCGCAATATTAAGGAAAATCTCTTTTGGGCCTTTGCGTATAATATACTAGGTATTCCGGTTGCGATGGGAGGATTATTTTTATTTGGTGGTCCATTGCTTAATCCAATGATTGCGGGGGCTGCAATGAGTTTTAGTTCGGTTTCAGTTTTATTAAATGCATTGCGTCTTAGATCTTTTAAATCGTCTGAAGAAATGTAAAAACTAATAAGGAGTGAATATAATGGAAAAAACATATGATATTATAGGTATGAAGTGTGATGGGTGTGTTAAGAAGGTAAAGCGAGCCTTTACGGGAGTTGCAGGAGTAATGAAGGTTGACGTCAATCTTCATGATGGTAAGGCAGTTGTTGCTGGTAACTTCGATGAGCAAAGTTTGCAGTCTTCGTTAGCTGATACGCATTATAGTGTTAAACTATAAAAAACATATTTAAAGCTGATAATTATTGATGATCTAAAATAAAATTATAAGATTATTATTAAGAAACAGTATAAGGTTTTTCTAAAGGTCTGCATAAGTAAAAAAAGTAGGCCTTTTTTGTGTATAAATTTTGAGACAATTTAGTTTGGAAAAATAAATTGAATAATATTAATTATTTTTTGAATATTAAATCCAAATTAACTATTGAAATTTAATTTTAATGTAGTAGAATGAAAAACATCAATTACACAACTTGTTTATTTTAGAAGGAGGATTGTACTGATGACATTCAAAAAGATAGTAAGTAAGCAAATCAATATTATTAGCCTAGTCATTATTAGGATGCCGCAGTGCAATCCAGTGACATAGGCTTTTTCGTCACGATTCACATTGCGGCATGTAAAACTGCGATGTGGATAGTGAGGGGTAAATACAAACATTTTAAGAAAATGAAACCTTTCAATACTACACCGTAGTTTTATCATTGCTGATAAACTGGGGTGTTTTTTTGTGTGAGAAAGGGGAATTATCATGGTTAAAGATATACATAATTATGCAGAAAATCAGCTTAACGATTTTCTTGAGTATCTTGCAATTCCAAGTGTTTCTGCGGAGAACAAAGGAATTAAAGAAGCTAGTGATTGGTTAGTAAAAAAGTTTGAACAATTAGGAGCGAAGAAATCTGAAAAATGGGAAAAAAAGGGACAAAATCCATTTGTTTATGCAGAATTCGAGGGAAAGAGTTCAAAAACAGTTCTATTTTACAACCATTATGATGTGCAGCCCGCACAACCATTAAATGAATGGCAAACAGAGCCGTTTAAACCAACTTTTGTTGATGGAAAATTGGTTGCTAGAGGAGCAAGTGATGATAAAGGTGAACTTATGGCTCGCCTAGTAATGGTGAAGTGGTTTCAAGAAAACGGTGGTCTTCCTGTGAACTTGAAATTCTTTGTAGAAGGGGAAGAAGAGATTGGAAGCTTGCATGTTGATGAGGCAGTTAAAGAGCATGCAGAAGAATTAGAAGCCGACGCTTGTATTTGGGAAGGCGGTGGTAAAAACTCTGTTAATCGCTTTGAAGTTATTAGTGGAATGAAAGGAATTGTCAGTTTTGATATTGAAGCTGTTACTGCAGATGTTGATATGCATTCTTCGCTTGCGTGCTTTGCACCAAATGCAGCTTGGAGACTTGTCCAAGGATTAGCAACGTTAAAAGATAAAAATGGACGAGTTACTGTAGAGGGATTCTATGATGATGTTGACGAATTGACATCTGTAGAGAAAGCGGCAGTTGAACAGATGGATTTTGATGAGGAAAAAGTCAAAAGAACATTTGGGTTAAAGCGTGAATTTATAACAGATAAGCCAGCTTATGCTTTTGTAAATGAGCCAACGATGACAATAAATGGTCTCACTTCTGGTTACGAAGGAGAAGGAGTTAAGACAGTTCTTCCGAAGTATGCAAAAGCAAAATTAGATTGTCGTCTAGTACCCAAGCAAAATCCAGAGAAAATTGTAAGATTAGTCGAAGCGCATCTAAGAAAAAATGGTTTTGCAGATTTAAAAGTCACATTCAATCTTGGTGAAAATGCTTTTCGCTCAGATTCAAGTCATGCCTTTGTACAACTCGCCATGACTACTGCAAAGAAAGTTTATGGGGATGATCAAGTGAAATATGTGCCAAATGCTGCAGGTGGTGGACCAATTGAATGCTTTGGTAACGTGCTTAAACTGCCAATTGTATTAGTGGGAGTACATAATGCAGCCAGTGGAGCGCACGCACCGAATGAACATATTTTAGTTAGTGATTTTGTTCAGGGTGTCGAGTATCTTATAGAATTATTACAGAAATTTTAGGGGGATTTTAGTATGAAGTTAAGTAGAGTTTTGGCGTCAGGCGGATTAGCAGTTGTAGCAGGTCTTTTTTTACTAGGAACATCCAGTAGGAACGTTGATGCTGCGACTAAACAAGTTTTAAATTGGAGTGAACCGTCATCTCTTGAAACACTAGATCCGGATCAAGTTGATGATTCTGTTGGGGGAGAGATTCTTCGTAACAGTAATGAGGGACTTTATGTTTTGGATGGTAATAACAAGTTGAAGTTGGCAGGGGCATCGAATGTTACAGTATCTAAAGATGAAAAGACATATACCTTTACCTTAAGAAAAAATGCTAAATGGAGTAATGGTAAAGCAGTTGTTGCTGCGGATTATGTTTATGGTTGGCGCAGAATGGTAACGCCAGCAACGGCTGCACCAAACGCTTACCTTTTTGATGGTATCCAAAATGCTGAAGATATTATGAATAGTAAAAAATCACCTGATACATTGGGCGTTAAGGCTGTAGGAAAATACAAGTTAGTAGTGACATTAGATAAGACAATTCCATATTTCAAAAAATTACTTGTGATTGCAAGTTTTAATCCTTTAAACGAAAATGCAGTTAATAAATATGGGAAAAAATATGGAACCTCTTCAAAATACACATTGTATAATGGCCCCTTTGTTGTTAAGGGCTGGACAGGCACAAATGATAAGTGGAATCTACAGAAGAACAATTATTATTGGGACAAGAATCAAGTTAAGTTAGCAAAAATAAATTTCCAAGTAACAAAGAGTACAACCACGTCATATAATCTATATCAAAGTGGTAAATTAGATGAGACGCTTTTGAGTAGCGAACAAGCTCGTCAATTGAAAAACAATAAAGAGTTTAAGTCATTAGAACAAGCAAGAACGACGTATGTTGATTACAATACAACTAGGAAAGCCTTAAAAAATAAGAATATCCGCAAAGCATTGTCCTATGCTGTAAATCGTAAACAGCTTGTTAAAAAAGTTTTAGGTGATGGTTCTGTTGTATCAAAGAATTTTGTTCCAGAAGGGTTAACGAGTTATAAAGGAAAAGATTTTGCCAAAGATGCTCAAGTAAAAGAAGCATCAGAACATAGTAAAACACTAGCTAAGAAGTATTGGAAAAAGGGTTTAAAAGAACTGGGCGTTAAGAAACTGACATTAACATTTCTTAGTGACGATGATGATACGAGCAAGAATACAGGCGAATTTTTACAGAGCCAATATGAGACTACGTTGCCAGGGTTAACTGTCAATCTCTCAGATATGCCAAAGAAAAATAGAATAACTAAGATGATGAATCAAGACTTTGATCTTGTATTAACAGGTTGGGGTGCAGAATTTACTGACCCGTTGACATACTTAAACTTAATGACAAGTGATAATGTTTATAACTTCGGTAAATGGAATAATAGTGATTACGATAAGTATGTTTCAAGCGCTAAGAATGATAATGCAAGTGATGCAGCTGGCAGATGGAAAGCAATGACCAATGCTACGAACGTTCTTGACGAGGAACAACCACTTGCTTTATTATATCAACCAACGTCTGCACTTTTGTTAAAGTCAAATGTTAAGGGAGTTAAGTACAATTCAGTTGGTGGATTTGTCTGGAAGAATGCATATATAAAATAACTGAATTGAGATATGCTGGATTTTATATAGTATAAAAAGTAAATAAATCAATTTTCATAATTTTAGAAATTAATACAAATGTCTAGGGTTGATTTAGATAAAAGGATTGGCAAAGAACACTCCTTTTATCTAAGATTAGCCCTAGATTTTTTCTCAACTAACAAAATGGTAAAGATAAATACAACTATAAGATTATTGTGATAAGAGACAAAGATTGGACCAAAGGTTAAATCCTGGCCCATTTCGCTATCTATTTATGAATAAATGTAAACGTGTTTCATAAGCTAAGATTTTCTATTTTCTTTAGCATACTCAAAATTTACCAATCTAATTTTTAAAACAGAGTGATATTATTACTCTCAAGTCCAAGAAGAAATCTTTTTCGTTCCACTCCACCAGCGTAGCCACCAAGTGAACCATTAGCATTTATTACACGATGACAAGGAATGATGATTGCAATTTTATTTGCGCCATTGGCATTCCCAACCGCCTGAGATTTACCAGAACTACCAAGCAGTTCTGCAATTTTTTTGTAAGTAAGTAATTCACCGGAATGAGTGGTTTGTAAGATATCCCAGACCTGTTTTTGAAAGGGAGTACCATTAAGAAATAAAGGGATAGAAAAGGTCGTTATTTCTTTTTGAAAGTAAGCAGTAAGCTGCTTTTTTAAGGTGAGAAAGGTGCCGGTACTTTTTTCAACCAAGTCAGCTTTATACAATGCACGAACTTGCTGAATCCTCAATGAAAGTTTTTTTGAATCGGTGAATTGCAATAAATAGAGGTAACGATCATCACTAATGCTGATCATTTTACCAATGGGGGTATCTATGTAATTAACGAATAATTTCATGAATTTAAGCCCTCCTGAGAAAAAAATATTAGGGCAACGCAGTTATTCTAGATTGTAGAAACAGCGTTGTGTCCTAATGTTTAGGAATTAAAAATTATAACTAATCATCAACTTTTATGATTGGGTAGACATGGTTATCAGCTTCATCAAATAAACTTACAGGGTGTTTCTCGGTAGCATCAAGGCGTAACTGAAAACCATATTTGTCAAGAAAAGTTAATTCCTTGTCATTTAATTTTATTATTTTTCCAGGCAGTTTACGACCATCAATGAGTATGTTCAGGGTGGAACTAACCTCAAGTATGTGGCATTTTCCACTGAGATCGTCAGTAAATGACCATTTTCCCACATAGAAATTAGTCAAATAATTTGTGGCTGATTTCTTTTTAAATAAAGTGAGAGGGTTGAAACGGCTGCGCAGGTCGAATCCTGAAGTAGCATAGTGTTTGTGACTCATTGATAATTGCGCTCCTCTCATTAATCTAAAAATAGTTTTGATTGATTCAAGATATAATATAACATTTAAGTGCTAAATAGAGTAGTATTTAAACAGATTTTAACAACATTATATTCTTTTTGAAATAAGACTGTATTATATGAAAGATTTTGATAACAATTGAATTATAGTAAAGATTCTTTTGGTATAAAATGGCTAACTATTAATACTTGGATATACTCTATCTGCTTTTTTTGCTACAATAGCCTTAAGAAAGCGATTCATAAAGGAGGAGTATTCATGCTGAAGTTAGGTGTTATCGGTACAGGAGGGATTACAAAACAGTTCATTGAAGCGACACAAGAAAATGGTTCTTGGAAACTGACGAGTGTCTTTTCACGTTCTCTTGAAAAGGCAGAACAATTTGGACATGAGTTTTCAAAAAATGTTAGGGGATATCGAGATCTACACCAATTTTTTTCCGAAGGAGATTTTGATGTTGTTTATATTGCATCTCCCAATAGCTTACATTTTGAGCAAAGTAGACAGGCGATTTTAGCAGGAAAACATGTGATTGTTGAGAAGCCAGCTTGTTCAAATCCTTCTGAGATGAAAGTCTTACAAAGGTTGTTACGTAGATATAATAATGTTTATTACTTTGAAGCAGCAAGACATTTTCATGAGCCTAATTTTTTAAAGATCAAAGAAACAATTAAACAAATGGATGTTATCCAAGGTGCCACACTAACTTATATGAAGTATTCCTCAAAATATGACGATTTTCTTACAGGCAATGAACCGAATGTTTTTTCACTGAATTTTTCAGGTGGTGCATTACAAGACCTAGGAGTTTACCTTATATATGATGCTGTTAGTTGGTTTGGAATTCCCAACAGTGTAAGCTACAAAGCAACCAAATTGCGCAATGGAATTGATGGCAAAGGAGTTGCATTGTTGAATTATCAAGATTTTACTGTGACTTTGAATGTAGGTAAGACTGCCAATTCGTATTTGCCCAGTGAGGTTTACGGTCTTAAAGAAACGCTTGTCATGGATAACGCAGCAGATCTTACCGATATTCAACTAATTAATGGATCTGAAAAACAAAATTTGACACAAAAAAGTGCTGTGAATCCGATGACAGCTGAGGTTGCGGCTTTTACAAGTATTTTACAGAAGCCGTTATCACTGGATAATAAGCAAAAAATGGAAGATTGGTTAGCCGTTAGTGTACAAGTTAATCGAGTGATATATGACCTAAGATTAAGTGAAAAAATTGTTTTTAGGGCAGACAAAGAATTTAGATAGAGGGAAAAGTTGAAATATGCAATTACTAAAAAAATACAGCTTTTACCAGAGTCTGAGAAGAGGATAAAATGAATTCAATATTTGAAAATAATTTTAAAGAACACGGATTTACGAAACAAACACTGATTCAAGAACAGGTGTATGAACCGTTAAAAGAAGGAAAAAGTGTGTTAGGACTTGCACCAACAGGATCCGGTAAAACCTTGGCCTATTTATTACCTCTTTTTGAAAGAATTGATAAGGCACAAGGAGTCCAGTTGGTAATAGTTGCACCATCGCAGGAATTAGCTGCACAAATTACCGAAGTGGCACGACAATGGGCTAAACTAGTAGACTTAAAAGTCCTTTCATTAATTGGCGGTGCGAATGTAAAGCGGCAAATTGAGAAGTTGAAGAAGTCACCTGAAATTGTAATTGGAACACCAGGTAGAATGCTTGAATTAACTGAAAGTAAGAAGTTGAAGCTGCATAATGCTAAGGCGTTTGTTTTTGACGAAGCAGATGACTTATTAACCGAACAAACTTTAGTTGCATGTCGTTCATTATTGAGTCATGCTCCTGGAATTATTCAACTTGCCTTTTTCTCGGCCACTAAGTCGGATATGTTTGATAAATTACATCAATGGTTTGGAACTGAGGTTGAAGTTTTTGATGTTAGAGCAGATGATCAAACTCAAGGAAAAGTAGAACATTTCTTGGTAGAAACACCTGTTAGGAAACGAATTGATACTTTGCGTAAACTTTCAAACCTTGAAGGATTCAGTGCTCTCGTATTCTTCAAAAAAGTTACCGAAATTGAAAATGCGGCAGATAAACTCAACTACTTGGGTGTTAAAGTGGCAGTGTTGGAAGGACAACAGCGCCAGGTAGAACGTGAAAAAGCTTTACGCCAACTACGTAAAGGAGAGATTAGTCTCTTGTTAACGACAGATGTTGCAGCCCGTGGGCTTGACATTGAAGAACTTCCTGCAGTTATTAATTATGATTTACCGAAAGATAGCAATACTTACATTCACCGTGTTGGGCGAACAGGTAGAATGGGTGCAAGTGGAACTGTAATCAATCTGGGTAATGAACATGATTTGCGGAATTTTCGTCAATTAGTGCAATCTGAAAAATATGAATTGCACTTTGGAGCTGTTTATCGTGGAAGTTTGTTGCGGATAGAAGAATTACCAGAAGATGTGAAAGAAGGTCAACCGGCTAAATCACAAGTTGAGACTGTGCCCCGTAAGAAGAAAAAAATAGCAGCACCTGTTGTAACAGAGAAAAAAAGACATAAAAAAAGAAAGAGGGATCAATTGAATAAAGGAAAAAGACGTAAGAAAGAAGATTTATAAGAGTAGTGATAATGTTAGTGTGTGCTAACTAAAAGAGGTTATCCTCAACTAATTGTTAGTGCATAGTTACTAGTATAGTCGACTATTGACTTTAAGGGAGGATCTTCATATACTTATATAGTTGGTATTTTGCCTATATTGGTATGCGCTTGTAGCTCAGCAGGATAGAGCAACCGCCTCCTAAGCGGTAGGTCATCGGTTCGATTCCGATCAAGCGCATTTTTATAAAGAGTTTAAAATGGAAATAATGAATTAATGATAGTTTTAGGTTACTTAAAAGGTTAAGGAAAATTAATAAATATCATTTAATAGAGCTGTGTCAAAAGTTAAATTTCGTCCCAGCCTCGCCAATTATTTCGTGTAAATATGTTCCATAACTCAAGTCAATTGTTATGAGGTGTTGATATTCTCAGCACTTCTATTTTTTTACACTAATTACTATTTTTTTAATACATTTAATTTAAGGACTATACAAGTGCAATTAATTTTGGTAAGTTGGAATAGTTTTGAAAAAAGCATAAGTTTCATAAAGGAGAGTAAGTAATGACAAAAACAGTATACTTTGGAGCTGGTTGGTTTACTCCTGCACAAAAAAAGTCCTATAAAATAGCAATGGAATCTTTGAAAATTAATATAAGTGTTGATTTGGAGCATTCATATGTTCCATTAGAGCATCAATATAAAAATATTCGTGTAGATGAACATCCTGAATATCTTCATGATAAAGAATGGGCGATAGCAACATTCAACGGCGACATAGTGGGAATAAAAAGTTCAGATGTAGCATTATTTACATATCTCCCACTCCAAGAAGATATTGGTTGTGGGGTTGAATTAGGATATGCGAAGGCTATCAATAAATTTATTGTAGTTGCAATCCCAGATGAAGAGTGGGGTAAACCAATTAATCTTATGTCATTTGGTGCGGCCGATATTTTTATCAAGTTAAGTGATCTAAAAAAATATGATTTTACAAAACCATCATTTAATTATTATGAGGGTGCAGTTTATTGAATGTATTAAGTAATGGAAAATGTAACTAAAAAATAAATTCTATTAGCAATAAAAAATAAAAAACCCTACAATTGTTAGACAAAAAAGTTTAATAATTGTAGGGCTTTTTTTAGGATTAATTTATATTATAGTAAAATTTGTTTTTTAATTATATATTTTTGTGTGTAAAACCCAGAAAAGAGATATTGAGATTATTCAGCCCAATTACCATTTCTAAATACAGGAACACGGGTACCATCTGATCGAATACCATCAATATTCATATCAGGTGAGCCAACCATGAAATCAACATGAGTTTGGCTAATATTGAGATGTGCTTCTTTTAGCTCTGTGGTTGACATCTTGGTACCACCAATTACTGAAAACGGATAGGCTGATCCAAGAGCCAAATGGTTGCTTGCATTTTCATCAAAAAGCGTATTAAAAAAGGTTATTCCTGATTGTGAGATCGGGGAAGCATCTGGAACTAATGCAACTTCACCTAGGGAACGAGCACCTTCATCAGTTTCTAGCAAGTGCTGCAATGAATCTAAGCCATGTGCAGCTTCAGCATTGATAACCTGACCATCTTTGAATATTAGTTTAATTTTTTCAATTATTTTACCACCATAACTGAGAGGCTTTGTTGAGGATACATAGCCATTGATTCGAGTTGTATCAGCAGCACTAAAGACTTCTTCAGAAGGCATATTCGCCATAAACGAAATTCCTTGCGTATTAAGGCTGCTGGCACCTTCCCAGTGATGATTTTTTGGTAAACCAATTGTTAAATCTGTTATAGGAGAAAGGTAGTGCAAGGCAGTGAATTGTTGTTCATTTAACCAAGCTGCTTTGTTATGAAGATTATAGTCATGTTGTTGCCAAGCTTTAACGGGATCTTTTTGGTTTATCCGAGTTGTTTTAAAGATTTCTTCCCATAAGCGTTCAGTTGCAGCGGTATCTGAAAGATTAGGGAATACCGCTTTTGCCCATGCAGTATCAGCTGCTGCAACAACTGTCCAACTTAAATCATTATTTTGTGTTGCTTGTCTAACCCTTTGCAATTTTTCTCCCATTGCCTTTTGATATGCCGCAATTTTGTTGGAGTTAACGCCCGCATATGCACTTGGATCTTCTGAAATTACTGAAATTCGAGCAGCTTTGTTATCAACGATGTAATCTGCTTCAGCACCAAGATAGTTCGGGATATTGGTTAATCGGTTATCAGTTGTGTTCTCTAAGAATTCACGTTGAATAAAAGTATCGTTCCATTTGACTATGACTTCACTTGCACCAGCTTTGTATGCTTCTTTGACAAGTAAGTGGGCAAATTCTTGTTGATTAACTGAAATATACAAAACAGCAATTTGATTGATTTGTATATTTACACCAACTTTAATAATTAATTCTGCATATTTTTGAAGATTGTTTTTAAAGTTTTTTATTGTCATTTGCATGCTCCTTTTAATTGAATTAGCTTATGATATCATATCTTTGTAATAACGTTTGTCTAGAGTTACTCATTATAAGAAAAAATACTGATAGTTCCTATTAAGTTAAGCTAAACTACTTGAATTATTGTATCAGTAAGCTTTTGTTTGTAGTACAATTAAGGCATCGATAAGATAATATGAGGTGGATATTTTTTGAAAAAATTAAGAGTAATGACGGTTTTTGGAACTAGACCTGAGGCTATTAAGATGGCACCTGTGATATTAGAATTGAAAAAGCAAGAAAAGCAATTTGACGCCATAACTGTAGTGACGGCTCAACATCGTGAAATGTTGGATCAAGTAATGGCAATTTTTAATATTGTTCCAGATTATGATCTTGACATTATGAAGAAAAATCAAACATTAGGAGATATTACTGCTAATGTTTTGAAACTCTTGGATGGGGTATTAGAGAAGGAGAAGCCGGATATAGTTTTGGTGCACGGAGATACAACAACGACTTTTGCTGCAGGAATAGCAACTTTTTATCGGCAAATCCCATTAGGACATGTGGAAGCAGGTTTACGAACTTGGGATAAGTATTCTCCTTACCCAGAAGAAATGAACCGGCAGATGACTGATGTTTTAAGTGATTTGTATTTTGCTCCTACTAATCAAAGTAAAAATAATCTGCTTATGGAAAATCATAAAGACAAGCAAATATTTATAACTGGTAATACGGCGATTGATGCACTTAAAGAGACTGTGACAAATAATTATCAGCACCAAGTGTTGGATGACATAGACGAAAAAAACAAACTAATATTATTAACAATGCATCGCAGAGAAAATCTGGGGAAACCAATGGAACAGGTTTTTAAGGCTGTGCATAAGATTATTGAACAAAATCAAGATGTTGAGATAGTTTATCCAATGCATTTGAATCCGAAGGTTAGAGAAATTGCTAAACGTATTCTTGGAAACACTGCAAGAATACATTTAATTGAACCATTGAATGTCGTGGATTTTCATAATCTTTGTGCAAAAAGCTATTATATAATGACTGATTCAGGTGGTGTTCAAGAAGAGGCTCCAGCACTGCAAAAACCGGTACTAGTTTTGCGAGATACAACTGAAAGACCAGAGGGTGTTGAAGCTGGGACATTAAGGTTAGTTGGAACAAGTCAAGCTGAAGTTGAAAAAAATATGGATTTATTGTTGAATAACGAGAAAATTTATCAAGAAATGGCAAAGGCGAAAAATCCTTATGGTGATGGTCATGCAAGTGAACGAATTTTGAAGGCAATTAGCTATTACTTTGGGGAAGAGATTACACGACCAGCTGACTTTTAAGCAACAGTTGGATCTGTAGGGGGAGATATTATGGTAGAAAAGGTTGATCGCTTCGGATTTAAGAATGAAGAACAAGTATTTCATCGTTATTTTCCGGTGTACACAGTGGCTTTGCGTTATTATCCAGAGATATATTCTCTTCTTGAAAAAAGTCCAGATTTAGAGAATCCAAGAACCATTTCTTCGAATTTTAATATTATTTTTGCCATCATTAGATATCAATCAATGGTAAAAAATCTTGTTAACCTACAGGCCGTTAGTGAGATTGAGGAAGATGTTTCGCAAGAAGTTAATGAATTGCGTAAAGTAATTGATACACTTGATAAGCTTAAATATCAGATTGCGCATAATCCAGCTTCAGTGAAAAAAGCAATTTTAGTTAAAGACAAAATTTTAGATTTTAAGAATTTCAGTAAAAAAGAATAAAAATTAGTGCTGCTTTTCTATTGGAAAAGTGCGCACTAATTTTTTTATACAAACTGAGGAGAATGGATATGAATAAAGACGAAAAAATTAAAATATTGCGTGATCTGATAAAAATCAAGTCAGTGAACGGTAATGAGGCAAAAATAACAGATTATTTGGTAAAAATATTTGAAAACCAAAATATCAAAGTGCAGCCAGACTATTTTGATGAAAATAGTGCAAATTTTGTTGCGGAGATTGGTGAAGGAAAGGGGCCAGTACTCTGTTTTGAAGGTCATCAAGATACAGTAGCAATTGGCGATGAAAAACAATGGGAACATAATCCTTTTGAAGCTGAAGTAGTTGGTGATAATATTTATGGGCGAGGTGCGGCTGATATGAAGAGCGGCTTAGCTGCAGCGGTAATCGCACTGATTGAATTAAATGAAAAGGAAAGAATTCCTGGCAAAATAAAACTAATAGCAACCGCGGGTGAAGAGTTTGGTGCAAAGGGAGCATATCGGCTAGTTGAAAGCAATGTGTTGGATGAGGTCTCAGCAATGGTTGTTGGAGAACCTACTGCCGGACGGGTTGTTCATGCACACTCAGGATCATTAAATTACCGAATTAAAAGCTTTGGCAAAGCCGTTCATAGTTCAATTCCCGAAAGAGGGATCAATGCAATTACTGGATTAAATTATTTTATTAATGCTGAACAAAGAATTTTTGCAAATACCCCGCTTGATCCTGTTTTGGGAGAGTTTAAGCATAGCATTACTACAATTAAAGGGGGAAGCCAGGTCAATATAGTTCCCGATTATGCGGAATTATATGGTAATATTCGGCCAACCATGGTACTGGGTAACCAAAAGGTTAAAGAAATACTTACTAAAGTGATTAAAGAATTAAATGAAGAACATAAATTAAGGTTGGAACTTGAAATAGTTCATGATTTCTTCCCTATGAGTACACCAGCGGAGAGTATTTTTGTGAAGCAAGTGGTTAAAGCTGCAAGCGAAAATTTTGGCTCCAAAGCATCACTAGGAATTATTAATGGTGCGACAGATGCAAGTGTTTATGTAAAGAAATATTCAAAACTTCCGGTTGTTGTGCTAGGACCTGATACTTGGAAAATAGCACATCAGACAGATGAAATGACTAGTATTACAAGTTATATGAATACAATTGAAACATACAAAAAAATAGCCAGACTCTTTTTTGAATAAATATAATCTTTATTCAAGTATCAATCGTCAAAAATTATAATTCTAGTTATGATCAGTATCTAATTCGCAAAAGTGGGGTATGTTAGTATGAAATATAAATATGAGATAATATATCCTAAAGCCGAAGTAACTAAAGTAACACCAGTTGTTATGACACTGCATGGGATGGGAGCATCTTATCTTGATTTAAGACCATTGGTTTCGGTTTTTGGAAAAAATGTGATTGAGTTGCATTTACAAGGTGATCTGAATTATAGGGGTGGATATGCATACTTTACTCCTGAATTTGGGAAAAAAGCGGAGATAGACGTCATTGGCAATGTTGTAAAAAACATTCATGATCAGGTTCAGGAAATTTTGAAACAAAAAAAATTACAAAATAATCCGTTATTCAGCCTAGGCTTTAGCCAAGGGGCAATAATTAATACGGGATTAAGTATTTTTTATCCAAATTGGTTAGATGTAGTGGTGATACTTAGTGCAAGATTACCTGCATTCTATATTGAAGAGGCTGATAAAAACCTTGTAGGAAGAAAGATAAGTACGAAAATATTTATTTCTCAGGGACAAAAGGATACATTGTTTAAACCAAAAATTGGACGTGAAATTGCGACTTTCTTTAGACAATACGCAAGTAGTGTTGAATATCATGAATACCCTAGTGGACATACCGTAAACTGTAATACTCCACAGGATATAAATGATTGGGTTAATGAAGTTTACTTTGCAAAATAGAACTAGAACACGTTTATATGAAATAATTAGCACGGCGGGGTCAAAATTAACTTTTGGCACGGCCTTTTTATTTTGTAATTACTAGATATTAAATTTTAGGAAACTTTTTTATTAAGCTATTCTCATGGTATCATTAGGGTGAGTAGAATTTGATAGGGGTGTAATATATGAAAAAAGGTAAAATTATTGCAATTGTTGTTGCAGTTGCTCTTCTAGTAATAATTATTGTTAGTGGGGTATTTTTAACGATTAAAAGTCAAATACATAATACTGTTAAAGGTACGCAGACTACAGAATACATAACGCAAAAGGCACAGCAGGTGACAGCGTTGACATTGAGCGGACATATCAGTCCAAAGCAGGAACGTGATTTCACGGTTACTAGCAAAGAACTGTCTGAAATGAAAGTAAATGACGGACAACAAGTTACACAAGGGCAAGTGTTATACACTACCTATAATGAAGCGAACGCAACTGAATTAACTGAACTTAAAACAACGTTAGCTAAAGATCAACGTGATAAGAATCAAGCAACTCAGAAACTTCAGACGGCAAAAATAACTTTGAGTAAAATACAAAAAGATGATGATGGGTATAGCGATGCACAGGATGCAGTCACAAGTGCAACCAATGACTTGGATGATCTTAATGATAGTATTTCTAGTACACAAACAAAAATTAATCAACTCAGTGGCAAAGTTTCTCCTAGTATAACGGCGCCCTTTGCGGGTAATGTAACTGTAAACTATGATAATAATGGAAGTGCAAAAGTAACTGTCTCATCAACTGTGATGCAGGCAACGGCACAGGTTTCCGAATATGATTATAGTAAAGTAAAAGTGGGAGATAGTATTACAGTTAAGGCAGTTGCAACAAACAACAGTCAAAAGGCTGTAATTTCACTTGTATCACTTCACCCAGTAAGTACTAATAGTTCTGCCGGTTCAAAATATGATGTTTACGCAACAATTGAGGGATCAAATTTTATTGATGGTCAAACAATTAAAATAAGTATCCCACAGAATGGAATTGTTATTCCAAAATCAAGTCTGTTTAATGGCAAAGTCTTCGTAATTAAGAATAAAAAAGTTAGTGTTAAGAAAGTCGTTGGAACTACCAAAGATGGTAGTTTTGTAGTGACTTCTGGTTTAGACGCGGGTGAAAAAGTTGTGACTAATCCTGATAGTAAGCTCAAAGAGGGGGAGAAGTGGCCACAATGATATCGCTGAATAATATTAATAAATACTATAAACAAGGTAGTCAGCAAGTTCATATTCTCCATGATATCTCACTTGATATTGAACAGGGAGAGTTTGTTGGTATCATGGGGCAGTCAGGTTCTGGTAAATCGACTTTAATTAATATTATCGGCTTCTTAGATCGTGAATATCAAGGCAATTATATTTTTAAGGGAGAGAAGGTTAGTAATTATAGTAATAAAAAACTGACTGGCTTACGTAATAAAAATGTTGGTTTTGTTTTTCAAAATTTTAAGTTAATCAAAAATCTAACCGTTGCTGAAAATGTTGCACTGCCATTAATATATGCAGGGGTCAAGAAAAAAGAAATAACACGCAAGATTACTGAGGTACTTGAAAAGGTCGGACTTGCTGGCTATGAAAAAAGTATACCAGCACAGCTTTCTGGTGGGCAGCAGCAACGTGTTTCGATTGCACGCGCAATTATTGGTAATCCAACATTCCTGATAGCTGATGAACCAACAGGTGCACTAGATAGCAAAACATCCGAAGAAATAATGAATTTGTTCAAGGAACTGAATGTGGTTAATAACACAACCATTATTATTGTGACTCATGATCCAACTGTTGGTCAGCAGATGGATCGGTTATTGACCATTCTTGATGGACGTTTGACTTCTGATACGGGGGCAGATAATAATGAAGTATAGTGATTTACTCAAAGTAGCTTTTAAATCCTTGCTGGCTAATAAGAGACGCAGTTTTTTGACAATGATTGGAATTGTTATTGGAATTGCCTCTGTGATAACTATTATTGCATTGGGAAATGGAGTTAAACAAAAAATGATTTCGGAGTTTAAGACTAGTAGTTCAGGTGAACAAACTACCGAAATTACCTTTAATGGGAAAGAAAATTCTGATACAGGTTTTACGACGGCAGATATTAAACAAATTAAGCAGCACTTTCCCCGTCAATTGGCACAAGCAGATTTCAAAAAAGATACCAGTAATATTTCTGTAAGTGATGCTAACGTCGGTAATGCTAGCATGGCTGGAAGTTTAACACTCCTGAAAAAACCTATGCCAGCAGATAAGTTAAGATATGGTAAAAATCTTTCGCAAGCAGATCTTGACCTTAATCAGCATGTTATCTTGCTGAGCCAACAGTACGCAAAGAAGGTCTACAAGTATGCCGGTAATGCGATTGGAACAGCTGTTAATATCAACGGTGTGTCTTATCGGGTTAAAGGAGTGTTTAAATCATCAAGCTATAATAAGTATAGCGCAGATTTTCTTCTCTCAAATAAGACCTATTACGCGGGTGTAAAGTTGAGTGGAGCCAATACATTAAAATTAACAGTTTCAAAAGGCTATGGTGCATCCAGTGTTACTAAGAAAGTTGTTAAATATCTTAAGAAACATGGTGAAAATCGTCATGTGGGCAGCTATTCTTATTTTGATGAAGGAGCAATATTAAAATCAATCTCGACTGTAATGGATGTTTTAACTTACTTTATTAGTGCTATTGCAGGAATTTCATTATTCATTGCTGGGATTGGGGTTATGAATATGATGTATATCTCTGTTTCAGAAAGAACACAAGAAATTGGAATCAGATTAGCCGTTGGGGCAACACAGAAGAATATTTTATGGCAATTTTTGCTTGAATCCATAATGTTGACTGTCGGTGGAGGAATTACAGGCTTTATGATTGGTTGGATGTTATCATCGCTCATTTCTTTGTTGATTCCGTATCATATCCATGCGATTGTCACCTTTGGGAATTTTTTGCTGGCTTTTGGAGTGTCAACAGCAGTAGGAATAATTTTTGGAATGTTACCTGCAACACAAGCAGCTAAGAGAAACTTAATTGATATTTTGCGTTAGGGCCTGGAAATAATAGTTCACAAATTAATTACTTTAATGAGTATTCTATCAAAAATAAAGGAGCAGATTAAAATTCTAATCTAGCTTCTTTTTTTTGGGGATAGATTATGTTTTGTATGGCATCATATCCACGTTAGTTAGTAGTTTTTTACAATAATAAAAATGTGATGGTACCCATTAACTTGACAATCGATATGAATTTGAATTATTATTCCCATATAGTGACACGGTGTCACCGAAAAGGAGGATGTTAAGTGGTTTTAGATACGTTTGAGAATTTGAACATTGAAAAGAAAAAAAGAATATTTCAGGCAATGCTAAATGAATTTGAAAATTATCCGTTACATCAGGCACAAGTAGCAAGAATCATTGATGAGGTTAAAATTTCAAGAGGAAGTTTTTACAAATACTTTAATGATATTAAGGATGCGTATTGGTACGTATATCAGGTTGCAATGAAAGAAATTCATGAGCAAAGTGAGTCTGAAAGGCAACATAAGGTTTCGTATCAAGAAATTGTACGTAATTTTGTAGAGCAAACGACAAACAGTCAGTATTTTAAATTTATCAAAATGCATCTTTGCATGAATGAAACATTACTTAAAAATGAAGCTCAGCAAACTTTTGAAAAACAACCAGTAAATTTTAAAGAATGGTCTGTAATGGTTTTATCTCACGAAGTTATCAGGCAAGTAATGCTTAATCCAGTTAATAAAGAGAAACTGCTAGATTATTTTAATGAGGCTGTAAAAAAAATAGAGAAGGAGGACTAGAATATGTTTCTCGCATGGAAAGAAATGCGTTACGAGAAGTTGAGATATACGCTGATTATTGCAATGATTGTTTTAATAAGTTATTTAATATTCATTTTAACTAGTTTGGCGCAGGGATTGGCAAGGCAAAATACCGA
This sequence comes from Liquorilactobacillus hordei DSM 19519, assembly GCF_019443985.1. Taxonomy (NCBI): domain Bacteria; kingdom Bacillati; phylum Bacillota; class Bacilli; order Lactobacillales; family Lactobacillaceae; genus Liquorilactobacillus; species Liquorilactobacillus hordei. Next base: position 750,767 of record NZ_CP049303.1, read on the forward strand.
TGCTATTAAATCATGGGACATTCAAAGCGTTGTCTTAAATGACAATGCAAATACAAGTATGACGCAATCAATAATTACAAAGTCACAATTAGCCAGCATTAAAAATAATAAAAAAATGGCAATTGTAACTCAAGTTCCAGTTGTAGTTCGTGATGATGGGAATAGAAAGATTAGCGCACAATTTGTGGGTATAAATAATAAACAATTTATCATGAAAAATTTGAAAATTACAGATGGAAAAAAGCCAATAAAAGCTAACGAAATCGTGGTAGATAGCGCTTTGAAACAATCAGGCTATCAAATAGGTGACAAAATTAAGTTAAATTCAGGGAAAACTGACTATGTAATAAGTGGTTTTGTAAACAATGCAAAGCTTAATATTTCTCCGGTTATCTATGGGAGTAACAAGGTGGCTAAATTACTAAAAAATGCAGGAGTAACTTTTGCAGCAAGTGCTGTTGTTTCGCAAGATGGTAAGGTGAAATTCAGTAATAATAGTGGTTTAAAAAATTATACAGTGGAACAATTTATAAAAAAACTCCCAGGATATTCTGCACAGACAACTACTTTTGTTTTTATGATAGGTTTCTTAATGATAATTTCACTAGTAGTCGTAGCTGTCTTTCTTTACATTTTGACAATGCAAAAATTGGAAAACTATGCCGTGTTGCGGGCTCAAGGTGTTCCAGTAGGTATACTTGTACGTGCTACAATTTCACAATCATTATTGATTGTCATCAGCGGACTGATAATTGGAACAATCTTTACAGGAGTAACTGCCAGTTTTATACCTGCGGCAGTCCCAATGTATTTTAGTGTTCCACTATTGAGTACCGTTGCCGCTGGTTTGGTTGTGGTTGCATTGCTAGGCGTGATAATTCCGATAAGAATTGTAACACGAGTTGATCCAGTGACTGTGATTGGAGGGTAGATGATGGAAAGCATTATTCTAAAAGGTATTAATAAATATTTTGGTGAGAAGAAAAATAAGATTCAAGTTTTAAATAATATTAATTTTGCGGCACAAAAAGGTGAGCTATGTTTAGTGTTGGGACCTTCTGGATCTGGTAAAAGCACGTTTTTAACAATTGCAGGTGGAATACAGACGCCATCATCTGGAAATGTGAGTATTGATAATGTGAGTCTAGTTGGATTGAAAGAAAAACAAAAAGAAAAACTAAGGTTAGAAAAGATTGGATTCGTGTTACAAAATTATAGCTTGGTTCCGTATCTTAAGGTTGAAGAACAATTTGAGTTGGCAAAGCGTGTCAAAAAAACAGGTAACTTAAATGAATCAGACTTCGATGAGGTGATTAAGCAATTAGGAATTGGCGACTTGTTAAGTCAGTATCCACGTGAATTATCAGGTGGTCAAAGACAACGGGTCGCAATTGCACGTGCGCTCTATACAAATCCTGCAATAATTTTTGCGGATGAACCAACTGCAGCTCTGGATTCGCAAAGAGTTGTTGAAGTGGGAAGATTGTTCAGAGATTTAGCACACAAAAAGGATAAATCGATTATTATTGTGACACATGATTTGCGCCTAAAAGAATTTGCTGATCAAATTTATGAGATTATGGATGGAAATTTAAAACAAGTTTAGCTAAGATGAAAGTAACAAGATACCAATGAAGAATTTTGACTTGCGGTACATGTTTATACGAAATAAAAAAGAGAGACTAAACCAAAATTTGACTTAGCCTCTCTTTTTTATCTTACATTAATTTTTTATTTAATGACTGATCTTAATACCAGCCATTAGTTTGCCAATGTTTAACAGCATTTTGCCATGAACCATAACGGCTGATGACATAATTATTAGCAACTAGTTCTTGGTTAGCAGCAGAGTAATCACCGTTTAAATAAGAAATTGAAAGTTGGTATTTACCGTAATACTGACCATTTTGAGCTGTATAAGAGCCACCTGACTCACGAGCAGCAATCCAAGCACGTGCAGCATCTTCAGCAGATGATGAAGAACTTGTAGTAGTTGTAGCTGTTGTAGTAGTGCTTGAGCTAGCAACCGTTGTAGTGTTTGAAGAACTTACAGCAGGTGTACTTGTAGTGGTGTTACTACTTGCAGCAGGTGTACTTGAAGAAGTATTTGTGCTTGTAGTAGTAGCTGTTGCTGTGTTAGCTGTGCTACCTGTACTTGTTCCGCCAATGTTTAGGGTTTGACCGACAACAATTACGTTAGCATCTTGTAAACTGTTTTGTTGTTTAATAGCATCAATTGTAGTGTTGTATTCACTGGCTAATTCAGAAACAGTATCCCCAGCCTTAACTGTAACAGTATCAGCATTTGCTGCCACTGTACCAGCTGTCAACATACCTGTAACTGTTGCAGCTGACAATAAAATTTTCTTAATATCCATAGTTGTATATTCACTCCTGTTTTTTGTCTCGTAGCATTTGCTACACTTCTCGCGATTGATATTATCAAATCGCATCAACAGTGATTAGTATATATACTGAACATGACAGAGAAATAGCAGATCTGTTACTATAAGGATGCTTTTTGTAATATTTTATCATTATTGTAATATATCGTAATATAAAAAAAGCTTTTTTTGAATAAAAAACAATAACTAACACTAAAGCACTGGCATTTATGAGACATTTGAGTAAATGTGACAAAAACAGAGGAAAAAACTTCCAAAAAAAAGAATATTCTTGTAAAAAAAATAAAAAAAAGTTTTTTTTTTCTCAATATCTGCTTTTTTTCTGTTTTTGAGTGATTAAATTACAAATATTGCAGCTCTTTGAAACATTTTTAGAAAAGTTTGCGGATTTTGAAAAAAATAACTAGAATTATTATCATAATTATCGTAGCAATCGTAATGTTAACCCATGCAATTGAACCTTTAGCAAATGGTAGAGCAACATTCATACCATAAAAGCCTGTAATAATAGTCGGAATTGTTAGAACAAGTGACCAAACAGTTAGGAACCGCATAACGTCATTTAAATTATTGTTGAGCAAATTATTCGAGGTTGTAGATATGCGTTCGGTAACTTCTAATGCAATTTCAACTGTTTGTTCTGCTTGATGGACCTCAATGACAATATTATGCAATAGCTTTTTTTCTGTCTGCGATAATTTCCGTGAATTCTGGTTCTCGGTTATCTTTTCAAGAACCAAGAGATTTGTTTTAATACCACTGGCAAGATAAACAAGGCTACGTTCAACATTGGATAATTGAATTAGGTTCTGATTGCTTATTTTATGGAGATTACTTAAATAATAGTCACGTGTTTGGTTTAAAACGTCAATGGCATTTTGATAGTAAATAGAGATTTGGTAGAGAATCGTAAAAATCAAAGTTCTGATTGACGCGTCATAACATGTTGCTTTTGTAATAATTTTTTGAGCATCTATTTCTAAAGCTTTAGAGCGAAATGTAAAAACAGTATTTTTTTTTATTAAAAACGTAATTGGTTCCAAAACAAAGCTATTAACTGTGTCCTCTTTTTTTACTGGCAAATTATAAATTAGGATATTGATGTTTCCTTGTTGATCATAGCGAGCTCTTTCATGTTGGTCTGTTGCATATGCAATGTGTCGTGGATTGAGTTCATGATTTTCAATGAGAACATTTTTATCCGACTCATTAATGTCACAAACATCGAACCAGGTGAATGAATTTCTTTTTCCTTCTATTATATGTTTTATAATCATGGCAGTTACCTCTTAACTAGTTATTATGAAAAATCTTAGCATACTTTTTTTAATATGTACTTGATTTGGGCAAATTTTAAAGGAACGCTGAAAGAAAACGAGAAGTACGATATAATTAAAATAATAATGATGGAGGTGCTTTGATTGGGAAAGGTATTCTTGGTAAATGCAGGAAGTTCTTCAGTTAAGTGGAAATTATTTGAAGCAAGTGATGAGAGTGTTATTGCAAAGGGCCTTGTAGAACGAATAAATATGCCAGGCTCAGTGTTTGAAGTTAAATACGGTAGCGATAAATATGAGATTAAGATTAATAATTTATCTTACGAAAAAACTGCTGAGTTAATTTTTGAAAAGTTACAAGAACTTAAGATTATCAGTGATTTAGCTGAAATAGAGGCTGTTGGTCATCGGATTGTTGCTGGTGGTGAACAATTCAAGTCCGCAGTTGAGTTGACAGAGGATAATTTAAATAAGTTATCTAAAATGAAGGATTTTGCACCTTTACATAATCCGATGGAAATTAAATATGTGAAAATTATGCAGCACACACTACCAGAGATTCCACAATATGCGGTGTTTGATAGTCAATTTTTCACGGATTTACCTGAAAAAAATGCTATTTTTAGTATTCCATATAAATACACGAAAGAATTTGGAATTAGAAGATATGGTGAACACGGAATTAGCCATGAATATATTTCACATCGTGCAGCAGATTTACTGGATAAACCGCTTGAGTCGTTGAAAATGATAACACTTCATTTAGGCAGTGGGGCGTCTGTAGCAGCAGAAAAAGATGGAAAAGCGTTTGACACTTCAATGGGATTCACACCTTTGACAGGTCTGACCATGGGAACTCGTGCAGGAGATGTTGATCCTTCAATTATTCCATACTTAATGAAAAAGCTATCGTTAGATTTAGATGATATCTTGTTGATGCTGAACAAAGAATCTGGATTGTTAGGTGTCTCTGGATTATCTTCAGACATGCGGGATTTGTTGGCAAATTCTGAGCAAGAGCAGATAAAACTTGCTATTGATATTTTTATTAATCGAATAGTTAAGTATGTAGGAAGCTATTATGCTGAGTTAGGTGGCTTGGATGTACTAGTATTTGCTGGTGGAATTGGGGAAAACAATCGAGAATTACGGAAGATTATTGTTAAGAAACTCCAAGTGTTGGGATTGAAAATTAATCAAGAAGCTAATGAAGCCAATGCGGAAGGTGTAATATCAGCAAAAGATTCTGCTGCTAAAATAATGGTAGTTCCAACAAATGAAGAATTATCAATGGTTAGACAAATAACAGCCTTGCGAGATAAATAGAATTATATTTTAATCCTACTAAATAGATTTTAGAGAAGTATAGTTAGACAGAATCTAAGAATAAGCATTAAATTATAAATTGTTGGGAATAACGTGAACTTAGTTTTAAGTTAAAATTCATAATTATTTTTATGTGTTGCTATGGTATTGAAGAGATTGGGGAGCTGGGTCAAAAGTAAAATTTTGATTCAGTTCCTCTATTTATTCCGTATAAACGTGTTTTATAAGTCAAAATTGAGGATATATTCGTACCCGAAAATCTTGCCAGTTTTAATCCATAGAAACAAGCAATGAATTGAAGTATGTTATACTTTCAGATAGAGTGAACAAGCGTTCGTAAATGAGGTGAGCAAAAATGCGGTTCTTACATACAGCAGACTGGCATATTGGAAGAAAATTATACGGGTATAATTTAATAGAGGAACAAGAACACGATTTTAAGCAACTTACGAAAATTGCATTGGAGAAGAATGTTGATGCAATTGTAATTGCAGGTGATTTATATGATCGGGCTTTACCTAGTGAGGATTCAGTAAATCGTTTGAATAGAATGATTATGAAATTAAATTTAAGATTACAAAAACCAGTTTTGGCAATTAGTGGCAACCATGATTCAGCAGTTAGATTGAATACAGGTCGAGAATGGTTCAAAGCAACAAAATATTTTTTGAATACGAATCTCAAAGAAGCAATGATACCAATTGAATTTTCAGATACACAGTTTTTTTTATTACCATATTTCCAATTGTTTCAAGCTAGAAATTTTTTTGCAGATGAAACATTAACAGATTTAACTATTGCCATGCAAAAGATAATTAAAGGAATGAAAGAAAATTTTGTTTCAGGGAAAAAGCATGTACTAGTTGCACATTTCTTCGCAGCTGGTAGTATCAAAACCGACTCTGAAACGAAGATTGAAGTAGGAGGACTGAATGCTGTCCCGCTTGACTTGTTCAATGATTTTGATTATGTGGCTCTGGGCCATCTTCATGATGTTAATGCATTACATGCCGAAAGAATTCACTACAGCGGTTCTTTAGCAAAGCTTTCGGTATCAGAGGCAAAAACCAATAAGGGAGTATGGATTGTTGACACGGAACCTTTTCATACTGAATTTGTTACTATAAAACCGCTTAATGAAATTGTTTTGTTACAGGATACTTATGAGAACTTGACTTCACCCAAAGTATATACCAGGGTAGCTAATGAGGATTTTGTGGCGATTACTTTGCTAGATAAGGCAGTTATTCCTAATGTGATAAATAATTTACGGGAATTCTATCCTAAAATAATAAGTTTGAGTCGGAAAGATCAAATAGCGGAACTTCCAACGGATGAAGAAGCAGTACTTGAATTAGATCCAATGACATTGCTAGAAAATTTTTTCGAGGATATGACAGGAGAAAAAATGACAAAACAACAAAAAGAATGGGCAAATAATAGTCTTGAACGTGTGATTGATGGTGATGAAAAATGAAACCGATGCAAATAAAAATGACTAATTTTGGCCCTTATGCAAAACAAGAAATTGATTTTGTACGTTTTACCGAACAGCCTCTCTTTTTAATCAGTGGTAAGACTGGGAGTGGGAAAACAACAATTTTTGATGCGATGTGTTTTGCACTTTTTGGAAGTACTTCTGGTGATGATCGTGAGGCAGAGACAATGCGATCAGGTTTTGCAAAGGAATCTGAGTTGACCGAAGTTGAATTTGTTTTTGAACACCAAAATAAGATTTATCGTATTAAAAGACAACCTAAGCAAGTCATCGTCAAAAAAAGGGGAACAGGGACAAAAATTCAAAATATGACTGTATTGTTAAGCTATCAAAGCGATGATGGGGAGAATATCGAATTAAGTAAGGTAGGAGTTGTTAACAAGTTTATTCAAGAATTAATTCATCTTACTGCTGAGCAATTTACGCAGATAATTATGCTACCTCAAGGAAAATTTAGAAACTTTTTAGACTCAGATAGTAATGAAAAGGAAAAGCTGTTACGTGAATTATTTGCTACCAATTTATTTAAGGATTGGACAGATGAGATTCAAAAACAAGCAAAAAATACACATAGCCAGATTCAAGAAAAACAACAAGAAATTGATGCGTTAAAAAATCAAATTATGGAAATTGATACAGAGATTGATGTATCTAGCTGGTTAAAGGCTGCAAATGAAATAAATGGGATAAATAAGCGGGCTAGAAATACAGCTAAGTTAAAATTAACCGAAATTGAAGAGAAAATTATCGGAGAACAAAATAATTTATTGAAAAGTAAAATTTTATTGCGAGACTTTGAGACATTGGCTGATACTAAGAAAAAAATGATTGAATTTGAAAATGATAATTGGCTTGAAGAAAAAGAGAAATATTTGGCTGAGTTAAAGTGGTATCGCTCAAATGAACAATTAGTTGTGAAACTTGAAGAACAAGAATTAGCTTATACAGAAATACAAGCTAAAATTCAAAAAAATTTAACTGAGAAAAAAGAGGTAGAGGAAAAATTACAGAATAACGAAGAAAAAAATCAAATTTTAGGAATAAGGGAAAAAGAGAATGATCTGTTAATTGAAGAGGTAAGAAGATTAAATGATAAGAAAAATTATGTTAAGCAAGCAGAACAATTAGAAATCGAATTAACAGTTACTGAAAATCAAGAAGAAACATTTAAAAATCAAATAACTGAATTAGAGAAGATATTAATAGTAGGAAGAGAGGAAATTGAGAAACAACAAGAAATCATTAAATCTAATGAAGGAATATCTGAAAAAGAACTAAAATTCCACGAAATAAGAACTAACCTGACTAAGGCTGACGAAGTAATAGAACAAATAAAAAGAAGCACAGCTAGAATTAATAAATTAGAAGAGACTTTAGTAGAGCAAAGAAATAGTTTAGCTGAAAAAAATAGTCAAATCAAAATTGCAAAAAAAAAGCATGAAGATTTGGATAATGCACTAGCAAAAAAACAAATAATTATACTAAGCAGAAAGTTAAAAAAAGGAGAACCTTGTCCATTATGTGGTTCATTAGAACATCCACAAATAATGACATTAGATAAGAATCAAGTTGAGGTAACAGAAGATGATGTCAAAAAGGCAGCTAAAAAACAACAAGACTTGTCGCAAAGTAGTGGTGAGTTAGCAGGGAAAATTGATAGCAATGCAGAAAGAATTACTGAATTAAAGAAAAATGTTGATCAAGAACTAGAAAAATTGAGAAGTCTTTTGGATTTGCGAGAAGATAGTTTTGCAGAGATTCAGAAACTGGTTACTGAATTGAAGTTGAATTTAGATAAGGAGTTTCAAAACTTAGAAAACAGAAAACAGATTATTAAGGACACTCGAGCAGAAGTTGAACGATTAATGCATGAAAAACTAGAAGCCGAAGAAAAAATGGAATTACTGAGAAAAAAAGAACAAATGTTTAAACTTAATATTACGAAGACTGAAACAAAGTTGGCTACTATTCACGCTGAAATACCAGACAATATTTCTTCTATGAAACAGTTGGAGAAAATTATAGTAGATAAGCAGCAAAAAATTACAGCTTTTGAAACCGAAAAGCAAAAAATCTTTAGTGAAATGACTGAACTTAGTAATAACTTAACGATTCTTACTGAGCGACTTAAAGGCCTCAAGAATACGAGTGACTCCTTAGAAATCAAGTTACGGCAAGATACTGAAAAACTTACTAAAGTTATGCACAATCACGATAAAAACTTGACTTTCACTATGATGAAGACGGGAATTAAGGAAATAAAGAAGATTGAAATGGTTGAATCCAAAATTAAAGATTACCGAAATAAAATGTTTGAATTAAAAACGCAAATTACTGATTTAAAAATAAGAACAGAGGGAAAAGTTATTCCAGATATTGCAAAGTTAGATGCCTCTCTTTTACAATTAAAGAAAAATAAGGAAGAAGTTTTTGCAGAATACGAAAAAATTTCACAGAAGCATTCTGAACTATTAAAAGTGAGTCAGGCAGTTAATAAAAGATGGGACGAATATCAAGCAAAACTTAAATTAGATGCTCAGTGGAATGAACTGCTAGAAGTAATTGGTGGAAAGGGCAAGGTAAAATTAGGATTAGAACGATATGTATTACGTAGGTACTTGGAGCGGGTATTGCAAGTGGCTAACATTAAATTACTGAACTTGACAAACGAGAGATACCACTTTGAAATTGATAGAAATAATGGAACGTATGCTACAAATACTGGACTTGAGTTGAATATTTTTGATGCTGATTTAGGTAAATTTAGGAGTGTTAAAACACTTTCTGGTGGTGAAAGTTTCATTGCGGCTTTGTGTTTAGCACTCGCGATGGCAGAAGTTATTCAGAGTATTAACGGAGGAACACAGATTGATGCTTTATTTATTGATGAAGGTTTTGGAGCATTAGATGATGATTCTTTGCAAGTAGCTTTAGAAGCGCTTCAAACTTTAGAAGGAAAAAATCGTTTAATTGGGATAATTAGTCACGTAAGTGCTCTACGTGAACAATTACCAGCTCAGATTAGAATAGAATCTAAAAATGGTCGCAGTGTGGCACATTATATTTTTGATTTTGAAGAGATACCAGCTCATAGATAGACATTTTTTTATTGAAGGTATAATATTATTGTTGAGAATTATTATCATTTATAATTATTGAGGAGTGAACGTGATGGCAACGCAGGGACAAAATACTTTGCTAGTAGCTGCGAACAAGCTAAAAAACAACAAAATAAAAAATACGCCACAAAGACAGGTAATCCTGTCGTATTTAATGACATCACACGACCACCCATCGATTGAGATGATTTTCAAATATGTTAGAAAAAATGGTTTTAGTGTCAGTTTGGCAACAGTATATAATACTTTACAATTATTTGTGGATCATAATTTAATTATTGAGATTGCTGCGGATAGCGGGGGACATATGAGGTATGATTATTTCGAAATACCGCATTACCATGTTATTTGTGTCAATTGTAATAAGATTGTTGATGTTTTTGATGATTCGTATAAAAAGAACGAGAAAATTGCTACAGTTGAGACTGGCTATCAAGTTTTGAACAGTCAGTATGAGGTTTATGGAATTTGTCCAGAGTGTCAAAGGAAAATTAAAGAAAAAGAAGATAAAATATAATTGACACATTGATATGTCTAAGTTATACTTTGTCTATTAAAAAGCGATGAGATAGATAGTAGGAAGATAATCACTGTTTAAGAGACTTGATGGTATTGTGAATCAAGACAAATTATTCTTCCGAATTACACTATTGAGCTTAGCATAGACTCACCTCTTTAGCGGTGTAAGAGCTGGTCACATGTGTGACAACTTGGGTGGTAACGCGGAATTTATTTTCGTCCCTAATACTATTAATAGTATTGGGGACTTTTTTATTTTAGGAGGAAGAATAATGAACATTATTGATGAGTTAACATGGCGCGGAGCAATTAACCAAATGTCGGATGAAGAAGGATTAAGAAAAAAAGTAGAAGAAAAATCAATAGGTGTATATTGTGGTGTTGATCCAACTGGGGATAGTTTGCACATTGGACATCTTATACCTTTTATGATGCTTAAACGGTTTCAGACGGCTGGGCATCGAGCACATATCATAATTGGAGGTGGAACAGGATCAATAGGTGATCCTTCAGGAAGAAATTCTGAAAGAGTTCTGCAAACAATGGAGCAAGTTCATCATAATGAAGAAGCATTGACTGCTCAAATGAAGCACCTTTTTGGTAAAGATAATATAACTGTTGTGAACAACTATGACTGGTTATCAAAAATAGATTTACTGAGTTTCTTGCGGGATTATGGGAAATTATTTAGTATAAATACAATGTTGAATAAAGAAGTAGTTTCAAGTCGCCTAGAGAGTGGAATTTCTTTTACAGAATTTACATACCAGATCCTGCAATCAATTGATTTTCATCATTTATTAAAAGAAAATGACGTTGAACTTCAAATTGGCGGTGCGGATCAATGGGGAAATATTACTTCAGGAATTGACATGATTCATAAAATTGAGGGTTCTGAAACAGAAGCATTTGCATTAACAATTCCGCTGATGTTAAAAGCAGATGGAACTAAATTTGGTAAAACAGCAGGTGGTGCCGTTTGGCTTGATCCGGAGAAAACAACACCATACGAATTTTATCAATTTTGGTTGAACCAAGATGATCGGGATGTAATAAAATATCTGAAATACTTTACTTTTTTAGGAGAAGAAGAGATAAATGAATTGGCACAAAAAGTTGCCAACGAACCTGAAAAACGTGAGGCTCAAAGAAAATTGGCTGAAGAAGTGACAGCTTTTGTACATGGAGATGAAGCGGTAGTTCAGGCAGAACATATTTCTAGAGCATTATTTTCTGGCGATGTTAAGCTGTTAACGGCAGCTGAAATAAAACAAGGTTTTAAAAAAATGCCAACAGTTGAGATTAAAAGCGAAGTAATAAATATTATTGATTTGCTTGTTTCGACACAAATTGAAAAATCGAAACGACAGGCGCGCGAAGATGTTGCAAATGGAGCTATCTATATAAATGGTGAGAGAATTCAGGAACTTGATTATCAAATTAATCCTGCTGATTCATTTGAAGGAAAATTTGTAATTGTTCGTCGTGGGAAAAAGAAATATTTTCTTGCTGAAGTAAAATAAAAAAAGCTTTATTCTGAAAAAAATGTTAAATTCAGAATAAAGCTTTCTTTTTTTGTTGTATTTATTGAAAATTACGAATTATTTTTATTTATACATTGAAATAGTTAAGATATTCAAAAGAGAGTTTTTGAATTATTCTTTATCACTTTATTTTTTGTGAATTTTTTCTTGACGATTTGATTAGGTGAGCGTATAGTAATCAATGTTGTTGCAACAGATTCCTTTTTACTAAAAAAGAAAAAACGAATTAATTGTTGACAGCAATTGAAATGTCGTCTATAATGATATAGACAAACAAATAAATTATAATAATTAGTTTTATGAATTATTATGCATTTTGTTTGTAAGTAGACCTTTGAAAACTGAACAAAGTTTCGACAAATCAAATGTGTAGGGTCTCTTGTTTAGTACAAGAGCAAACATTTGCGAAGTCAATTCGCTAGTAAATAAGTAATTAAAGAGTCACAAACTTTTAAAATGAGAGTTTGATCCTGGCTCAGGACGAACGCTGGCGGCGTGCCTAATACATGCAAGTCGAACGCAAAACTTTCACCGAATGCTTGCATTCACGAAAGTTTTGAGTGGCGAACGGGTGAGTAACACGTGGGTAACCTGCCCAGAAGAGGGGGATAACACTTGGAAACAGGTGCTAATACCGCATAATAACAAAAACCGCATGGTTTTTGTTTGAAAGATGGTTTTGCTATCACTTCTGGATGGACCCGCGGCGTATTAGCTAGTTGGTAAGGTAAAGGCTTACCAAGGCAATGATACGTAGCCGAACTGAGAGGTTGATCGGCCACATTGGGACTGAGACACGGCCCAAACTCCTACGGGAGGCAGCAGTAGGGAATCTTCCACAATGGACGAAAGTCTGATGGAGCAACGCCGCGTGAGTGAAGAAGGTTTTCGGATCGTAAAACTCTGTTGTTAGAGAAGAACGTGTGTGAGAGTAACTGCTCATGCAGTGACGGTATCTAACCAGAAAGCCACGGCTAACTACGTGCCAGCAGCCGCGGTAATACGTAGGTGGCAAGCGTTGTCCGGATTTATTGGGCGTAAAGGGAACGCAGGCGGTTTTTTAAGTCTGATGTGAAAGCCTTCGGCTTAACCGAAGTCATGCATTGGAAACTGAAAGACTTGAGTGCAGAAGAGGAGAGTGGAACTCCATGTGTAGCGGTGAAATGCGTAGATATATGGAAGAACACCAGTGGCGAAAGCGGCTCTCTGGTCTGTAACTGACGCTGAGGTTCGAAAGTGTGGGTAGCAAACAGGATTAGATACCCTGGTAGTCCACACCGTAAACGATGAATGCTAAGTGTTGGAGGGTTTCCGCCCTTCGGTGCTGCAGCTAACGCATTAAGCATTCCGCCTGGGGAGTACGACCGCAAGGTTGAAACTCAAAGGAATTGACGGGGGCCCGCACAAGCGGTGGAGCATGTGGTTTAATTCGAAGCAACGCGAAGAACCTTACCAGGTCTTGACATCTTCTGACAACCTAAGAGATTAGGTGTTCCCTTCGGGGACAGAATGACAGGTGGTGCATGGTTGTCGTCAGCTCGTGTCGTGAGATGTTGGGTTAAGTCCCGCAACGAGCGCAACCCTTATTACTAGTTGCCAGCATTTAGTTGGGCACTCTAGTGAGACTGCCGGTGACAAACCGGAGGAAGGTGGGGATGACGTCAAATCATCATGCCCCTTATGACCTGGGCTACACACGTGCTACAATGGACGGTACAACGAGTCGCGAAACCGCGAGGTTTAGCTAATCTCTTAAAGCCGTTCTCAGTTCGGATTGTAGGCTGCAACTCGCCTACATGAAGTCGGAATCGCTAGTAATCGCGGATCAGCATGCCGCGGTGAATACGTTCCCGGGCCTTGTACACACCGCCCGTCACACCATGAGAGTTTGTAACACCCAAAGCCGGTGAGGTAACCATTTATGGAGCCAGCCGTCTAAGGTGGGACAGATGATTGGGGTGAAGTCGTAACAAGGTAGCCGTAGGAGAACCTGCGGCTGGATCACCTCCTTTCTAAGGATATAACGGAAACCTACACACGATTGTTGAAACTTTGTTTAGTTTTGAGAGGTCTACTCTCAATTTGTTCTTTGAAAACTAGATAATATTTTTCTAAAATAATTAACAAACCGAGAACACCACGTTTTAAAGAGTTTAAAACAAGAAAAATCTTGAACGCTAAACTCATAACCGCTTTACCGTAGGTAAAGATAGGTTAAGTTATTAAGGGCGCATGGTGAATGCCTTGGCACTAGGAGCCGATGAAGGACGGGACTAACTCCGATATGCTCCGGGGAGCTGTAAGTAAGCTATGATCCGGAGATTTCCGAATGGGGAAACCCAATAGTTTTTATCGACTATTACTACTGGTTGAATACATAGACCAGTTAGAGGAAGACGCAGGGAACTGAAACATCTAAGTACCTGCAGGAAGAGAAAGAAAAATCGATTCCCTAAGTAGCGGCGAGCGAACGGGGAACAGCCCAAACCAAGAAGCTTGCTTTTTGGGGTTGTAGGACTGAATATTTGAGTTACCAAAGAATGTTATAATCGAATGATTTGGGAAGATCAGCGAAAAAAGGTGAAAGCCCTGTAGATGAAATGACATTCTCTCAATTCAGTATCCTGAGTACGGCGGAACACGTGAAATTCCGTCGGAATCCGGGAGGACCATCTCCCAAGGCTAAATACTCCCTAGTGACCGATAGTGAACCAGTACCGTGAGGGAAAGGTGAAAAGCACCCCGGAAGGGGAGTGAAATAGTTCCTGAAACCATGTGCCTACAAGTAGTTAGAGCCCGTTAATGGGTGATAGCGTGCCTTTTGTAGAATGAACCGGCGAGTTACGTTTGCATGCAAGGTTAAGTCGGAAATGACGGAGCCGTAGCGAAAGCGAGTCTGAATAGGGCGTATCAGTATGTAGACGTAGACCCGAAACCAAGTGACCTACCCATGTCCAGGTTGAAGGTGCGGTAAAACGCACTGGAGGACCGAACTCATGTATGTTGAAAAATGCTGAGATGAGGTGTGGGTAGCGGAGAAATTCCAAACGAACTTGGAGATAGCTGGTTCTCTCCGAAATAGCTTTAGGGCTAGCCTCGGAAAGAAAGGATCGTGGAGGTAGAGCACTGTTTGGACTAGGGGCCCATCTAGGGTTACTGAATTCAGATAAACTCCGAATGCCATCGATCTATATCCGGGAGTCAGACTGCGAGTGATAAGATCCGTAGTCGAAAGGGAAACAGCCCAGACCACCAATTAAGGTCCCTAAATATATGTTAAGTGGAAAAGGATGTGGAGTTGCATAGACAACTAGGATGTTGGCTCAGAAGCAGCCACCATTTAAAGAGTGCGTAATAGCTCACTAGTCGAGTGACCCTGCGCCGAAAATGTACCGGGGCTAAACATATTACCGAAATTGTGGATGCAACCGTAAGGTTGCGTGGTAGGAGAGCGTTCTAAGGGCGAAGAAGCTAGACCGGAAGGACTGGTGGAGCGCTTAGAAGTGAGAATGCCGGTATGAGTAGCGAAAGACAGGTGAGAATCCTGTCCACCGAATGACTAAGGTTTCCTGGGGAAGGCTCGTCCTCCCAGGGTTAGTCGGGACCTAAGCTGAGGCCGAGAGGCGTAGGCGATGGATAACAGGTAGAGATTCCTGTACTAGTTATTATTGTTTGAACGATGGAGGGACGCAGGAGGCTAAGTATGCACACTGATGGATATGTGTGTCCAAGCAACGAGTTTGTAAGTGAGTCAAATGCTTACTTATAAGGACGAGTTGTGATGGGAAGCGAAATTATAGTAGCGAAGATACTGATGTCACACTGCCGAGAAAAGCTTCTAGTTAGATAATAACTACCCGTACCGCAAACCGACACAGGTAGTCGAGGAGAGAATCCTAAGGTGAGCGAGAGAACTCTCGTTAAGGAACTCGGCAAAATGACCCCGTAACTTCGGGAGAAGGGGTGCTGAACGCAAGTTCAGCCGCAGTGAATAGGCCCAAACGACTGTTTATCAAAAACACAGGTTTCTGCAAAATCGTAAGATGACGTATAGGGGCTGACGCCTGCCCGGTGCTGGAAGGTTAAGAGGATGGGTTAGCTTCGGCGAAGCTCAGAATTGAAGCCCCAGTAAACGGCGGCCGTAACTATAACGGTCCTAAGGTAGCGAAATTCCTTGTCGGGTAAGTTCCGACCCGCACGAAAGGCGTAACGATTTGGGCACTGTCTCAACGAGAGACTCGGTGAAATTATATTACCCGTGAAGATGCGGGTTACCCGCGACAGGACGGAAAGACCCCATGGAGCTTTACTGTAGCTTGATATTGGGTGTTTGTACAACTTGTACAGGATAGGTAGGAGCCATAGAAATCGGGACGCTAGTCTCGATGGAGGCATTGGTGGGATACTACCCTCGTTGTATGAACACTCTAACCCTCACCAATAAACGTGGTGGGAGACAGTGTCAGGTGGGCAGTTTGACTGGGGCGGTCGCCTCCTAAAAGGTAACGGAGGCGCCCAAAGGTTCCCTCAGAATGGTTGGAAATCATTCGCAGAGTGTAAAGGCACAAGGGAGCTTGACTGCGAGACCTACAAGTCGAGCAGGGACGAAAGTCGGGCTTAGTGATCCGGTGGTTCCGCATGGAAGGGCCATCGCTCAACGGATAAAAGCTACCCTGGGGATAACAGGCTTATCTCCCCCAAGAGTCCACATCGACGGGGAGGTTTGGCACCTCGATGTCGGCTCATCGCATCCTGGGGCTGTAGTCGGTCCCAAGGGTTGGGCTGTTCGCCCATTAAAGCGGTACGCGAGCTGGGTTCAGAACGTCGTGAGACAGTTCGGTCCCTATCCGTCGCGGGCGTAGGAAATTTGAGAGGATCTGTCCTTAGTACGAGAGGACCGGGATGGACACACCGCTGGTGTACCAGTTGTTCCGCCAGGAGCATCGCTGGGTAGCTATGTGTGGATGAGATAAACGCTGAAAGCATCTAAGTGCGAAACTTACCTCGAGATAAGATTTCCCATTCCTTCGGGAAGTAAGACCCCTGAGAGAAGATCAGGTAGATAGGTTGGAAGTGGAAGTACAGTGATGTATGGAGCGGACCAAAACTAATCGGTCGAGGACTTAACCAAAGAAAGAAATGCGGACGGTAGTTGATTAAGGAAGAGAAATATTAGCTAGTTTTGAGAGAACAAAGTTTTCTCAAGCAAAAGAGTGCGGTGATGATGGCAAGAAGGATACACCTGTTCCCATGTCGAACACAGAAGTTAAGCTTCTTAGCGCCGATAGTAGTTGGGGGATCGCCCCCTGCGAGGATAGGTCGTTGCCGTGCAAAGTAAAAAGAACTAGGTTGAAAGAATAATTTCAATCTAGTTCTTTTTACTTTGTGTAATTCAGAAATTAATGTGATCAAAATTACAAAAGTTCTTCGGTTAATTTATTTTTGCAACGGTTAACTGCACGATTAACCTTACTTTGAGATTCGTTAAGTAAAATTGCAATTATTTCGGGAGATTGATGTTTAAAATAGAGTAGTGAAAAAACATGGTATTCAAAGTCTGAAAGTAAGTATGGTAGCTGATTAATAGCTTCATTAATGATAATCGTATTTTCAGGTGAAATATGAGAAATTGCAGAGTTTGAATAATATTCACCTTGGGTTTCCAAAATATTTTCAAAGGATTCAGCAAAGCGATCTGCTTTACGTTTTGTAGCGCTTTCTTTACGCAAAATACTGCAAAAGCAATTTAGCAAACTTTGTTGATAAAATTTGCCGAATGTAATTTTTCCTTCGATATTGTAAGCTAAAACTGCTTGATAACAAACAATTCGTGCTTCCTGAAGTAAATCATCTATTTCATAAAACCTAAAATGATAACGGTTAATTGAGCTTAAAACAAGTGGACGATATTGGAAAAATAATTCTTGAAAATCTGCGTCACTATTAGCATTTCTAATATTTAGAATTTGTTGAATTATTTTGTCATTGCTTAAAGAATTTATCATTTATTAACGCCGCCATTCTTTTGATATATTTATTATTTAATAATATCAGGGTAAGCGTTAACAAAATGAGAAGTCCTTCTCAAAACAGAAAATAAATTTTCTAAAAAGTTAGCTATACAAATTTATGCAAAAAAAACTACATCTGATAATTAAACCAGTGTAGTCTTCTACGAATCTATAATATATAAGCCACTTACCGGATTTGAACCGGTGACCCCCACCTTACCATGGTGGTGCTCTACCTGCTGAGCTAAAGTGGCAACAAATACCAACTCAAATAGTATATTATATTGGGTTGATAAATGCAATACTCAAGTATATAAACGAGTAGGGAAATACAATATTAGGATGTTTATTAAAGTTACAACAGTATCAATAATCATTTTTGTTTAAATTTAATATTTTGTTCAATAGTAAAAAGTTCACTGGGAATAGCAGTTATTAAATTTGAAACATCTCCCGTACTAACCAAAACTAAATCATGCATTGCTCGTGAGCAAATTGTGTAAAGAATACCTCGAGTATCCTCAGAAAAACTATTTTGTGAAACCTCAAAAGCAATTACTGCATCAAATTCAAGCCCTTTTGCTAGGTAGATGGGTAAAAGGACTAATCCTGTTGGTAGGGAACGGTCACTATTGGTGATGAGCGTAGGAGCATCTTTAGATTTAAATGACCTTAACAATTTTTGACAAGTTTTAAAGTCTTTTGTAATGATAGCGACTGTCTCATTTTTATTTAGAAGTGCTTGTGTTTCTAATAAGAGTTTTGAGATAATGTCCGTTTCGTTATCATTGGTCAATACAAGTTTTGGCAGTGGACCTGAGCGTGTAAATGCTTGTATTTTTTCACCATCAGGCAGTAGAGCCTTCATGAATGAAGTGATTTCAAAAGTTGAACGATAGCTTTTATTTAGTTCAATCATTCTAGTTTTTTTAGGATTGATTGTTTGCTTAAGTGCTGTCATCAGGAATTGTGGTTCCTGAATTTCATGGAATAAGGCTTGTTCACTATCTCCCAGGAGAGTAAGGTGTGCAGTTGGAAAAGCTGTGTGTAAATAATATATCTGAGCAAGTGAATAATCTTGCATCTCATCTATAAAAAGATGTTGAATTGAATGATTCTGCCCCTCACCTGTTAGCTGGTCACGTAAGTATAAAGCAGGTGCACAGTCTTCAAGGCGAATGCGGTGATATTCTAATTCATTATTGAAATTTATGACGTCATCAGGCAATATCTTCCCCAAAAAATCGCTATATTGCCGATATATGTCTATGAAATAATTATTATAAATTGCTTCGTAGATAGGTTCAAATTTAGTACTGACAATTTTATTGCTAATGTAAGAAATCTCAGCTTCGATATCTTCAAAACGCCCACGTTTATAATCACCCAAAAGCGAATGATATTCTTCTTCTGTAAGAGCATCAATTTTTTTGAGAACCCAAGGAGCAGTCAACTCATCTTTGATTTTCCTCTTTAATTCTTTGATAAGTACATTTTTAAGCTCAAAATGACGTAAATGATGTGGTTGAGCTAACGGGAGTTTATCATACAATGATCTGATTTCAGAATTAGAAAAAATAACTTGATCAACGAGAATTAAATCATTAAAGAAGAGTTGAGAATTATCTAAGTTTTCCACGTATTCTTTGACTTTATGCATAAAAGTAGAATCTTCTTTAATAAGATTAGCACTGTTAATTGCGGAAGAGTCTTTTTGCTCGAATTTATCGAAAAGTGTTTCAACTGTTAAGCCTTCAAAGCGTTGTGCAAAGAATTCAGTAAGTGTTACTTGCCGCATATTTCGTTCACCCAAACTAGGAAGAACTTCAGAAATATAATGACTAAATAATAAGTTGGGTGAAAACAAAACAATTTGTTCTGCGTTTAAATCAGAACGGCTATGATATAAAAGAAATGCAATACGTTGTAAAATTGCTGAAGTTTTGCCACTGCCAGCAACCCCTTGAACAATTAACAGATCATGTGTTGTATCACGAATTATATCATTTTGTTCCTTTTGAATAGTGGCAACGATATTTTTCATGTACTCATCACTTTGGGCACCTAGCATTTCTTGTAGAAGTTCATCACCAACTGTTTCATTTGTGTCAAACATATTGGTAATTTTTCCATCTTTAATTCTAAATTGTCTCTTTTTTAAGAGTTGAGCCTCTTGTTTTCCCATTGGTGTTGTATAGCTAACAGTTCCGAGTGTACCGTTATAATAAATACTAGAAATGGGAGCTCGCCAATCATAGATTAAGAAGTTCCCTTGTTCGTCATTGAATGAAGAAGTTCCAATATAGAGAACCTCAGGAGAAGTTTCACCATTTTCATGGATATCTATCCGTCCAAAATATGGAGAATTTTTCAAGTTAGACAAAAGCTGAATTTGTCTCTTTAAAATTTTCTCGGTTTCCACATTTTTTGCGACCAATTGTTTTTGTTGTTGAACTTCAGCATTGGTTTCCATTTGATCATCAACTTCAAAAGTATTAATCTTAGCGTTTTGGACATAGTTTTTTTCGACTGATGATCGTTCAGTTCGTGCTTTGTAATATTCATGTTGAGCCTTTTGAAATGCATTTTTAATTTTATCAACGATTGTATTAACTCTTTCTTGTTCGGAATTTCTTTCTTTATCCAATAGAATCTCCTTTGTTGTTCTTTAGTAAGAAATAATGTTATCACAAAGTAGACAAGACAACAACGTAAGAAGCTTTGACTTTAGTAAAGACTTTGCGGTAAAATGAAATTGTTCGATGATCAGGTTAGTAGTTTGAAATTAACAGAGATGCATTGTAAGGCTGAAAAGTGCAAAATCAAACGAATTGGACTGAGAGAATATAAATTAATATTTTTTATTTAATGAGAGGCAGTCAATACTGCAAGATAGGTGGCACCGCGCTTAATTACGTCCTATTGCTATTTTTTTAGCAATGGGATTTTTTTATTTTGAAAGGGGTAAATTAACAATGAAAAAGACAATTTTAACTGGAGATCGACCAACAGGTAAACTGCATATTGGACACTACATTGGATCATTGAAGAATCGTGTTAAACTACAAAATACAGGAGACTATCAGACATTTATTATGATTGCGGATCAGCAGGCACTTACAGACAATGCTCGCGATCCGGAAAAAATACGCAAGTCATTAATTGAAGTAGCGCTTGATTACTTAGCTGTTGGCATTGATCCAGAAAAATCAACTATTTTTATTCAATCACAAATTCCTGCTTTAGCTGAACTAACAACCTACTACCTTAACTTAGTAACGGTTTCTCGTTTGGAACGTAACCCTACTGTAAAAGCAGAAATTCAACAGAAAAATTTTGAACGGTCTATTCCAGCTGGCTTCTTTGTTTATCCTGTAAGTCAAGCAGCTGATATTACCGCTTTTAAAGCTGATCTGGTACCAGTAGGCGATGATCAAGAACCGATGATTGAACAGGCACGTGAGATTGTTAGAAGCTTTAATACAATTTATGGCCAAGAGATCCTAGTTGAACCAGAAGGTGTTTTCCCTGAAAAAGGTGCAGGTAGATTACCTGGATTAGATGGTAATGCAAAGATGAGTAAGTCATTGAATAATTGTATCTATCTTTCAGATGATGCAGATACTCTAAAGAAGAAAGTTATGTCAATGTATACTGATCCTAATCATATTCATGTGGAGGATCCGGGTAAGATTGAAGGAAACATGGTATTCACATATTTAGATGTCTTTGATGAAGATAAGGAAAAGGTTGCACAATTGAAGCAGGAGTATCAAGCTGGCGGATTGGGAGATGTCAAGATAAAGCGTTACTTGAATGAAGTTCTTGAAGCAAAGTTAAAACCGATAAGAGAAAGACGTGCGGAATTTGCCAAAGATATCCCTGCTGTGTATGATATCTTAAAAGAAGGCAGTGCCCGTGCCAATGCGGTTGCAGAACAAACATTAAGTGAAGTTAGGGCAGCAATTGGTGTTAACTATTTCAAGTGATGCTGATGAATGAGAAATAAAGCTGGAGGGGATTTGATTGAAGAATTTAGTTGTTCTTGATTTTGGTTCTAATTCAGTTCGGTTATCAATTAATAAAATAAAAAATGATAGCGATCATAGATTTACTGAGGTGAAGAGGTTAAAGGAAACGACAAGGCTTGCTGAGGGAATGGGAAACATAGGTCAGAAGAAATTATCCGCGGGGGCTATTAAGAGAACCATTCAGGCAATTAAGTATTTTAAACGAATCTATCAAACCTATCCCGATTATCAGGTCCTATCAATTGCAACTGCAGCAGTTCGTGAAGCAAGCAATAGTCAAGAATTTATTGATGAAGTTTTAGCATTGACTGGTTCACGTATTCGTGTCCTGTCGGGAAGTGATGAGGCTTATTATGACTATTTAGGTGTTGTTTCAACCTTGCCGATTAGAGATTTCTTGCTTGTAGATATGGGCGGGGGTAGTGTGGAAATTGCTATTGTAAGTGAACGAGAGTTAGTGCAATCTGTTAGTCTGCCTTATGGTGCAGTGAGCTTAAGTGAGCAATTCTGTCAAAATGGTTCATTAACTGAAGAAAACCTGGAATCATTTAAGCAATTCAGCAGTAAACTATTTGATGGTTTAAGATGGTTAAATGAGGCAAAGGGTTTACCTGTTGTTTTATTAGGGGGATGTAATAGAACCGTCGCTCGAATTAAAAGAGCCCAGGAAGGATTTTTTAACTTAGATGCTATTCATGGTTATGAGTTGAAAATTGCTGATTTTAAGAAAATTTATTATGATTTGTTAGAATTCTCTACTAAGGAACGTCTGAACATCAAAGGAATGGAAGGATCACGTGCAGATATAATACTCGGTGGAATGACTCCCTTAGATGTATTGATTGAACGTTTGAATAGTAAAAAAATAATTTTTTCTGAGAGCGGGGTACGTGAAGGCCTGCTGTACGAGATGGTCAGTAAGAATAAAATATAATTCAATTTCACGTACATGCATTTTAGTTACTTCAGCTAAAGATAAGCTAGTGACTTATTTTGGACTAACTGATGAAAAGCATAAGATAGATGAGTAAGTAAAATAGGAGCTATTTCTAAGACTTAAATTAACTTCTTTATTGAATTTGTATAAAGGGGCTGTGCCATAAGTCCCTAAGTGAAAGAGCTTCACCAGAGAAAGTAATGATTTTTCGGCTCTTTGTCAACCGCTGTTGATGGGAAATTTTTAAAAGAAAATCAATTCATTTTCGAATTGGTTTTCTTTTTTTTATTCGAATCGTAAATTCAATTCTAATCCGGGTGTAAAAATGTGACCAGTTTCTATAGCCGTATGCCGTGCGTTTAATTTGTTTGATTTTGCGATTAACACCTTCTAGTGGGCCATTTGAATAGTTGCTTGCCATCATGTTTTTAATTAATGGTAGATATTTGCGATAGGTCTTTATTGTAGTTTCAAGCTGTGGGCTGACTTTGTCAGCTCGATTTAGTGTTTTAATGAACTTTAAATAATCACGCTTTCTTAAGGCATCAACTAGGGAATGCGCAACGAAGTAAGTGTGTTGGTAGGTTGAATCTAACTCAAGACCTTGCCAGACTAATTGTTCTTGGGTGAACCAGTTCTTTAAATGCGCAAACCATTGTGGTTTACGTTGATTTAAGCCAGAATAAGTTTTTAAAAATAAACGCCAGTGATGTTTGAGAACTCGATATTCTCGTGAATTTTGAGTGAATCGATGCATTAACTGTACGCGTGTCTGGTTCAGTGCTTGGAGTCCCATTTGAACTAGATGAAAGTTATCGGCGATAACTTTTGCTTCTGGAAAAATTATGTGAATTACGGATTGATACTGTGCATTGAAATCAATAACTACTTGTTTAACTTTCCTACGTTCAGCTAAGGAATAGTTACTTTCAAAGTGATTTTGGATACTTCGATTAAGGCGATTAGGTAAAACAGAAACTAGCCGATGTGTATCACCATCAATGGCAATAAAACTCATCTGATGACCAGTGGAGCGAAATTCATCAAAACACAACGTAGTTGGTAAGGTAAGCAAGGCGGTCTTAGTCTGAATCGCTAATGAATCAAGTACTCGATTAACTGCCACTGGTGAAACATTTAATTCCTCTGCAATATCAGTAATACTACGATCTTTAGTAAGCTGTAGAATAATCATCTGTTTGGTATCTTCTGAGATTTGACAGTGTGGTTTAACTAGCGACGTTTCAGCACTAAAAGTATGTTGCCCTCTTTTGCACAGATAACGTTGTTTAAGCAGTTTTAAGATAACTGGTCGTTCTTTGATAGGTGGCATCCTGACGTTGATCAAATTAGTTCCAAAACGGACTACTTGGGATTGGCCACAAAGTGGACAGCGCTTTATCGAATAAGTTAATTTGGCATGAATGACTTGTTTCTTGGGATCAGAATTGTCAATACTGATACATTTAATATTTGGGTCTTGGATTTGAAGTATATTTTCGATAGAATAGTCTTGGGACATGTTTTCTCACTTGCCTTTACTTTTACTTTGGTTGGTATGTGGTGGTGCATTTGGGAACTTGTCCTTTTATTGTACATGAAAATTGGGTGTTGATGGAAGTTCATCAACACCCAATATTTTAGAGCCGATTTTTCTGGTGAAGCTCTTTTGGTATAATTAAAAATAAAAAAGCACTGGTTGGAGCCAGTACTTTCAAAAACAATACCCCTATAGAAAGGATAATCAAAATGTACAATAATTATAACATAAATCAGACTGTACTTAGTATTAAAACTGACTGGGAGCCAAAAGAAAATCATCCTGCACGGATGATTAATCAAATAGTTGAAGACCTTAAAATTAATGATCCTTACATCTTTGGACGACCGCGTAAGTATGATCTGCGTGTACTTTTAAAATTAATTTTGTTTGCGTACACAAAAGGTATCTTTAGTAGTCGCCGTATTAATACCTTGGCAGAGGAGAATTTGGCAGCCCGTTGGCTGACACAAGAACAGGTTCCAGCCTACCGAACAATTTGTCGTTTTAGAATTTCAGATGAAGTTGAGAGCTTGATTAATCAATGTATTCTAAAACTAACCAAATATCTGAAACAAAACAATTTTATTGATGAAGTTACTTTTATTGACGGGACTAAAATTTTAGCTGATGCCAATAAATATAGTTTTGTTTGGCGTAAGAATACGATTCGTTTTGACAAGCTTAATCGCTCTGCGATTATAACCCTTCTGGAAGAATTAAATGACGCTAAGTTTAAGTGTCAGCTCCCAGCAGAGACAGATCTTACTTTAGAAATGCTTGATGAAATTACCTTGCGGTTAGAAAATGACTTGAAAGATTTGAATAAAAAGATTGAAAAAGAACATATCTCTCCAAACCCAGACAAGTCAAGGCGTCGAAAACTAAAATCTTTAAAACGAAAACTTAAGTTACGGCAAACTAAATTATTAGCTCATAAAATACAAACCAGAATTTATGGTAAAAGAAATAGTTATTCAAAAACAGATCATGATGCAACTTTCATGCGTGTTAAGGAAGATCCAATGCTCAACGGACAGCTAAAACCGGCTTATAATCTACAAATCGCCACAAGTAAACAATTTGTAACTGCCTTCGGCATTTTTCAAAATCCAGGAGATACCAAAACATTAATTCCTTTTTTACAGCAACAAAAAGCAGCTGGAACTTTAGGTAAGTATATTGTGGCTGATGCAGGATACGGTTCAGAATCAAATTATCGATATCTCGAAGATGAATTACCTGAACATACAGCGTTAATTCCATATGGGACAATGTTAAAAGAAAATAGTCGCAAATGGAAAAGTGATGACCGTAAGGTCATGAATTGGGCGTATCATCCTAAAGACGATTATTTTATTGATCTGCAGGGAGTTAGATTTAGTTTTTATGCTTACCGTAAGCGCAAAGATAAGTACGGATTTGTACGTGAATTTAAAGAGTATCAGGCAAACAAATACGATAACGATTTTAAAATTGATCACCGAGCATTCACTAAAAACGGAAATCCTCGTAAAATAAGTATTAATAGCGCATGGGAGTATTTCAAAGCTAAGGAACGCAAGTTGCTTTCAAATCACCAAACTGGTTCAATTTACGGACAACGTAAAATAGATGTTGAATCAGTTTTTGGTGGATTGAAGGCTTGTTTGGGTTTTAAAAAATTTTCGGTTAGAGGTCTTGAGAAGGTAAAAAGGGAAGCTGGAATTGCCTTGATGGCAATGAATATTAGAAAATTGGTGGCGAAAGGCACCAATTATAACTGTTTTATAAACCAAAAGAAGAGATTAGTGAAAATCAAAGAACGATTTTCACTAATCTCTTCTATTTTGAAGGACTTATGGCACAGCCCCTTTATATTAAAGTAGCTCTCGCTGAATAGAGGCTGTACCACAAGTTAACCTTTGTTTTTCTTATTTCAGATAAAAATATTCTGTAAACTAAAATTCTGTGCTAAACACCTTGTCTTCGTTATTGTTTTGTATAATCTTGTCCTAGAATGTTAAAGGATAGCTTTGCAAGAATTTGTGAGTTCTGGAGTGAAATCAAAGTTTTTTTAATGTTTGTATTTTTATTAAAATAGATGTAATAAGACTGAGCTGAAATGGGTGGATTAGTTTGATTTGTTTTTAGGTTTTCTAAGTAATCAATATTTTGGGATGCCAAATTGCTATAATCTAGTGTGCTTATAACTGCAGCCCTGGTCTTCTTAGATATAACAGAAGCAACTGCATTAGCAGCTGAGGGCTCATGTACGAGGCGAAGTTTAATATCAGAAAGAGTCAGACTTTCAGGATAATCAAGATTGCTAACAATCGCTATCTTTGCTGTTGTTACCGAAAGATTTGATAGCCCTTTATCTTTAAGCGATACCAGTTCATTAGGAATATAAAGGTATGCAAGTGAGTTCTTGAGTTCTTGATTATTCAACATTTTTTTATGTAGGCCAATAATTATAGAATATTTTTGCATGTCTTGTACTGTTGTTGTGGTAGATATTGTGTGAAATGTCACTCTTTTATTAAGCTTTTTTCCAATTGCAGTCCCCATTTTTTTGTTAAAGATTGATATTTTTTTGTTTTCACCAGAATTGGTAACAAGGGCAATCTTTAATTTTTCTTGAGTGTTAGGTTGGGTGATATGGAAATGAAATCCCCAAAAAAGTAAGAAGAGTAGACAGATAAAAAAGCTAATTATAATTGCAGAAATAGACATTTTTTTGTGCATAATAAAAAAGTTACTCCTTTGTGGTGTTGATAGATATTATTATATAATGAAAGAGTAGTTTTTGTGCAAAATATTAGGATAAAGGGAGATTGGGAATGCAAAATTATGGAAAATTTTATCAAAAGCCGTGGGAAGAACGAATAAATCTTATCAAGAAAAATGAAAAACTAACAGAAAAACAGATACAGATCTTGGAAACTGCTGCTCAAAATAAGACTCTAGGCAATACAATGATAGAAAATTACATAACGGATTATAGTTATCCTGAGGGAATTGCATTTCATTATTTAATAAACAACAAGGACTACATAGTGCCAATGGTCACAGAAGAACCCTCGGTGGTAGCAGCGAGTAGTCATGGAGCATCAATTATTGCAAAAGCAGGTGGCTTTTTTGCAAGTACCAGTGAGCGATTAATGATTGGACAAATTATTGTAGAAAATGTTGAAGATACAGAAAACTTAACTAAGAAAATCCAGAAGATAGGTAAGGAACTCTTGTTAGTAGCCGACCAAGCACATCCATCTCTTAAGCGGCGAGGTGGTGGGACACGATGGTTGAAAACACGAATACTTGCAGCAGATTTAGTGACAATTGATATTGCAATTGATGTCCAAGAGGCAATGGGAGCTAACATGATTAACACAATGTTAGAAGCCGTTGCGAAGAAATTAGAGGAGCTGTTAAATCAGCAAGTGCTAATGTCAATCTTATCGAATTATGCAACTGAGTGTGTCGCACGGGCAACTTGTGAGATCCCGGTTGAACTATTAGCTAAAAAGGGAATTTCAGGAGAAAATATTGCTAAAAAAATTTCTCAAGCCAGTCGCGTAGCACAATTAGATCCTTATAGGGCGGTAACTCACAATAAAGGGATCATGAATGGAGTAGATGCGGTTGTAATGGCAAGTGGAAATGATTGGCGAGCAATTGAGAGTGGAGCACATGCATACGCGGCTAGAAATGGGCAATACAGAGGATTAAGTACTTGGAAATTGAATAACAATTGTTTGATTGGGGAATTAGAATTACCCTTGCCTGTGGGCTTTGTAGGCGGTTCAATTGGTATTATACCCTTGGTTAAGGTAAATCAAGACTTATTGAAGATTACAAGTGCTCAAGAACTTGAATGCGTTATTGTTTCAGTAGGATTAGCACAGAACTTAGCCGCTTTATTAGCTTTAGTTTCAGAAGGAATTCAAAAAGGACATATGAGATTACAGCTCAAATCACTTGTGATTGCAGCCGGAGCTGATGCAATAGAAGAACAGACAGTAGTTGACAAAATGTTGCAGGCGGGTAAACGCGATCTTGAAAGTGCGAAAAAAATATTAAAAGAAATTCGAAAGAGGGATAAAAATGCAGGAAGTTAATTTGAATGAGCAGACAAAAGAATTGTTAAAAAAGGCGAGAATTGGATTTCCAAATGAAATCAAGATTATCTATAAGGATGAAAAAGCTGGCTTTATCAGACATGATCAAGCACAACAATATTTGAGTGGCGGAAAATTAATAATAGAAGTAGATGATGTCACTTGTCCAGATTACACGCTTACACACGAATTGTTGCATCTACTTGTTAGAATTAACAATATACCAGAGATTATTTTTAATTTGACTACTAAAAATCAGAACTTGGATAACAATTTTCTAGCAACAGGATTTGAATTGTACAATTCAATTTTACATTTTGACATATATAATATGCAGCAAGAGATGGGACTTTTCTCTGAAAAAATTCAGGAATTGTATTTAAAGGGGATTAGGGAGACACTGAAACCTGAATCAACGACTGGAATAGATGATGTGATGGTTTTAAGAATAGTACAGTTATTTGATGCACTCGTCTTTTTTGGAAAGGATAATCAAAAGATTGTGACTATCTTTGAGCAAGATTATCCACGTGCATATCATGCTGCAAAGAAATTATTTGAAGCAGCAACTAAAAAAGATTTAGTAGGAGTGCAGGGCATTCATCGTGCAGTAGTGCGGGTATTTACGCAATTTGATGAATGTCTAGATGAACTTGGGTTGATGGGGATGAATTTACGTGAATTTGTTACTTTGACACCCGTAATCAGCGAACGACAGTTAAAATTAGAAGTCCGTCAAGTTTTCAATCTTAAGAATTCGCAGATGTATGATGTTTACCAAGATAAGGCTGCATATATTGGCTTAGGAATATATAATGGGCAAAATTCGTTTGTAATTACTCCTCCAGCAACAAATTCAGATGAGTTTTTTAAAGATTTATATGGAATGAGAGTAGCAAACTTCTTTGATAAATTTGAAATTCCATATCTCAAACGTTAATTTTTAATTTTTTCAAATCGATATCATAAAATATGATATACTTGCAATAATTAACAATTAATTTAAATTGGAAAAATGAGGCATAAATACCGTAGGATTGTACGAAAGGACTTGAATTAATGGACACAAGGGAAAGTTTTTATATTACAACACCAATTTACTATCCATCAGGTAAGTTACATATTGGTAATTCTTATACAACAATTGCATGTGATGTGATGGCAAGATACAAGAGATTACAAGATTACGATGTGTTCTTCTTAACAGGAACTGATGAACATGGACTTAAAATAGAGCAAAAAGCTGAAGAACTTAAAGTTACACCTAAAGCATACGTTGATGAGATGGCTGCACAAATCAAAAAACTTTGGAAGTTACTTGAAATTTCAAATGATAAATTCATTCGAACAACCGATGATTATCATGAATTAGCAATTCAAAAGATTTTTATGAAATTATTGAAAAAAGGTGATATTTACTTAGGCGAGTACGTTGGGTGGTATTCAGTTTCTGATGAGGAATATTTTACTGAATCTCAATTAGCAGAAGTTTATCATGATGAAGCAGGAAATGTGATTGGTGGTAAGGCACCATCTGGGCATGAAGTTGAACTTGTCAAAGAAGCATGTTATTTTTTCAAGATGAGCAAATATGCTGAGCGTTTAGTAAATTATTATGATGAACATCCTGATTTTATTATTCCAGTTTCTCGTAAAAATGAAATGTTGAATAACTTTATCAAACCAGGGCTGGAAGATTTGGCAATTACGCGAACAACATTTAACTGGGGAGTAAAAGTGCCTAGTGATCCAGAACATGTTGTTTATGTTTGGATTGATGCATTGTGTAACTATATTACTGCACTTGGTTATGGAACTGATAATCAAGAGTTATTTAATAAATTTTGGCCAGCGGATATACATATGGTAGGTAAAGAAATAGTGCGTTTCCATACAATCTATTGGCCTATTATTTTGATGGCGCTTGACTTACCGTTACCAAAACATGTAATTGGTCACGGCTGGTTATTAATGAAAGATGGTAAGATGTCTAAGTCTAAGGGAAATGTTGTTTATCCAGAAATGTTAGTTGAACGATATGGCCTAGATGCACTACGCTATTATTTGATGCGTGCTGTACCGTTTGGTAATGATGGAGTGTTTACCCCAGAAGACTTTGTGAATAAAATCAATTTTGATTTGGCAAATGATCTAGGAAACTTATTGAATAGAACAGTTGCGATGATTAACAAATATGTGGATGGAAAGATACCTGATTTGAAATCTAATGTTACTTCTTTCGATGAGGACTTGGAAAAAGTTGCAGCACAAGCTATTACAAATTATCAAAAAGAAATGGATGAAGTTCATTTTTCAAATGCGCTTGCGGAAGCATGGGTACTGGTTAGTCGTACTAATAAGTATATCGATGAGACAGAGCCATGGAGCCTAGCAAAAGATCAGGCACGTAAGAATGAATTAGATAGTGTCTTAGCTCATTTGGCTGCTAGCTTGAGAGTCATCGCTATTTTATTACAACCAGTGCTAACACACGCTCCAAAAGAAATTTTTACTCAACTTGGATTAGCACATAGTAATATGGGAATCAAAGATATTTCTTATAATGATTTACCACGCGGTGCCCAAGTTGTTAAGAAGGCAACACCAATTTTTCCACGTTTAGAGGTTGAAGAAGAGGTTTCTTATATTCAATCTAAAATGACCAAGAATGAAAAGGCCAAAGGGAGAAAAGCAATGGCAGAAGCTGCGAAACAAAAGAATGAAGAGAGTGCTAATTCTGTAGAAGAGGCTGAACTAAATTTAACAAAAAAGGAAATCCGATTTGATAAATTTGACAAGGTTGAGCTCAAGTCAGCAGAAATTTTGGCGGTCTCGCATGTTGAAGGTGCAGACAAATTGCTTAAATTCAGTCTAGATGCGGGTGATAAAGCACCTAGACAAATTCTTTCGGGAATCGCTAAATGGTATCCAAACCCAGAGGAATTAGTGGGTAAGAAAGTTATAATTGTTGCTAACCTTCAACCACGCAAGATGCGTGGAGAGTTGAGTCAAGGAATGTTATTATCTGCCGAATACGGCGATAAAGTTGAACTTTTAACGGTTTCTGAAGCAATTCCTAATGGTTCATTAATTGGCTAGAAATGACAGTGAAGTCTTTTTCGCAATTTTTGTGAGAATGACTTCTTTTTGTTGATAAAGGAGAAAATATGGAGATCTTTGATTCACATACACATATAAATTCCCCACAGTTTGATAATGATATTCCAGATGTTATTGAAAGAGCTGCGGCGTTAGATGTTACTGCAATGGTAGTTGTAGGTTATGATAAAAACAGTACAGAAAAACTAAAAAAATTAGTTAGCACTTTCTCGCAAATTTATGGGGCTGTTGGATGCCATCCGGAAGACGCAGAAAAATTCGATAAGATGTATATTGAGCAAATTAAAGAAAGCCTAAGTATGGATAAAATTAACTTACTAGGTGAGATTGGACTTGATTATCATTGCACTGTTGATCATAAGTTGCAGCAAGACGTTTTTCGTGCACAGATACGCTTAGCTCATGAGTTAAGTGTTCCAGTTACGATCCATAATCGGGATGCCTTTGATGATGTTTACCACATTTTAAAGGAGGAAGATGTCACCTCAATTGGGGGGATTATGCACAGCTTTAATGGTGATGCAACTTGGGCTGAGAGATTTTTAGGACTAGGAATGAACCTCTCCTATAGTGGCGTTAGCACATTTAAAAATGCTACAGATGTTCGTGAGGCTTTTATGGTTACACCAATGGATCGAATTTTGGTGGAAACGGATGCTCCGTACTTAGCACCGGTTCCTTTTAGAGGAATGCAAAATGAACCGGGATATACAAGATATACTGTCGAATATTTGGCTCAACTAAGAGGAATTGAGCCAAGTTTGTTAGCAGAGCAAACTTATCAAAATACAATGGAGATTTTGGGTATAAAATGAAGAAAATACAAGAAGTTATAGTTGTCGAAGGTAAGGATGATACAAAACGAATTAAGTTGGCTGTCAACGCAGATACACTTGAAACACGGGGATCTGCAATTAGTGATGAAACAATTGAACAGATTGCAAAACTGCAAGAAACAAGAGGTGTAATTGTTTTTACTGATCCGGATTTTTCGGGTGAGAAGATTAGAAATATTATTACACGTGAAGTTCCAGGTGTTAAACATGCTTTTCTAAACAAAAAAGATGCAGTGCCTAGTGCCAAGGGAAGCTTGGGAGTTGAGCATGCATCTATTGAAGTGATTAAAGAAGCCTTAACTAATTTGTATACAGAAGTTCCTGATTCTGAACCATTAATCACAAGAGAGGATTTGTGGGACCTTGGATTAATGGCTGGACCAACTGCCAAAAAGAAAAGGGCTTTATTGGGAGAGACTTTAAAAATTGGATATACAAATGGCAAGCAGCTATATAATCGGCTTAATTTGTTTCAAATTACACCAGAACAGCTTAAGCATGCTCTGGACAAGATAAAGGAGGACTAAAATGAAGAATGAAAATCCTGAGATTGCCTCACCAGTCCGCACGCGTGCAATTATGGAAACCTATGGGCTTAACTTTAAGAAAAGTCTAGGTCAAAATTTCCTGACAGATATTAATATCTTGCATAAAATTGTTACTGCAGGGAATGTCTCAGAAAATGATGATGTGATTGAAGTCGGCCCTGGAATAGGAGCATTAACAGAACAACTAGCTAAGTCAGCACATAGAGTCTTAGCACTTGAAGTTGATGAACGATTGATACCAGTGCTAGCTGAGACACTAAATCCATATGATAATGTAACAGTCATTTTACAAGATATTTTAAAAGCAGATTTAAAGGAATTAATTAAGGATAACTTTGATGGAAAACATCCAATTAAAGTTGTTGCTAATTTGCCATATTATATTACCAGTCCGATTATTCTACATTTATTAGATACAAAAATTGATTTCTCAGCTATTGTAGTAATGATGCAAAAAGAAGTAGCAGATCGTTTAAGCGCACAACCTGGAACTAAAGACTATGGAGCACTAACAACAAGAATTCAGTATCAAATGGAATGCAAGACTGCTTTTATAGTTCCAAGGACGGTTTTTGTACCACAACCTAATGTTGATTCGGCAATTATTGTTTTAACCCCCCTAAAAGAGCGGCACCTAAAACCTTACTCCGAAGAACAGCTGTTTGATCTTGTTAAGGGATGCTTTGCACATCGACGTAAAAGTCTTTGGAATAACCTTCAAGGAATTTATGGGAAAGAGCCTGAGATAAAGGATAAAATGCAGCAAGTTTTAGCTGCTTTGCAAATTTCACCACAAATTAGAGCGGAGCGGCTCAGTATAGATGAATTTATTTTGCTTGCGAACAAATTATCTGAAGCTAAAATCATTGAAAAATAATGATTTTTTAATTGAAATCATTATATGTGTTGTGGTATAATTGCTTTTTTTGTGAAACTATGATATAATTTATTTCACAGGAGAGGTGAAGACAATGCCATTGACGCTAGCTACAATCAAAAGTAAGCTTGATAGTTGTATCGGAGAGAATTTAACTGTTGTTGCACAAACTGGTAGGAAAAAAACGGTAAGGCGACATGGAATATTACGTGAGACTTATCCAGCAGTCTTCGTAGTTGATCTAAATCAAGAAGAAAATGCTTTTGAAAGAGTTTCTTACAGTTATACGGACGTCCTCACAAAAAATATTGAACTTGATTTTAGTGAAGGAGTTTAATATATAACTTAAGTTTGGATTTAAGAATCAAGCCTGTGGATTATTTGCAAGGCTTTTTTTTATACAAAAAGTCTTTTCAAGATGTAATATTTTTAAGTATAATGGAATTAAAACATTTGGGTAGGTGACAAGATGGAGATAATTGAAAAGGCACCAGCCAAAATTAACTTATCTTTAGATACTCCATTTCGTAATCTTGATGGGAGTCCAGAATGGCGGATGGTTATGACTGCAGTGGATTTAGCAGATTATGTCAAGATTGAATCCGCTAATGATATAACAGGCATACAGGTAGAGACTGATGCAGGTTTCTTACCACAAGATCAACGAAACTTAGCATATCAAGCTGCTAAGAAGATGCAGCAATTGTTTGCGGGACATCAGGGCGTACGAATTAAGATAAAGAAAAATATCCCAGTTGCGGCTGGGATGGGTGGAGGTTCTGCAGATGCTGCAGCCGTTTTACGAGGCTTAAATAAGCTGTGGAAACTAAATTTAACAAGAACAAAGATGGCAAAGATAGGTTTAACAATTGACTCAGATGTTCCTTTCTGTGTATTCAGTGAAACGTCATTAGTAACCGGAAAAGGAGAGATAATAACGCCACTTGGAGAGTTGATGCCAATGTGGATTGTTATTGCTAAACCGCGTGCAAGTGTTTCAACGCCCACAATTTTGAAAAAAATATCATATTCAGAACTTTCTCATCAAAATGTTGATGAAGTTGTTGAGGCAATTAGAAAAAAAGATTCCCCAAGGCTATTTAAAGCCATGGGGAATACCTTAGAAGATCTAACTATGGCAGAACTCCCTGAAGTTGCAAAAATAAAGGCCAAGATGCTTGCTTTTGGCGCAGAAGCAGCGCAGATGACGGGAAGTGGGCCAACTGTTTTTGGTTTATGCTCAAAAAAATCAAGAGCACAACATGTTTATAATAGTCTCAGAGGATTCTGCGATGAAGTTTATTTAGTTCGTCCTTGTAATTGTAACTTAGCTTAGTAAGTAGTTTTTATTAGCTGTGAGAAGGTATAATCTGACATATTAGGCGTGATACGTAGCCTGTGAAGAGCGTAGAAGCCTTGGGAAGCAGAGGCCAAACCTGGAGTTGTAGTTAAGCCAAGTTTATAACCCGCCTGGGAAGCTAGTGAGGCCGTAGCATTGTTATAACGTCCAACAGGATAGCAAATCATATTTGTATTTTGCTTAAGATTGCTATCAAGCCAAGTTTTTGAATCAACTAGTTCTTGTTTTTGTTGCTCATCATTTAGGGTATTTAATTCTACGTGATGAACGGTATGACTTGCAATAGAGACAAGGCCGCTTTTTTTCATTGTTTCAAGATCGTGCAATGTGAGCATACCTTGATTTTGAGTGAAACTGGTGATCATATTGATTGTAATTTTTGTATGTAATTGTTTAATTACTGGATAAGCTGCAGTGTAATTATCGATGTAACCATCGTCTAAAGTCACCCACACAATTTTTTTTGATGGAACTTTGTTTGTTTTGAGGACAAGATAAGCTTCAGTTGGTGTGAGTGTGTAATAGTGATTTTGTTTTAACCACTTCATTTGATTCTCAAATTGTTCTGGTGGGACACAGAGTGAATTTCCTAGTTTATTTGAGATACTGTGATACATTAAAATAGGAATTTCCACTGGATTGGAAAGTGTTGTCCAATGTGCAGTGGGATTTGAATGTTTTACTTTCGTGTGCTTTACTTTCTTTTTTGTCGTAACCAAATGATTAGCGGTTACGGTTCTGCGACTTGAATCTCTTTTTTGAATCACGGATGCTGTGAGTACAGCAATTAACAAAATAGCAAGTGGTAATAATATAAAGTAAATCTTTTTTTTCATTTTAAATATTCCCCCAATTAATACTTCTTAATTATACATAGTTGTTTAACAAATTAAAATATTTAATAAGGACATAAAAAAAGAGGAGCTGAATCAAAAGTTAATTTTTGATTCAGCTTCTCTTTTTGTCACGAATGAATGTGTTCCGTATGTCAAAGTTCTTTAGCTAACTTCGAATTCTACTGACGTTGTACGGTTTCTTTATTGATGCGATTTATAAGGTGAGATTGAGTTTCTCTGCAGCAAGAGTAACCTGTTTTTTTACTTGTTCAAATCCAGTTCCTCCAAAGGAATTTCTGCGAGCAACAGCTTGTTTTGAGGTTAACTTGTCATAGATGTCTCGCTCAATTAATGGAGAAATTTGTTTGAGCTTTTCAAATGGAATTTCTTGCAAGGTTTTGTTAGTTTCAATTCCTTCTAAGACTAATTCACCAACAATTCCGTGTGCTTGTCGGAAGGGCATCCCTTTACTTGCTAGATAGTCTGCAAATTCTGTTGCATTTGAAAAGTCTCTTTCGGTTGCATGCAACATTTTATCTTGCCTAATCTTAAGTGTCTCAATCATTCCAGTGAAGATTTTAATGCTAGGAATAAGTGTCTTGACGGTATCAAAAACTCCTTCTTTATCCTCTTGCATATCCTTATTGTAAGCAAGAGGAAGACCTTTCATTGTTGTTAAAAGAGATTGAAGATGACCAAAAACACGTCCACTTTTTCCACGAATTAGTTCAGCCATATCAGGATTTTTTTTCTGGGGCATGATTGAACTTCCAGTGGAGTAACTGTCATCTAATTCTAAGTATCCAAACTCATAGCTGCACCAAAGAATAATTTCCTCACAAAATCTTGACAGGTGAACCATAAGAATTGAAGCATTACTTAAGAATTCTAAGACAAAGTCTCTATCAGAAACGGCATCTAATGAATTTGAGTAAAGTGTATCAAAATTCAAAAGATCAGTAGTATACGTACGATCAATTGGGAAAGTCGTTCCTGCCAGTGCAGCAGCTCCAAGTGGATTAATATCAGTATGCTTAATATTGAAATTAAAACGTTCAATATCACGCTGTAGCATCTCATAATAGGCCAATAAATAATGTGCATAAGAAATGGGCTGAGCATGTTGCAAATGTGTGTATCCTGGCATAATTGTTTCAATATTGGCAGATGCTTTTTTTACCAAGGCTACTTGTAGGTCATGGATAACAGCAATAACCTCAGGTAATCGATTTTTCAGATAAAGGTGTAAATCAGTAGCAACTTGATCGTTACGACTTCTTGCAGTGTGTAATTTACCAGCAACTGGGCCAATTTTTTTTGTTAAAATTGTTTCAATATTCATATGGATATCTTCTAGGGATGCCTTGAATTCAATTTTATTTTCATGTAAATCTGTTTGAATATCATGGAGACCAGCTATTATTTTAGCAGCATCTTCCACCGGAATAATACCAGTTTTTTGAAGCATTTGAGCATGTGCAATGGATCCTTCAAGATCCTCATGTGCCATTTCTTGGTCAAAGGTGATTGAAGCGCCAAATTCGTCTATCCAAGCAGCACTTTGATTTGAAAATCGTCCACCCCAAAGTTTACCGTTTGCCATAATTACTTAACCTCACTAGGAATTGATGGTGACTTAGTTTCTTCATTTTTTTGTTGAACTTGTGCGAACACTTGAGATGGTAGTCCCCATAATTTAATAAAACCAGCTGCAGCCTCTTGATCAAATTCATCAGCAGAAGTGTAAGTTGCAAGATTTTTATCGTAAAGAGAGTTTGGCGATTTACGTCCCATACAGATGACATTTCCTTTGAATAATTTAACCCGAACTGTTCCCGAAACATTTTTTTGTGATTCTTTCAAGAAAGAAGTTAGCGCAGGCATAATTGGTGAGAACCATAATCCATTATAGATAATTTCACTTAACTTTTGTTCAATAACTGGTTTGAAATGTGCAAGATCACGTTCTGAAGTCAAATCTTCTAAATCTTTGTGAGCTTTTAATAAAACCGTCGCAGCTGGGCATTCATAAACTTCACGAGATTTAATCCCCACAAGACGATTTTCTATATGGTCAATTCTTCCAATCCCATGTGCTCCAGCAAGCTTATCAAGATGCATGATTAATTCTGAGAGTGAATAGAATTTACCATCTAATTCAGTAGGAACACCATTTTCAAATGTAATCTCAATTGTGGTTGCAGCGTCTGGAGCATCTTCTATGGCAACAGTCCGATCGTAAGCATCTTCTGGTGCACTAGCCCAAGAATCTTCTAAAATCCCACATTCATTTGCTCTTCCCCATAAGTTTTCATCAATGGAGTAGGGACTTTTTTTATTAATTGGGACAGGAATATTATTTTCCTCAGCATACTGAATTTCTTCTTCACGAGACCAATGCCAATCTCTAATTGGATCTTCGATTTTCATTTCTGGTGCAAGCGCGTGAATTCCGACTTCAAAACGTACTTGATCATTGCCTTTTCCTGTACAACCATGAGCAATTGCAGTAGCGCCATATTCCTTAGCGACAGATACTAATTTTTTGACAATCAATGGACGAGAAAGAGCAGAAATTAATGGATACTTATTCTCATAATAAGTGTGACCCTGGAGGGCAATTAATGCATATTCTTGGGCAAATTCTTCTTTTGCATCAATTGTAATCGATTCAATTGCACCAACTTCAAATCCCTTTTGCTTAATTTTAACCAAATCTTTTCCTTCGCCAACATCAATACAGCAAGCGATGACATCATAACCTTTGTTTTTTAACCATGCAATTGCAACGGAAGTATCAAGACCACCTGAGTATGCTAAAACAACTTTTTCTTTATCCATTTTATAAGCCTCCTGAATGTTGATTATCTTTGATTGATTAAACTTTAGCACCAATATACTTAAAATGCAATAATATTTACTAAAAAACATGAAATAAAGCGTTTTATGAATATATATGCTTTAAAAACGAATATATTCATAAAATCAGTTGAGCATATTAATTTGAAAACTAAAATTCGAAAATAAAAATTAAAATAATATTTGAAAATAATGTAAAAATGGTTGACAGTTATTGATTAGTAAGCTATATTTTACTTATTCAATTTTAAGGAGATTATAATTATGTCGAATTCTAACAAATCCATACAATTGAATAGTTACTATTACTTTTATTTTTTTCACGAGTGTTTGTAACTGATTGATAAATCAGGTGCAGACACGTAGGTAGAGTGTCATGCACCTGTGAGGAAGATGAGAGTTATTTTGCTAGTAGTTTTAGCGAAGCCACACAGATGTCAATTAAAGAGTCTGTCTGGCCTGAAGTAAGAAAAAGATAATGCTGATGTATGAATCAAGCCTGCAGACTTATGAATTTAGGTCTGCAGGCTTTTAACGTTGTTTACAAATATATTGAAGATTGTCAAGGAAGGGATGTTTTAACATGGTATCACTTGTAAAAAATATGAAAAAAGAACTTGCATTATTGCAACCATCAGATATACGTTCATTTGACGAATTTGCCTCGAAAATTCCGGGGATAATCAAATTTACAATGGGGGAACCTGATTTTGCTACACCTGAACATATTAAGCAGGCGGCAATTAAAAGTATCGAAGCTAATCAAAGTCACTATGCGCCGTCTAACGGAATACCAGAACTATTAGAAGCTACATCAAAATTTCTTTCTTCGAAGTATGATCAACATTATGACCCTACAAGCGAAATTATTGTGACAAATGGCGCGACAGAAGCAATTTATACTGCACTTACATCTATTCTTAATCCTGGTGATAAGGTGATTATCCCGACACCAATTTTTCCACTATACATTGCAATTACAATCTTGAATCAAGCAACGCCAGTTTTTGTAAATACGTCAAAGACCGGTTTCAAATTAACACCCAAAGATTTAGAGGAAACTCTCAAGAAACAGGGAGACAAGGTTAAAGCTGTTGTATTAAATTATCCATCTAATCCAACTGGTGTTACATATACACAAGAGGAATTAGATGGATTAGCCGAGGTATTAAGAAATAAACCAATTTTTGCAATTTGTGATGAGATTTATAGTGAAATCAACTATAAAGGAAGTCATGCATCAATGGTGCATAGTTTGCGTGAACAAACGATTCTTTTAAATGGTGTCTCTAAGTCTCATGCAATGACCGGATGGAGAATAGGTGTTATGTGTGCGCCAAAAGAAATTACTGCTGAACTAGGTAAAGTACATCAGTTTACAATTACTACAACATCAACAATGACACAAAAAGCAGCGGCTGAGGCGTTTGCAAATGGTTTTGATGATGGCCCACTAATGAAAAAAGAGTATAAAAAACGTAGAGACTATCTTTTTGATAAGTTAACAACACTTGGATTTGAGTGTGCGCAACCTGATGGTGCCTTTTACCTCTTTGCTAAAATTCCAGATGGTCTAATTCAGGATGACAAGAAATTCATTTATGATTTAGCTGAAAAGGGAAAAGTAGCTGTTATCAGCGGGAGCAGCTTTGGACCTGGAGGTGAAGGTTATATTAGAATCAGTTATGCTGCAAGCATGGAAGACATTATAGAAGCAATGGAACGCTTGGCAGTGTATGTCAAGGAAAATAAGGAGGACTAAGTTTGAAAATTTTGATGATGAGTGTTAGAGACGATGAAGAAGCCGCTATTAAAAGTTGGTCAGAAAGAAACAATATTAAAGTTGATACCGTTGATTGGGAACTTCATCCAGACCGTGTCTCTGAACTAGGTGGTTATGATGGAATTGTTATTCAGCAACGAAGTAAAGTCGAGGGTGAAGTTTATCCAGCACTAAAAGCAGCTGGAATAAAACAAATTACGACAAGAACGGCTGGCTTTGATGTAATTGATCTTGAAGCCGCTAGGGAAAATGGTCTTACTGTTACCAATGTACCAGCCTATTCTCCACGGTCAGTAGCAGAATTAGCACTTGCGCATACGATGAGATTGATTCGTAAATTGGAAATTTTTGATGAAAGAGCCGCAAAACAAGATTTTAGATGGGCAGGATTACAGGCAGCTGAAATTCATTCACTTACAGTGGGAATTATAGGAGCAGGTAGAATTGGTGGAACGACAGCCAAAATATTTGATGCTTTGGGAGCAAAAGTAGTTGCGCATGATTTGGTTGAACGAGAAGAACTTAAGTCTTTCGTTACTTATATGAGTAAAGAAGAAGTTTTGCAAAAAGCAGATGTAATTTGTTTGCACGTTGATTTGAATCCTTCAACAATCAATTTAATAGGTAGAGATGAACTGGCGTTAATGAAACCAACAGCATATCTGGTAAATGAATGTCGCGGCC
Organism: Liquorilactobacillus hordei DSM 19519; assembly: GCF_019443985.1. Taxonomy (NCBI): domain Bacteria; kingdom Bacillati; phylum Bacillota; class Bacilli; order Lactobacillales; family Lactobacillaceae; genus Liquorilactobacillus; species Liquorilactobacillus hordei. Next base: position 791,977 of record NZ_CP049303.1, read on the forward strand.
CCGTCGTGGACACAGATGCGTTAATAGAAGCACTCGAACAAAAGAAAATAGCTGGAGTGGCACTTGACACATTGACAGGTGAGGAGAAATTCTTTAATTTCAATCTGCAAAATAAGGAGTTGCCAAGTCAGCAGCTTGTTAGATTACGTGCAATGGAAAATGTAATTTTGACTCCGCATGTCGGCTTCTTTACAAATATTGCAGTCCAAAATATGGTAGATATTAGTCTAGACGATGTAGTAGCAATTCTTAATGGTGAGAAAAGTGAACACCAAGTATCTTAAAACAGAAGGTGAGTGAATAGAAAATGGAAGTGAAAATTTCTGGTAAAGAGTACACAATGAATATCTTAAATGGAATTAGTCTAGGGGTTGTCGTAGCCCTGATTCCATCTGCTTTAGTGGGACAATTAATGGCGGCTATTAAGGGATTTTTTCCATATGCAACTACCATTATTATGATGACAAGTTTTGCAATGAGTTTACTTCCAATTATTACAGGAGTATGTGTTTCACTGTATTTTAAACTCAACCCTATTCAGATTTCTGCGGTAGCAATTGCAGCGATGGTAGGTTCTGGCGCAATGCAGCCAGGTAAAGGAACATTCATTTTGGCGGGGACAGGAGATATTATTAACACGGGACTGACGATTGCACTTGCTGTTTGGATAGCGCTATTGATTGGTGATCGATTGAAAAATTTTACAATGCTATTATTACCATTGTTAGTGATTGTTATTGCTGGGGGAATTGGAATGTTTATTCTACCTTATGTAAAAATGATTGCAACGACAATTGGCTTAATTATTAGTAATATAACAAGTCTGCAACCGCTCCTTATGGGAACGTTAATGGGAATCTGTTTTGCAGTCTTAATTGTTTCACCAATTAGTTCTGTAGGAATTGCAACTGCAATCGGATTAGCAGGAATCGGTTCAGGATCAGCTAATTTAGGAATTACAGCTGGCAGCTTTATGCTGGCTGTTTATGGCAGTTCTGTGAATCCAATTGGTACAAGTTTTGCACATTTTATTGGCTCACCCAAAATTCAGATGGGAAATATGTTGAAAAAACCATTACTATTTTTACCGGTCTGTATTAATGCAGGGATTATGGGGCTCATTGGGGCAATTTTGCACATCGGAGGAAATTCGATGAGTGCAGGATTTGGATTCAGTGGCTTAATTGGACCAATGGCAGCATATGCGGGAATGGATAAAGGTATAATGAGTGTGATCATCTTAGTTATAATTTTTGTAATTCTACCAGTTTTACTAGCCTATGTTTCACGTCATATTTTTATTAATAAATTAGGATGGATTAAACCGGAAGATGTGTTGTTAGACATTAAGTAAATATTGAATTAGTAGAAATTATGTTATAAAAGAGTGAGGTGAGGTCAAAATTTAGCTTTTGGCCAACCTCTTTTTTATTTTTTTAAGCAATATATAATAAGTGGGTACAAATAAAATTTTTTTGTGGAGAATATCTCTCAAAATAGGTAAGAAGAAAAGATGACGAAAACCGAATGTTAGAAAATAATAAATAGCAACTAATTATTGTTCATATAATTAGTGAAATCTGATATTAAATGCGAACAATTTGAATAAGAATAATAAAAAAACTATTCAAATCACGTAAAATGCTTTATAATGTTGGATAGATTATTTTTAGAGTATTACTCTTTGTAAAGAAATGCAAAATAGGGGGAACCAAAAAGTGAAAACAAGAAGAAGTGATCGTTTGATTGATATGACTCGTTTTTTACTTGAACGACCACATACATTAATTTCTTTGACATATTTTGCCGAAAGGTACGAATCTGCAAAATCATCAATAAGTGAAGATTTAGCAATTGTAAAGCGAACATTTAAAAATCGCGGAATAGGTATTTTGGAAACAATTCCTGGTGCTGCTGGCGGTGCAAGGTTTATTCCATCAATCAGCGAAGAAGAATGCCGAGATTTTATCGAGTCTATGACAACTGAAATGTCAGAACAAGATCGTCTTTTACCTGGGGGTTATGTATATCTTTCTGATTTGTTAGGTAGGCCAGATGTTTTACGTCAAGTCGGTCGTGTAATTGCTAGACAATACCTTGACAAGCAAATTGATGCAGTTATGACTGTTGCAACCAAAGGTGTGCCAATTGCACAAAGTGTCTCAAGTTATTTGAACGTTCCATTTGTAATTTTAAGACGTGATTCTAAAATAACAGAGGGTTCAACAGTTTCCGTTAATTATGTGTCAGGATCCAGTGAACGAATTGAGAAAATGGAATTGTCTAAGCGAAGTTTGAAAAGAGGTTCTCATGTTTTAGTGGTTGATGATTTCATGAAGGGCGGCGGGACCGTCAATGGAATGAAGAGCATGATTGAGGAATTTGAATCTGAATTAGTCGGGATTACAGTATTTGCCGAGGCAACCTTTGAGGGGCATAGAATGATTGATGAATATACATCTTTATTGAAAGTTGATAAGGTAAATGCATTGGACAAAACAATTCATGTTAGTGCAGGTAACTATCTTGAGAAGGTTTTTGGTAACCAATAAAATAAGTTGTTTGCTATTTAGTAAGTAAGATGTAGTTCTGGTAGAAATTAGTGAAAACTTGTTTCTTCTAGAACTTTTTTTGTTACCAAAAATTTTAAATCGTATAGACATTAGTGATTTAGTGGATAAGAGTAGTTGCACGTATTATGTTATTTAGGTTATGATTATAGAGAAAATTAGGTTTAATTAGAGGAGATTTTAAGATGACTTCAAAGTTTGCAGTGATTCTTGCTGCGGGGCAAGGAACAAGAATGAAATCCAAGTTGTACAAGGTCTTACATCCAGTTTGTGGCAAAGCAATGGTTGAACATGTTTTAACGCAGGTTGAAGAAAATAAGATGGATGAGATTGTGACAATTATTGGTCATGGGGCAAAGGATGTAAAGAAAAAATTAGGCTCACGAACTGAGTATGCACTCCAAGCCGAACAGTTAGGAACGGGACATGCTGTATTACAAGCTGAAGAATTATTGAAAAACAAAGAAGGCGTTACATTAATTGTATGTGGGGACACTCCACTATTTACAGCACAAACATTTTCTGAATTATTTGAATATCATGAACAAAAAGGGGCTGTTGCCACTGTTTTGACTGCGGAGGCACCAAATCCATTTGGATATGGAAGAATTGTACGTAACGAGCTAGGAATTGTAGAAAAAATTGTTGAGCAAAAAGATGCTAATGAAAAAGAAACCGCAATTACAGAGATTAATACAGGAGTTTATTGTTTTGATAATCGACAATTATTTGAAGCATTGCATAAGATAAAGAATGATAATGTTCAAGGTGAATATTATTTGACAGATGTTATGGAAATCTTCAAAAATGCTGGTAAGGTTGTTGCAGCTTATAAGATGAAGAACTTTGATGAATCAATGGGGGTTAATGATCGTGTAGCTCTCGCTCAGGCAAATAAGGTAATGAGATTGCGTATTAATGAAGCACATATGAAAAATGGTGTGACACTAATTGATCCACTAACAACTTATATTGATGTTGATGTCGAGATTGGCAGAGATACTGTAATAGAACCCGGTGTTGTGTTGAAAGGAAAGACAGTAATCGGTGAGGATTGCTTTATTGGTGCACATTCTGAAATTCGTGATACAGTAATTGAAGATAATGTAACAGTAACGTCTTCATTATTGGAAGAGGCAGTTATGGCTGAGGGAAGCAACATTGGACCTTACAGTCACCTGAGGCCTGCCGCTAAAATTGGTAAGAATGTTCATATTGGTAATTTTGTTGAAGTTAAGAAAGCACAAATTGGTGAAAACACGAAGGTTGGACACCTAACTTATGTGGGCGACGCTACCTTAGGTAAAGATATAAATGTTGGTTGTGGAACAATTTTTGTGAATTATGATGGAGTTAATAAACATCATACAAATGTGGGCGATTATTCATTCATCGGAAGTGGCTCTAATCTAATTGCACCCCTTGAAATAGCCGATCATGCATATGTTGCTGCTGGCTCAACAATCACAGGTGATGTTGCGGCGCATGATATGGCAATTGCTCGTGGACGACAAGTCAATAAAAAGGGTTATTTTGATCGTTATCCGGTGGCAAATGCTGCAAAAAAAGCTGAGAATGAGAATGTATAAAATTAATTGATGATAAATCTCTCAATTAATCTTGATTTTAGTGCAAGAAATGAATAGTATTGTTATAGAGAAATAGAAAAATGGAGGCTATTATGTCTGAACAATATGCTGATCCAAAGCTTAAAATATTTGCTTTGAATTCTAACAAGCCATTGGCAGAAAAAATTGCTGCTGCTGTTGGTGTAACTTTAGGTAAAACATCTGTTGACCGTTTTAGTGACGGTGAGATTCGTATTAATATCGAAGAAAGTATCCGTGGAGATGAGGTTTTTATAATTCAATCGACTTCAGCTCCAGTCAATGATAACTTGATGGAATTATTAATCATGATTGATGCGCTCAAGCGAGCTAGTGCCTCGATGATTAATGTTGTAATTCCTTATTACGGTTATGCAAGACAAGATCGAAAAGCAAGACCACGTGAACCAATCACAGCCAAATTGGTTGCTGATATGTTAGTAAAAGCTGGAGCAACTCGTGTTGTTGCATTGGATTTGCATGCAGCTCAGATTCAAGGATTCTTTGATATTCCTGTAGATCATTTAATGGGAGCTCCATTGTTAGCTGATTATTTTTTGACCAAGGGTCTTGAAAAAGATGCTGTTGTTGTTTCACCAGATCATGGTGGTGTTTCAAGAGCACGTAAATTGGCAGAATTTTTGAAGGCACCAATCGCTATCATTGATAAGCGTCGCCCAAGAGCCAATGTTGCTGAAATCATGAACATTATTGGTTCAGTTGATGGTAAACGTTGTATTTTAATTGATGATATGATTGATACAGCAGGAACAATTACCTTAGCCGCACAAGCTTTAAAAGATGCTGGAGCAACTGAGGTATATGCATGTGCTACACATCCAGTACTTTCTGGACCGGCAATTGAACGTATTGAGAATTCACCAATTAAAAGATTAGTTGTTACTGATTCGATTAAATTACCTGAGGAAAAGCATATTGATAAACTAATTCAAGTTTCTGTTGGAGCCTTGATTGGGGATGCAATTACTCGCATTCATGAAAATAAATCAGTGAGTCCGTTATTTAAAAATCGATTCCATAATATTTAAAATTACTAATAAGAATAAATACTTTCATATATGAAAGTACGAAAAAAGCCAAATCAAGATTTCTTTGATTTGGCTTTTTATGATAAATGATAGTATCCAAAAGTTTTCGCGTCATGTTTTATAGAATACTATTTGGTAGCAAAGATATGGAAGAATTAAAATTCCTGATATGTTGCTGGATCTTGATTATTTGTCCGACCATCAGATTTATCAAGTGCCAATATTGAAGAAACTTCTTTTTCTGATAGTTCAAAATTAAAGAGGTCTAGATTCTCAAATTGTCGTTTCGAAGAACTGGACTTTGGAATGACACCCACACCTAGTTGGAGTTCCCAGCGTAAGATGATTTGTGCAATTGATTTGTTATGAGCTTCAGCAATTTTTTGAATTGTTTTATCTTGTAAGACAGTATTGGCGCGGCCAAGCGGACTCCAAGCTTGTGTAAAGATACCATGGTCTTTGTCAAATTGTCGTTGTTTAGCCTGAGACCAATAAGGGTGGAGTTCCACTTGATTAACAACAGGTAATACACCAGTTTCTTTTTCAAGTCTTTCCAAATGTTCAGGAAGAAAATTAGAAACACCGATTGAACGAATAAGCCCCATTTTTTGTGCTTTAATTAGGGCTTGCCAAGCTTCTACATAATGATCCTCGATTGGATTTGGCCAGTGTATTAGATAAAGATCAAAGTAGTCAAGATGCATTCTATATAAAGACTCCTGAATTGTTGCGATTGCTTCGTCAAATCTTTGATGCCGGCCAGGTAATTTAGATGTTATAAATAAATTTTCACGGCTCAAACTAGTTCTACGGATAACTTCTCCAACAGCACCTTCGTTTTCATAATTAACTGCTGAGTCAAGAGCACGATAACCGGTTGATAATGCCTGCATCATAGTGTTAACCCCAGCACCTCCAGTAAGCGTGTAGGTACCAAAACCAATTAATGGGATTTCATTCCCATCGTTTAATGTAATCTTTTCAGGTTGATTGGCAGATGGTTCAGGACCATTACTATCCTTTTTCTTAAAAAGTTCTGCTGAAAGGTATGCTTTACTAAAGTCATACTTACTTGAAATTATTTGTCCTTGATTGAATAAAACATTCTCACTCATTGGCTGACCTCCTCAATTTTATCATATTTTTATTGTAGCACTTACAAAGTATTTTGTAATAATTAAGGATTAAGCATAAAATTCATCTTTGATATCGCAATATGGAATGAAGGGTTTTACTGGTACTGGGTGGAAAGAACAATTTTTTTCCATCCAGATCATATCAAACCAAGTATCAAATTTGTACCCGACATCGTGGAAATGAGCAACTTTTTTAAATCCTTTTTTTTCGTGAAAGAGGATGCTGGTCAATGGAAGATGAGCATCTGCAGTTTTTGGAAAACTAATACATGCATTAATATTTAAAATATTTTGTGCAGCAGCTATTTTCTCAAGTTCTGCGTACAAGAGGGAACCTATTCCACGATGTTGGACATCATGAGATAGGTAAATAGAGATTTCTGCAGCCCAGATATATGCGGCTCGAGGATGAAATACGTTTAGATAGGCAAAACCAAGTATTTCCTGATCTGTATAAGCTACTAAATAAGGATATTTAAGGGAAATATTATGTATTCTTTTTTCAAACTCCTTAATAGTAGGTGTTGTATACTCAAATGTAATCGCAGTATGTTCAACATAGTATTGGTAGATATTTAAAAGTGCAGGCGCATCTGCATTTTTTACTAATCTAACTTTAATATCAGGAGTAATTATATTCATTTAATCACATTCTTTCTTTTTTGATTATTTTAAACGGATTGTTTGTAATAAACAAGAACAGTGCTAACTTCTTTGGAAAAGGGATTGAACTATTAGCGAGGATAAAGTAAGATACTCTGTGAGTGAGAATAAAATATATTTAGTGAGGTAATTACGTAAATAGTCATGGAAAAACAACCAGTTGTAAATGCTCATCAGCAAGAATTACCATTAATGATAGGGTATTTCATTTTTTCAATTATTTTAAATAGTTTCGGGAATGCACTAACTGTTTCACTGAACCTAGGAAGTGCTTTGTGGACAGCAGCTGCAGTTAACATTGCTCATACAACTCTAATTCCTCTGAGTTTCGTTCTTGTATTGGAAGGAATTTTTGCCATTATTATAAACTTAGTTCTAGTTGGAAAAATTTCGTTTAGTAGAATTATTGGATACTTACTTTTTATGTTCCCATTTGCATATCTTGTAGGAATTTTATCACGGGAGCTTATTTTGTTGGGAATTGGCAATTTACCACTAATTGTTAGAGTCGTTTTGGACTGTATTGGAATAATTTGTATTGCGACTGCAATTTCAATTTATCAGCGAGTAAACTTAATTTTGCATCCTTGTGATGATATGATGCAGATTGTCCGTTTTAAATTTTTTAGGGGAAATTCGGTTATTGCACAGTTAGCATCCTTCTTTATACCGATTACTGCTATTATTATCACAGTTATGAGTGAGAGACAGCTTTTTGCTGTTAATATTGGAACAGTATTTTCACTTTTGTTTCAGGGATATTTTGTTGGGTTAGCTGATCGAAAGGTATTGCCAACATTGAAACATCGAAAGTTGGATATTTAATTTGACAAGGGACTCTAGTTAAAGGGATTATATCAAAGAGAATATTTTTGATATAATCTTATTGGCGGAGTCTTTTTTTGTGATAACAGTCACGCATTTTTTGATAGAATTCACTTTTTCGTAAGTTATTAAATGCTTAAAATGACTTATAAATGCTTTTAAACGTTTACAAACGCTTACAGATATGTTATGATTACGAAGTAAATAAGATAAACTTAATTTTATAGTTGCTTGCATTTTTGGTATAGTCCAATTACAATGAATCTGTACCATAAAATGGAGGTAATTAAAATGAATATTATCGTTGTTAAAGATAGTTTGGCAGGCGGAAGAAAAGCAAGTGAACTTTTTTATAGTGCATATGCAAGTGGCGCAAGAGTGTTTGGACTAGCAACTGGCAGTACACCTGTAACAACTTATCAATATTTGGTTAAAAGTAAAATTGATTTTTCAAATTGTATATCCATTAATCTCGATGAATATGTAGGTTTAAAACCAACAAATGAGCAAAGCTATCGATACTATATGGAGAAGAACCTGTTTGAGTTTAAACCATTTAAGCAATCATATTTACCACAAGGAGATGCAGCAGATCCAGCAAAAGAAGTTGAACGATATGATAGGGTAATTGCTGATAATCCGATTGATTTACAATTATTGGGAATTGGTCGCAATGGACATATTGGATTCAATGAACCCGGATCAAGTTTTGATTTAACAACTCACAAAGTTGCTTTGACACCTTCAACGATTGAAGCAAATGCGCGCTTCTTTGAAGATGAAAAAGATGTTCCTAAATATGCATATTCTATGGGAATTGGATCAATAATGAAATCAAAAAGTATCATATTAGAGGCTTTTGGAGAAGATAAAGCCAATGCAATTTACGATATGGTAGAAGGGGATGTGACAGAGCAATGCCCAGCAAGCATCTTGCAAAAGCATCCAAATGTTACTGTTATTGTTGATGAGGCAGCCGCAACAAGATTGAAAAAATAAGTGATTAATGATATGGGCTATAAGCCAGTAGCTTGTGTTCAAATACTAAAGGGCAACACATTCTCCGACCCTAAAGTCAAAGAGCATAAGTATACTGCCTTATGGCCCATATTTGATTAGGTTACATGAACTTTATGCTAAAAAAGAGTATCCCAAAATTTTTTTTCTACAATCACTATTATTAGTGTGTGGAATTATAATTTTCGAGATACTTTTTTTTAGGTCAAACGTACTTTTGTAACTTCACCAGAATAAAGAATAGTCCCATCATGCAAAACAAGACGCCCTTTTTTGTCAATGTCATTAACGTAGCCAGTAATTTCTTTCATTCCTTGGGTAACGGTAACTTTTTTTCCAATGAGGTACGATTTTTCTTTATATTCAGCTATAAAATCACCAGATTGATAATTAGAGTATAGTTCAAAGAATTCATTCAGCAACTCTGCAATGAAAAAGTTACGAGATAAGTGAGCATTATCAACATATTGCTGCAAAGTTCCGATACGTGCTTGGATTTCGGGTGGAAAAATAGATAAATCAGATAGATAATTAATTCCGATACCAATAATTACCTGGTTGATAGAGCCACTTTCGATATCACTAACTGCTTCGGTTAATATTCCAACGACCTTTTTTTGATTTATTAATACATCATTCACCCATTTTATTTGAGGGGTAACCTCTAGATTTCTTTCAATTGTACGTGCCACAGCGAGAGCAGTTGCTGTTGTTAGTAAACCAGGATTCAACACTTCGGTTTGTGTTTTTAGCAAAATACTCATATAAATTCCAGTTTTACTTGGTGAAACAAAAGACCGTCCATAACGCCCATATCCACCAGTTTGTTGATCACTGATAATTATTAAGGGGTGTGAGTCAGTTTGGATTGAACTTAGTTCTTTTGCCCTAGTATTAGTGGAATTAATTGAATCATGAAGTTCAAAAGTAACGTTTTTAAGATTATCTACTAAATTCCTTTTGATAATAAATTCATTGAGTTTATTATCATCTTCATAATAATAACCAGAATGCATCTTACTCTTAATAGGGTATTCCAAATCTTGCAGATTTTTAACTATTTTCCAGACTGCTGTTCGTGAGATGCCAACTTCATTTGCAATTTTTTCACCAGATAAGTAGTTGGTTGAATCTGACAGGATCTTCAGAACTTTTTGTGTATTATTCATAAAGTGTACCGTCCTTGTTGTCTATTTAATATAATTATAAAGATTAAAGAGGGGGTTTTCAAATTGTCTTTTTTCTTTTAAGAAAATCAATTGCATCTTTCAAAAAAAAGATATGAATGGTATCTTTTATCCAAAGTAGTAAGAAAAGAGAGTACAAAATGAAAAAAAAATTTTTTTTTGAGTGCGTTATTTTGCTTTTGGGAGCGTTCTTTATTTTTGTAATATCCACACATGATGCGTTTTTGTACAAGCAGTCAATTTTACAAGTTACGCATGTTAAACAAGGAAAAACATTCAAATCCTCAGATGAATATGGAAATCATGATAAAAAGACTGATCAAACAGTTTATGGGGTACTTCTGAATGGTAAAAAAAAGGGAGCAAAGTTTAGTTTTCAAAATACATATGCAGCATCTGGGGGACTAAGCCAAAATTATCGTAAGGGGCAGCAGCTCTTTGTTACACTTAATCATGATAACGGAAAGTTTGAAGTGACTCCGACAAATTATAAACGGGATACCTATTTATTTATGATGTGTTGGATAATGGTTTGTTTGTTATTCATTGTAATGAAGATTGATGGTGTGCGAACAATCCTAAGTGTTCTAATTAATTTCATCTTGTTTTTGATAATTGTACAACTTGATGTTTCTTGGAATATTACAAACTTTTTTATAATTTTTGCGATTAGTGCAATTATTTTTACCGCAATTACACTAGCTATAATAATTGGAATTAATAGGCAATTTACAGTTACGTTTGCTGCAATTATCATTGGAACTGCAATTGCATTCCTTATTTCTACGGGGGTAATGTGGGTAACCAATGACAGTGGAATGCATTATGAGGCACTAGATTTTGCTACACAGCAACCGAAGCAATTATTTTTATCTGCAACATTAATTGGTTTATTAGGAACTGTTATGGATGCAGCAACAGATATTGTATCGACGTTATTTGAATTAAAACGTAGCCAGCCAGAAGTCTCTTTTCAGCAACTTTATCGCTCGGGAAGAGAAGTTGGCAAGGATATTATGGGGCCCTTGATTAATGTTTTGCTATTAATTTTTTTTGCTGAAACATTTACAATGGCTGTTCTATATTTTAGAACCAACAATACAATTGGCTATACTTTTTCTTGGACAATGTCGTTAGGATTAGTGCAAGCGGTGATTAGTGGAATAGGGATAGCATTGGTGATTCCGGCCGCAAGTTTTTTGGCTGCTTGGTCCTTAGAGAGGAGTAAGTCATGAATACGATAGTAATTTTGATAATTGTTTTGGCCCTTTTAATGGTTTTAAGTGGTGGAAAAAGAGGAGTCTCAGCTTTTTTTACATTAATTGTGAATTTTGGCTTGCTTTTTTTGACGGTTATTTTGATAGCGGGGGGATTTCCACCTATTTTTGTGATGATGTTTACGGGGATAACTATCCTTGCAATTATTATTTATGTGGGGAATAACAATGAGACCCAGACCAATACCGCTTTTATAGCAACGTTACTTGTTTTAGCAGTGATGCTGATTTTGATTGTTCCAATGAACTATTTAATGCAGATATACGGCTTTAGTAATGAACAATCAGAAGAAATTGAGGCTTTCAATGTTGCAATTGGTGTTAACTTTGCATCAATTGCAATTGCAACAACAATTTTAAGTACACTTGGAGCGATAGCCGAAGCAGCAATTGCGGTTGCAAGTGGAATGGAGGAAATAATTGAGCAAGGAGCGGCAAAAACAGTCCAGGAATTAAGAATAAGTGGTAGGAATATTGGATTGCAGATAATGGGGATGACATTTAATACACTATTCTTTGGTATGTTTGGAGGCAATTTAGCGTTATTTGTGTTAATCTCAAAATTAGATGCAAGTTTTGGCTATTATGCAAATTCCAAAATTTTTGCGAGTGAGACAATGTTGGTGATTTATGCTGCAATTTCAGTTGTGCTAGTTATATGGGTAACCATTGAGATAACGGTTTTTAAGACAAATAAAATGAATATTGCTAAGAAACCATAAACTAGTTGAGTACTAAATGATACTCGTCATGTTATAATTTCTGTAGGTAAAATAATATCAGTAGGGAGGCAGCCAATTATGAAAATGCGAATAAAAAAGGCCTTTTTGGGGGGAGCGCTCAGTGTGTTAGCAACTGTAGCGGTTGGATGCTCTACCAATCATAGTAGTAAGAATAGTAGTAGTAGTTCTTCGATGACAACCGAGCAGGTTAAATCACATTATACAATGGCACTAAAGTATCTTGACAAAGGAGCACCACAACAAGCATATACGGAATTAGGAAAGGTAGTTTCTCAGAATACTGGAAACAAAAAAGTTAAATCACTGTATAATAATCTTGGTGATTTATTGTCCGCTAAAAGAGCTGTAACTGAAAATAAATTAGCTAAAGCAGCAAAAAAATTGCAGCAGTTAGCTAAAGTTAAAGAACCAGCTAAACTAGTTAAACAGATTGCTGCAGTGCAAAAAGAGTATCAGGCTGTCAAACTTGCTAAACTTTATTATAACGAAACGGTAGCATACTATAATGCGGGGAAATATTCTGAAGCTGGCGGAAGTTATCAAACACTAATGGCATTATCTAGTAAATATCAGGCAGTGGCCTCTTATCAAGAAAAAGTAAAGAGTTACCAGCAGAAGATAGCGACTGCACAAAATCAAAGTGTTGCTTCACAAGCTAAAGCAACTAGTAAAACGACGACAATCAGCGGTTACACGAATGCACGAAGCTCAAAGATTGTTAGCTCAACTTATGCTAGCAAGACGGGAAGCTCAATCAGTAGTGCAACCAATAGTCAAGTTTCATCTGTAGTTGCTGAAGTGTCTGATGCACAAATTTTGACGAAGTTTCGTGAGGTAACAGGAATTCCACAAGAAGCAGGGGATCAATACTATGTTACGAAATTAGATGATGACACATATCAGATTGAGATTAGACATACTAGCCCAGATAATGTCAATGTCTCTAACCTAAAAGGAATGTATAAGTATAATTATACAACCGAAAAAGTACAAAAGGCTGATGAAATTACGGGTGAATACACAAATATTAATTAGATGGATGGAAGTAAATGGAGAGATTCAAAGGAAAATATTATTTTAAGAGCACTTTAGCTATTCAAATTATTGGGCTCTTGTTAGCAATTGTAGTCTTTATCGGCGTAGATAAAATATTAATTTCTAATATTTTGTTTATGGCAGGATTGGCTGCCATTTGTCTGACAATTATAGATGTTTTATTAGGGGCTCATTTATTGGCTGGTTGGTTCAAACACAAGAAAAAAGGCGAGACCGACGATGAATATCAGCAGGCTAAAATCAATATACGTGAAGTGGGTAGAGTTAAGAACCAACCAATTCGTGCTAGTAAATTTGGTAAAAGCACTCTGATCATAGGAATCACATACATCATATTATCTATTATAATTACCTTCTGAGTAAAAAAGAAACTGCATTGAAATTTGCGAAAAACGCATATATTTCATAGCTGGTTTCTTTTTTTTTCTTTTGCAAAAAAATAAAAAACTCTTGTTCCATAAGGTAATAGTACACTTTTATATGTGAGCATGGCATAAGTTGGGAAATTAACTCGAATTTAAAAAGATTGTGCTATGAATAATTTTAAATTAGACAGAGAATTTTGATCTCTGGAACAAAATCATTCGTGATAAATAGAGGGACTGAATCAAAACTTAATTCTTGAACCAGCCTTTTAACCTAGGAGAGAGTGTATTGAAGACGAGAAATATAAGAAATGAAGAGCATATTTTTGAACGATATTATAGTGAGTACACTATAAAGTTATGGCATTATCTTGAATTTTTTGACTTACTTGAAAATTGTCAAGATCCAGAAAATTTTAAAACAGTTTCTTCTACTTTAAATATTAAATTTGCACTGGTTAGGTATCAAAAAATTTTAAGTGATATTTCTTGCAGCGGATTAGTTACAGATAATCTGAAAAAGAAACAAAAAATCGAAGAACGAGTATTGTATCTTGAGAAAATAATTTCTGTATTAAAGATTTTTGAGAAAAAGATAAGTAAGAATCCAGATTTATGTAAACAAACAAAAATAAAAAGAACAAAAATTTTAAACATAGACAAATGTTATCTCTATAAAGTATAGATAATGGAGGAATAGTATTGATGGATTATGATTTTATTGCGGACTTCTTGGCTTTTTTAGCCATTTGTTCTGAAAATAAGCTGGAAGTTCGAGAATATCAAGTGATTGATTTCGCGACTTCAAAAGGAATTAGAATTCAGGAACTGGCAACTATAGAGTTATTACTTTTTACAGCAAAAATAACAACAAAGTGTCCTAGAAAAGTTGGCAGTAGTTTTGTAAACTTATGTCCAGGATCGCTAACTGAGGCGGGGTTAAAACTAGTAAAGCAACTGAGTGGGCAAGAAAATAAAAAATTTACAATATTATAATAAAAAAGAAGCGTGACCAAAATTTAACTTGGCCAGCTCCTTTTGTCGGTTATCAAAAAGTAATCCTCACAAAAAAATTTTTTATTTTAATAGTCAGTTTTTTTGTCAATTAACCATCCATTTTTTAAATGTCTTTGAAATTGTTCATAAATTGGTGCGAACAAATCAATTTCTCTTGAAGAGGTCAGCATTTCTCTAGGAAAGAAAAAACGTTCATCACCGGAGAACTCCCCAGTGATTGCAGCAACAAGCTTGCTTACTTTTGAAAGCTCAATTAAAGTACCATCATCTTGATATAACTCGATTTGTGTTATTTTCTTGCTTTGACTAGGTGCATAAACATCGTATGGTAAATCAAAGCTATCATTAGTTGCAGTATAGTAAGCTGCATTGTAACCAGCTGCTGAAACTAACTCGCACAATTTAGGAATTTGGTTGCTAGTAGTTGCAGAAAAGCGTGCAGACTTCAACGGCTTACGATTCAAGAAACGGCTAGCTAAATCGCTCAGTATTTTATCAGGACTCATAGACCATTGAATAAAGTAGGTATTTAAAACACCGTCATCAAGACGAATGTAGTCTTCAACTGAAAAATTATTTTCGAAAAAAGGTAACAACAGGTGAGGAGGGGTTTCTTCGGTTAATTGATTGTTTTCAAAAAGAAATTTTGCTCTTTGAAGTAACCGATTTAGAATTACTTCCATGGAACGTGATACAGGATGGAAATAAACTTGTTGATACATTTGAAAACGACTAACAATATAATCTTCAACAGCATGCATACCGCTGATATGGAAAGTAATACCATTTTTATAAGGACGCATGACCCGCAAGATTCTGCGCAAATCAAAAGTTCCATAATTAGTCCCCGTATAATAAGAATCCCTAAGCAGATAATCCATCCGATCAGCATCAATTTGACTTGAAATCATTTGAACGACCTGTGGGTTAGGATACGTTTTTTGGATTACACTGGCAACTTTTTCTGGAAAGTCGGGAGCAACTTCACGTAAAACCTTATTAACTTCTGTGGCAGGCGAGGTTAGGATTTCAACTGTTACATTTTCATGATTAGTTCCGAAAATATGTTCAAAGGTATGTGAGTAGGGACCGTGACCAATATCATGGAGTAACGCGGCACACAAAGCAACTAGACGTTCATCATCATTCCAAAGGCCATCGTCAGTACTTTGAGAAGGATAATTACGTTGAAAGTTATCACAGATTTGACGTGTAATTTCATATACACCAACTGAATGTGTAAACCGTGAATGCTCTGCGCCATGAAAGGTACTGCTGGCAGTTCCAAGCTGACGAATACGGCGTAAGCGCTGAAACTCACGGGTGTTAATAAGATCCAAAATCACTTGATGTTGAACATAAATATAGCTATGAATTGGGTCTCTCAAAACTTTTTCTCTTTTTAATTTCTTACTTGTATAAACAGTGATATCTAATCAACTCCTATATTGATATGCATAGATAAATCAATTATATTAATTATAACTTAATATAATATTTGTTGCATAGTGTACCGGGGAAATATATAGTGATTGGATTGAAGAAATGCTATAATACGATAACAAAAGGGATGGTTTTTTGAGTACTGGGACGGATATTTTAATAACTCTCCAAACTTTTACCAAGCAAGATGGTGAGATTAGTAAGTATGATCGAAAATTTGAAGGCCAATTATTTCAGATGGGAAATTCAATTTATCTTCGATATACTGAGGATGATGATAAACAAGAAAAGGCAGTTGTAACTTTTAAGATCAATAATAATGGTGGTATCCAATTGACAAGAAAGAGTAAGGAAATGCGGATGCAACTGTTTTTTGAAAATAACAAAAGAGTATCTGCTACTTATCGGACACCTTATGGTGAAATTCCGATTGAAACGGTTACGCCTTTGTTAAGTGTCAATATTAGTGATTTTCCATTGGTAGGCACAGTGAATATTGATTACTTTCTGTATAGTGGAGGAAACCTTTTAGGTGAGTACAAAATAAGATTGCAATTTAGTGTGTAAGAATGTATGATAATATTTAGACTGTAGAAGGGACGTGTACCGTTTGGAGCTAGAAAAATTCAAGGATGCTAACAAAAGTGAACTATCATTGATTGAAGTTGCACATGCGATTTTAAGTCAACGGGGGGATGTTACTCCTTTTGCCGATTTGGTGAATGCTGTACAAGAATATCTTGGCAAGAGCGATGAAGAAATCAGAGAAAGACTCTCACAGTTTTATACTGACTTAAATGTAGATGGTAGCTTTATTTCTTTGGGTGACAATCTTTGGGGCTTACGTTCATGGTATCCGTATGATTCTATTGACGAAGCAGTTGTTCATACTGAAGATGAAGAAACTGATGAGCCAAAGAGTAAGAAACGCAAGAAAGTTAATGCTTTCATGGCCGATGCAAGTGAAGACGACGATGTTATCGACTATAATGATGATGATCCAGAAGATGATGATTTAGACATTGATTATGCAAATGACGATGATAATGCTGAACTTAAAGAATACAGCAAAGATTTAAATGATATTGATGACGCAGACGAAGATGAAGAAGACCTACCAGATGGAATTGAAGGTCAATTAACTGAAATGTCAGATGATGATATCGAAGAAGATAACGAATTATAATTACTAGGTCTTGACTAGATAATTATTTTTGGGTACAATCTTTGTTGGGCACTTCATTCTTTTGTGTGGAGTCATTGGACGGTAGTTATACAAGCTCCCTATTCACCAGAATAGGGAGCTTGTTATTTTTATTTTTATATGTGTATTAATTATGTGTCTACCCTGAAAAAATATTCAAAGGAGAATTTTTAATGACCAAATATATTTTTGTGACAGGTGGCGTTGTGTCATCACTAGGAAAGGGAATTGTTGCTGCATCTCTTGGAAGACTTCTTAAAAACAGGGGACTTAAAGTTATGATTCAAAAATTTGATCCCTATATCAACGTTGATCCTGGAACTATGAGTCCTTACCAACATGGAGAGGTTTTTGTAACAGATGATGGTACTGAAACGGACTTGGATTTGGGACATTATGAGCGCTTTATTGATATTAATTTGAACAAATATTCAAATGTTACAACTGGTAAAATTTATTCAGAGGTTATCCGTAAGGAACGCAGGGGTGATTATCTGGGTGCAACTGTTCAGGTAATTCCGCATATTACTAATATGATTAAAGAAAAAGTAATGCGTGCTGGGACTACGACTAATGCCGATGTTGTAATTACAGAGGTCGGAGGAACAGTTGGCGATATTGAGTCACTTCCATTTTTAGAAGCCTTGCGACAAATGAAAGCAGAAGTTGGTAGTGAAAATGTAGTTTATATTCATACAACATTAGTTCCTTATCTTAGAGCTGCAGGTGAGATGAAAACTAAACCAACACAACATAGTGTTAAGGAACTTCGAGGATTAGGGATTCAACCGAATATTTTAGTTGTGAGAACTGAACAACATATTTCTGATAGTATGCGTAATAAAATTGCAAGCTTTTGTGATGTGGAACCGGAAGCTGTAATTGAGTCAATGGATGTTGAAACATTGTACGAAATTCCTTTGAATTTAAAAGCACAGCATATGGACGATTTTGTTTGCAAGTTGTTGCATATTGAATCGCCAGAATCAGATATGAGTGAATGGGAAGAATTAACTAATAGAGTTAAGCACCTTGAGAAGTCCGTAAAAATTGCTTTAGTGGGAAAATATGTGAAATTACCGGATGCTTATATTTCAGTTGCTGAGGCTTTAAAGCACGCAGGATATACCATAAATGCTGATATTGAAATTTCATTATTTGATTCAGAGAAATTGAATGCTGAAAATGTCGCAACTGAATTGGGATCATATGATGGAATTATTGTGCCTGGAGGATTTGGAGATCGTGGACTTGAAGGCATGATTGAATCAATTAAATATGCGCGTGAAAATAATGTTCCATTCCTAGGAATATGTTTGGGAATGCAAATGGCATGTATCGAATTTGCTCGTAATGTGGTTGGTCTTAGTGATGCAAATACGACAGAGGTTGATTCTAGGTGTGCTAACAAGATCATTGATTTGATGGCTGATCAAGAAGATGTTGAAGAAATGGGTGGCACACAAAGATTAGGTCTGTATCCATGCAAGCTAAAACAAGGTTCAGTCGCAGCAACTGCTTATAATAATCAAGAAGTTATTCAAGAACGTCATCGTCACCGTTATGAATTTAATAATGAGTATCGCAAGTCATTTACTGAAAATGGATTAACATTTGCAGGAACTTCACCTGATAATCGTTTAGTTGAAGTTATTGAGTTAAGTAAACATAAATTTTTTGTAGCTGCACAGTATCATCCTGAATTTCTTTCAAGACCACAAAGACCTGAAGGACTATTTCAAGCTTTCGTAGTTGCATGTTCTAAGTAAAGATTGAGAATTGATAATAAAAAAGCAAGAATTATTACAGATTTCTATGAAGTGAACCCACAAGTTTGGACAACTAAATTAAGCTGCTAACTGATTGGCAAGTTCTCGGTATTGTACCGGTGACTTGCCTTTTAGTTTGGTCCTGATTCTACGGTTATTATAAAATTCAATCCATTCAGTCATCGCTTGCGCGAGACTCTCTGAATTTTCGAAGTGTTCATCCATCATCTCTGCTTTCATGAGATGAAAAAATGATTCCATGGCGGCGTTATCTAAGCAGGTAGCCTTACGGGACATACTCTGAAAGGTATGATGAGTTTTAAGCGTTTTTTGCCACTGTTTATGTTGATACTGAAATCCTTGATCTGTGTGTACCGTTGTTCTATAAGGAAGCTCAGGTAATCCATCTAATGCTTCTTTTAGTGGTTTCAACGCAAATTCAAGAGTTGGGTGTGCACTAATGTTAAATGCCAAAATTTCACCCGAAAATAAATCCATGATGGGTTCTAAATAGATTCGCTCACTTTGACTCATCTGACCGTATCGAAATTCACTAACGTCGGCGACGAGTTTTTGATATGGTCGATCTGTCTTGAATCGACGGTGTAACTTATTTTTGGCTATTCTACCAACAGTTCCTTTGTATGAGTTATATTTGCGAGTTTGCTTATTAAAGGCCTGACATGTCCAGCCTTGCTCCTTCATAATTCGGAGGACGCGTTTATGATTAACTTTAAATCCCTGTTCATGCATAACTAACGTTATGCGACGGTAACCGTATTTTTGAGTATACTTGGCATCTGTTTGCCGAATTTCATCAATGGCTTGGATAACCTGGTCATTCTCATATTCTCGTCCCTGACTGTGCTTAGTGTAATAGTACGTGCTACGTGGTACCTTAACGGCTTTAAGGATAAAACTAATCGACGTTTTGAAGACCCGCCTCAGATCATCAATTAAGGTCACGGTTTCTCGTGAGCTGATTTTTCGTGATCTAAGGCATCGAGTTTTTTTAAAAATTCGTTCTCGATTCTTAACATCTTATTTTCTTGCTTGAGTTGCTTTAACTCATTTTTATCGTGGCGTGCTTGGATTTGTGCCGTTGTGGGTTTGGTCACTTTTTTATGTTTAGACATAGTCTTTGGATTTCCTCTCACTCTATTTAGTCCACTGAGCCCCTCTAAATCAAACTTTCTTTGCCATTGCCAGATAGTACTTGGTGAAGAGAGGTTGAAATGTAGTGCTGTTTCTGGAAGCGAAGCTTTGTGCTGTTGTTTCCAGTTTAATACTTCTATCTTGAATTCACTAGAGTATTCCAAATTCATAGATTTCGGTTTTAATCCTGCAATGCCAAAACGATTAAAGCGATGAACCCATAGGAGAATCGTTTCATTGTTGGCAATATGGTATTTTCTGGCCAATTGAATGGAACTAATACCCGTTAAATATTCTGTCACAATAGAAATCCGTAACTCTAAATTAAATTTAGTCATAGTAAACCCCCGAGATTGTTGTCCAATCTCGGGGGTTCACTTCACTATTTGGAATAATTTCTTGCCTTTTTTATTGTTTTAATAACTTTCAAAGCTATTTTTTTATGTTTGTAAAGTAACGAAAAATAAGCAAAGAAATCTTTTAAGAGAATTAATTATTTTTATCAACGAATATTTAAGAAGAAATTTCTTAATTTAAGCCTTTTTTAATTGAAACCTGACTGCCTATCTTGTAATATAAAAAGAGACACTTTTTGTGCCAAATGTTGGTGTACCAAAAAAGTAAGGAAACACCTAATTTGTATATTATATTGACTTGATAATCGAGTGGAGATTTTAAAAAAATGAAAAAAATGATTATTAGAGGAGGGCAAAAACTGTCAGGCAAGGTCACAATTGGCGGAGCAAAAAATAGTACAGTTGCCCTCATACCGGCTGCGATTTTAGCAGATACACCGGTTAAATTTGATTCAGTTCCAGATATTTTAGATGTTCATAACTTAATGTTAATCCTAGAATCAATGAATGTTAAATCAGTGTTTAACAAAGGCGAGTTAGAAATAGATCCTACACAAATAAAAAGCGTACCACTGCCAGGTGGAGCAATTAAAAGTTTAAGGGCCTCTTATTATTTTATGGGGGCACTCTTAGGAAAGTTTGGTGAGGCGGTTGTTGGTTTCCCAGGTGGAGATAATATAGGACCGAGGCCAATTGATCAGCATATTAAAGGATTTAAGGCACTTGGGGCACAAGTAATTGAAGAAAATGATGCCGTGAGAATTAAAACTGGAGAAAATGGATTACAAGGGACAAGAATTTTCTTCGATATTGTTTCTGTTGGAGCAACGATTAACGTTCTTTTAGCGGCTGTTAGAGCTAGTGGGACAACAATTATTGAAAATGCAGCTAAAGAACCTGAAATTGTTGATTTAGCAACTTTCTTAAACAATATGGGGGCTCAAATTCGTGGTGCAGGAACTGATGTCATCAGAATAAAGGGTGTGTCAAGTCTAAAAGCTACCAATACACATACTATTATTCCTGATAGAATTGAAGCAGGGACTTATTTGGCATTTGCTGCTGCAAATGGTGAGGGTGTGTTAGTAAAGAATGTTATTACTGAACATTTGGAACCATTTATTGCTAAGCTTGTTGAAATGGGCATCTACTTGGAGGTTAATGAGGACAGTATTTATGTGAAGGGTGGGGATAATTTAAACCCGGTCACGGTTAAAACATCACCTTTTCCAGGATTTGCCACAGACTTGCAACAACCAATAACACCTCTGTTGATGAGGGCAAATGGAGAAAGTAAGATTATTGATACATTGTATCCTGAGCGTATTAAGCACATTACTGAGATGCAAAAAATGGGTGCTGCAATCTCCAGTAGTGACGGTGTAATTACTGTCGGACATTCTGATAACTTACGTGGTGCAACTGTCAAAGCAAGTGAAATCAGAGCGGGAGTTTCGTTGTTAGGACTGGCATTAATGTCTAAGGGAGTAACAACGATTACACATGCCGATAATATTTTGCGTGGATATGAACGCATTATTGAGAAGTTAAGAAATTTGAACGTTGAAATTAAAATAGTGGATGATGAGTGTGAAAACCATTAAAGCAGTGATAGTTGAGGAGAAAAGACTACGAAAAATCTAACATTAGTTGATTTAAAAGATAAAAATCTAAAAGAAATTTACACATATGCTCGTGACTTTAAAATTCCCTATTACAGTCAAATGAATAAAAAAGAACTCTCATTAGCGATTATCAGAGCGCAAGCACAAGAACAGGGATTTTATTATATGTCGGGTGTTTTGGACATAACAACACAACAGGATGGATTTGGCTTTTTACGACCAATTAATTATGGTTCTTCACAAGAAGATATCTACATCTCGTCATCGCAGATTAGAAGATTTGGTTTACGTAATGGTGATTTGGTTGCAGGTAAAGTTCGTCAGCCAAAACCAAATGAACGTTATTATGGGATGATGCATGTTGATAGTGTCAATGGGAAACATCCTGAGGACGCAAAAGAAAGACCCCATTTCCCAGCGTTGACAGCCTTGTATCCAACAAAACAGTTGAAGCTAGAAACAACACAAACAGTTTTGTCTACAAGAATTCTAGATTTGTTTGCACCGATTGGTTTTGGGCAACGAGGTCTGATTGTTGCACCTCCCAAGGCTGGAAAAACGAGTTTATTGAAGGCGATTGCTAATGGAATTACGCAAAATTTTCCGAAAGCTAAGTTAATTGTATTGTTAATCGATGAAAGGCCAGAAGAAGTTACAGATCTCGAAAGAACAGTAGCAGGTGAGGTTGTTTATTCAACTTTTGATCAAAAACCAGAGAATCATGTTAGAGTTTCGGAACTTGTTTTAGAACGTGCGATGAGGTTAGTTGAAGATAAACAAGATGTTGTAATTTTACTAGATTCATTAACAAGATTGGCTAGAGCATATAATTTAGTTGTTCCTCCAAGTGGAAGAACACTCTCGGGTGGAATTGATCCAGCGGCTTTATTCAAACCTAAGAAATTTTTTGGGGCTGCTCGAAATATTGAAGAGGGCGGTAGTTTGACAATTTTGGCAACTTCACTTGTCGATACTGGTAGCCGGATGGATGATGTTATCTATGAAGAATTCAAGGGAACCGGTAATCAGGAAATTCAACTGGCGCGAGATTTGGCAGAACGACGCATCTTCCCTGCTGTTGATTTGAAAAAATCGGGAACTCGTAAGGAAGAATTATTACTTTCTGAGGAGAAGTTGAATTTTATGTGGAAACTGCGCAAGGACTTGAATGGTGATATTGCTAAGCAGACTGAGCGTGTTATTACAGCTTTGAAGAAAACAAAAGATAATGAGACTTTTATTAATGAGATCAATGTTAATTTACAAAAAAAGAAATAAAAAGATAATTGCTTATCTTTTTTATTCATGTTAGAATGTTTGTTGTTGTATAAAAGATTAACTCTGACACAGCAAATGGGTCAGGGCAAAGGAGAGTATAAAATGAGACCAGGAATTCATCCAGATTATCATAAAGTTGTTTTCTTAGATTCATCTACAGGATATAAGTTTATCTCAGGTTCAACTAAGAATTCAGCAGAAACGATTGAATGGGAAGATGGAAACACATATCCATTGATTCGTGTTGAAATTTCAAGTGATTCACATCCATTCTACACAGGACGTCAGAAGTTTACACAAGCAGATGGACGTGTGGATCGTTTCAACAAAAAATATGGTTTTGCAAACAAAGAAGACTAATTTTTTATTATGGAGTAGGCGAAAAGAGTGTTTTAATCTCGTTGGGGATTGTAACACTCTTTTTATATTGCTGTATTTGCTAATAAACTAAATTGGTTAGACTCGTTTTTTTAAATATAATAATTAGTTTTCCTGCAGTTAATGATTTAAAATATAAAAATAAATTCTCTTTGGGTAAAATACGAACATTATAATGCTATAACATTCGTATTTGCTTTTTTTTTACATTGTAGTATATTAATTAACGGGCTTTATATAAAATACGAATTTTAATGTTCGTGAAAAGGGGTAAGAGTTTTGAAAGAAAAAATCGAGTCTTATTTTCAAATTAATGAATTAGGATCGACTATCGTTCGTGAATTACTAGCCGGATTTACAACATTCATTTCAATGGCATACATACTTTTTGTTAATCCTAGTGTGCTTGGTGATGCGGGAATGGATAAAGGAGCTGTTTTTACAGCAACAGCTATTGCAAGTGCAATTGGTTGTATTTTAATGGGATTATACGCAAAATATCCAATTGCTACAGCACCAGCATTGGGAATTAATGCATTTTTCACTTATTCAGTTTGTATTGGAATGAAAGTGCCTTGGCAAACAGCTTTGGCTGGAGTTCTAATAGCTTCAATTATTTTTTTATTGATTACGATCTTTAAGTTACGAGAATTAATTATTGATGCGATTCCTGCTAATTTAAAATACGCAATTTCAGCTGGAATTGGACTATTTATTGCATTTATTGGTCTAGAAAATGGTGGGATTATTGTCGCAGATAAATCTACTTTGGTTGCTTTAGGCAGTTTTTCGGGAACAACTTGGTTAACTATTTTCGGGCTTGCAGTTAGTGCAATTTTATTAATACGTCGCGTTCCTGGAAATATCTTCATTGGAATGACTGCGACTGCAATTTTAGGTATAATTACAGGAATGATTAAATTGCCAGATTCTGTAATTTCTGCTGCTCCGAGCTTAAAACCGACTTTCCTAGTAGCTATACGACATATTACAGATATTAATTCAATTCAGTTAGTGGTTGTTGTGTTAACATTTTTGTTGGTTACTTTCTTCGATACGGCAGGTACCTTAGTGGGTTTAGCACAACAAGCCGGTTTTATGAAGGATAATAAGATGCCAAGAGTGGGTAAGGCGTTGTTATCTGATTCAACTGCAATGACAGCTGGGGCATTATTAGGTACATCCCCTGTGGGAGCCTATGTAGAATCATCAGCTGGAATTGCGGTTGGTGGTCGTTCAGGGTTAACAGCTGTAGTTACAGGAATTTTATTCATTTTTGGCATGTTTTTCTCACCACTTCTGAGTGTTGTTACAAACCAAGTAACTGCACCTGCTTTAATTATTGTTGGGGTGTTAATGGCTCAAAATATGAAAAAAGTCGAATGGGATAAAATGGAAATTGCAATTCCATCATTCTTAATTTTATTAGGAATGCCATTAACGTATAGTATTTCAGACGGATTGGCGCTTGGAGTGATTGCTTATCCTATTGCAATGATAGCTGCCAAAAGAGGAAAAGAAGTTCACCCAATTATGTACGCCTTGTTTTTTGTATTCTTGCTATTTTTCTGGATTTTGAATCATTAACAGGCAGTGTGATTTATGTAACATAGTTGGAGATAAATGGCGAGTCTAGGTTAAGATTTAACTTTTTACCTAACTCGTGTAGATAGAAGAATAGTTGACAAAAGGGATACCGTTTAATATCTAATTACGGTATCCCTTTTGTTTAATTTAGTTTATTTGAAAAATGATTTAAAAGACATAGTCTATCTTTCAAACTTCTTTGCATCAGCATCAAGACGTGCAAAACCAGAGCCTTCATTTTTTGCAGGATGCTTTGCGCGGTCCTCCAAAGCTTTGCGAGCCAATGCTTTTTTTTCTTCCTTACTCAACTTCTTTGACATTGTAATCGCCTCTTTTTTTTTGGAATCCACATATGGAATTTATTCCACAAATCTATTTTAGTTCAATCGAGGGCAAAATTCAAAAAAAGATATACTTATTAAGTAAACAGATCTTTTCTTTTCTTGTACGTACTATCCATGTAGAATGTATGTTAGTGAAATAAAAATATGAGGGAGCTGCAAAGTTATGATTGCCTTTTACAGAACTAATGATTTAACATCCAAAGTTTATCAAGATGCATTAGCAATTCGAAAGGAAGTATTTGTAGTAGAACAGGGAGTGCCAGAAGCATTAGAAATTGATGCTGAGGAATTAGCAATGCATTATGTTGGGTACGTAGACAACCAAGCTGTTGTCACTGCTAGAATAATTGAAGAAAATGGTGCATGGCACATTCAAAGAGTGGCTACTTTGAATAGTCAACGCCACAAAGGATATGCAAAAGAGCTGCTGAAGTGTATTGAAGAAATTGCAGTGGAAGACAAAGTCTCATACTTAACGTTAGGAGCCCAAGACCAAGCACAGGATTTTTATTCTAAATTAGGTTTTGAGGTTGTCGGAGTAGGCTTTTTGGATGCAGGAATCCCACATCATAAAATGAACAAAAAATTATAGTTGACTTTTTGTAAGAAAGGGGTAGACTTAGTCTTATGCGATGAGTCGAAGTAATCAGACGAATTTATTCGTTCCGCTGTGGCGGCTAGTGATTTTTTTCGAGAGGGACACAAATGCTGGCGGATTTCCAGCGTGTTTGTAGGTGTTCATTGTGGAATTGACCCTACTATCATTTTAATTAATGGTACCTTACCTGTAAGCCATAACAATAAAGTTATGGCTTACTTTTTTGCAAAAAAATAAAAAATTTTAAAAATGCTGAAATTTAAACCGCAAATGAAGAAAATTCTGATAAAGTCTAATAAATATTAGTAATTTGAAAATGAATTTTAATAATTTTCAAATTATAATGTAATCGGCTTTATAATGGGTAATAAATTTGCTATGATTAACTCAAGATAATTTATTGGGAGTTTTAGTTGCAACTAACAGATTGGAATAAATTATTGAAACCTACATTAATATTTTTTGTTTTTTAGAATAAAAAGTAGATGTTGTTTCAATAGTTGTCGTTGCTTAGACTTTGATTCACAATTTATAAACAGTGGAGGAATTTAAAATGGCTTGGATTATAGTTATCATCATTATTGCAGTGGTTGTTTTTGGATATATTGCTCTATATAATGGTTTGCAAACAGCGAAGGTTTATACAGAGGAGTCTTGGAGTCAAATTGATGTGCAACTTAAACGCAGGAATGATTTGATTCCAAATCTTGTTGAAACTACAAAGGGGTACGCCAAACATGAACGTGAAACTCTTGCAAAGGTTGTTGAGTTACGTAACCAAATGGTGCAATTGCCAAATGATGCACATGAGGAAAAAATGGAGTTGTCAAATCAACTTTCCGACTCTCTGAAATCAATTTTTGCATTGGCTGAAAGTTATCCTGATTTGAAGGCAAATCAGGAATTCGCAAAACTAATGGAAGAGTTGAGCAACACTGAGAACAAGATAGCATATTCTCGTCAGTTATTTAACTCTTCTGCAGCTTCGTTTAATCAGAAAATTATGACTTTTCCATCTAATTTTGTTGCAAAGGCACATGGCTTAACAAAAGTTAATTATTTGGAAGTTCCGTCTGAAGAAAAAGCTGCACCTAAGGTATCTTTTGAATAAAATTTTGTTGAAGGAGTTTTGAAGATGTTATTTCAGCAAATAGCACAGAATAAAAGGCGAACAATTTACGTTATGATCGCCTTTTTCTTATTAGTAATTCTTATTGGAGCAGCGATAGGTTATGTTTTCTTCAATAGTTCGTTGGCTGGTATTTTAATGGCTGCTGTTATTGGAATCTTTTACATGTTTTCAATGTTATCTCGTTCGACTGACATTGTGATGGGAATGAATAATGCTGTTGAGGTTAAACAAGAAAGCGACTTTCCAGAGCTTTGGCATATAATTGAAGACATGGCACTAGTAGGCAAGGTTCCTATGCCAAGGGTTTTTACCATTGATGATGAGAGCCCCAATGCATTTGCAACAGGCAGGGATCCGGAGCACTCCGCTGTAGCGGTTACCCAAGGGTTATTAACTAGGTTGAATAGAGAAGAGCTAGAAGGTGTGATTGCTCACGAGGTATCTCATATTCGTAATTATGATATCCGTTTGCAGACAACAGCACTAGCACTCGTATCTGTAATTTCGATTTTAGTAAATATTGGATATAACTCATTTTGGTGGGGCGGAGGTCGCAAAAGAGATAACGAGAGTAATGGCGGTTGGTTGATTCTTGTTTTGTCGATAGTAGTTTTGATAGTAGGACCCTTGGCTGCATCTTTGGCTCAAATGGCCTTGTCACGCAATCGAGAGTTTCTCGCTGATGCTTCTGGGGTTGAGTTAACGCGTAATCCTCAGGGCTTGATAAGTGCATTGGAGAAGATTTCAAATAGTGAGCCACTGAAATCTGCTGATCCAAGTAGTTCCTCACTTTATATATCTAATCCGTTCAAAGATAGTTCGTGGACACATTTATTTGATACTCATCCATCAACTGAAGAACGAATTAAACGATTGAAAAAAATGTAATAATTATTTTAAATAGAATAGAGGTTTGATGATGCGTAATAACCTTATATATGTGCACATCGAAAAGGTATCGCATTTAACATTAACGTATGGAATTTCAAATTTAGACTTTTTTAGGGGCGTAAAAGTTAAACCTAAGAATTTATTGTCATTAGGTAACGTAGACCCAAATCAAGAAATAGATATATATTCTGGATTTAATATGTACTTGGAAGAAGAGAGCGTGCAAAAGTTTCTTCTTCCAAATTCGAATCAAAATATTGACTGGATAGATTTTGATGAAGTTAATGATTTAGAATCACTAACCCCACACGAAGTTGCTGAATTGTTATACTTGGGACACGCGTATACACATCTTAAATCTCCATTTTATTATAAATTACAAAATAATTATGTATATTTGACTTTACCAAATGGTGCAAAAAAGGTATACTATCGTTATTTGCCACATTTTTATCAAATTCTTGCAACTTGTATAACCAATAAACTAGCTAGTACTTATCGTGAAAGAAAACCTTTTTTAAGATCACGGCATCGTTTTCAGTTACTTGATACTTCAATTATTAAGGAAATTGATTCCTTAATGGTGTTGGGAACGGTACTTGATTTTGGTGAAATTCAGATAAAAGGGCAAGAGCTAACAGTTCCTTTTTTCTTAGCACCAGATTCGGTATATCAACTAAAGTGGCATGAACCTACAATGTTGATTGAAAAATCTAAACTGGTCGGTGAATTAAAATATTATTTGAATTCGACAGAGTGGAAACTAAAAATTTTGGCACCAGAATTACTTGAGGATAGTTTAAATTTCTAACTATATTATCGTTGCATGAAATTCTTTAATACTAAGAAGACAGAATTATTTTGTTGGCAGAGTAGTGAAAGAGTACTCAAATGATGAGAGTATTAGAAACCAATAAATAAACACTGTCTTATTTTGTGTTTAGTTTAAGATATTTTATTTTTTGTGATACAATGGCATAGGACAATTTTAATGGAAGTACTGTATATTATTAACATAAAGTTGAAAATTAGCTTTTGTACAGTATGGCATGAAGGGAAGAAATTTACATGAAGATGCGATTAGCGGAAATTGCGAAAGCTCTACAAGTTGAACCGAAGGAGGAGTGGGAAGAGATTGTTGTTACTAGTGTCTCTTTTGATACTCGTTCGCTTGAACAAGGTGCACTATTTATACCGTTAGTCGCGGAACATGATGGGCATGATTATATTGAGAATGCAATCAAAAATGGGGCAGTTGCAACGTTGTGGCAAGAAGACCATGACGAGAATGCGGCATTAATCCCCAAATTGGTTGTCTCAAATAGTTTGCAGGCAATGCAGAAACTTGCACATTATTATCTTCAGAAGATAAATCCCAAAGTTGTTGCTATCACTGGGAGTAATGGTAAAACCACGACTAAGGATATGGTAGCTGCTATTCTTGGAAGACGGTTTAATGTACAAAAAACACATGATAATTTTAATAATTTTATTGGAGTTCCGATGACAGTCTTATCAATGGAACCGAATACTGAAGTTTTGGTTATCGAAATGGGAATGGACCATTTTGGTGAGTTAGATGAACTTAGCCATCTTGTTGAGCCTGACATTGCTGTTATTACTATGATTGGTGAAGCTCATATTGAGTTTTTTGGCACAAGAGACAAAATAGCTGATGCAAAAATGGAAATAACGCATGGATTAAAGGAAGACGGAGTACTCATTTATAATGGTGATGAACCCTTGCTTATTCAGAGAACAAAGGAGATAGCCCAAGAAACTAATACTTTTGGGACCTCGGATAATGTTAACTTACGTGCTCTGAATGTTGTAAGCAATGATGAAGAAACAAGTTTTAGGGTAGTACAGTGGGAAAACGAAAATTTCGTAATTCCAATGATTGGATCATATAACGTAATTAATGCTTTGGCGGCCCTGAGTGTAGGAAAGCTTTTCAGAATACCCGTTGAAGAGATGAAAAAAGCACTCAAGTCTTTTGAATTGACTAAAAATAGAACACAATGGTTGCAAGGAGCAAAAGGCGAACAGATTTTGAGTGATGTATATAATTCTAATCCGTCAGCTGCGAAGCTAGTTATAAAAGCTTTTTCTAATGCTTCAACAAAGGGAAAAAGAATGATAGTGATAGGCGATATGTTGCAGCTTGGAATCAGCTCAAAAGAGATGCATGAAAGCTTAGCTGAAGTTATTGATCCAGATAAAATTGATAGTGTGTATCTTTGTGGGGAAGAAGTAGAACCTTTAGCTACAAAATTAGTATCAAAATTTGATAAGGAACATCTTCATTTGTATAAAGCAACTGAAAAAATGGAACTGGTTGCGGATTTGCAAAGTGAAATTTCAGCTGACGACTCAGTGTTATTGAAGGGAAGTCATGGAATTCATCTGGAGAACGTATTAGAGAAGTTAGTGTAGAAGAATAGTTTTTAATAAAACAGGAGGAAATAATTTTTGAAATTTACAGAACTTGGTCTTTCAGAAAATATCTTAAAGGCAATAAACCGTAGTGGGTTTGAGGAAGCAACACCTATTCAGGCAGAAACAATTCCATTAGTTTTGAAGGGTGAGGATGTTATTGGACAAGCTCAAACTGGTACAGGGAAGACTGCCGCTTTTGGATTACCAATTTTAAATAAAATTGATACAAAGAAAAATGAAATACAAGCCGTAATTGTTTCACCTACGCGTGAATTGGCAATTCAAACACAAGAAGAGTTATATCGTTTAGGCCGCGATGAACGTGCTAAGGTACAAGTTGTATATGGTGGAGCAGATATTCGTCGACAGATTAATTCTTTAAAGAAGGCTCCACAAATTTTGGTTGGCACACCAGGACGCCTTTTGGATCATATTCGAAGAAGAACTGTTAAACTCGATTCTGTTAACGTAATGGTATTAGATGAAGCTGATGAAATGCTTGATATGGGATTCGTTGAGGATATTGAGAGTATTATTGAGGCTGTTCCAGAAAAAAGACAAACATTGTTATTTTCTGCAACGATGCCTCCAGCTATTCTGAAAATTGGCGAAAAGTTTATGCAAAAGCCAAGTGTTGTCAAAATTAAAGCAAAAGAACTAACAACTGATTTGGTAGATCAGTATTATGTTCGTTCACGTGACTTCGAGAAATTTGATGTAATGACAAGAATTCTTGATGTTCAAGCACCTGAACTTACAATTGTCTTTGGTAGAACTAAAAGACGTGTTGATGAACTCTCAAAAGGATTAGAAACTCGTGGGTATAATGCCAAGGGAATTCATGGGGATTTGTCACAACAGCGTCGTATGAGCATCTTGAAACAGTTTAAAGCAGGAAAATTAGATATTTTAGTTGCTACTGATGTGGCAGCACGTGGTCTTGATATCTCTGGTGTCACTCACGTGTATAATTATGATATTCCACAAGATCCAGAAAGTTATGTTCATCGTATTGGCCGTACAGGTCGTGCGGGACATCATGGCGTCTCGGTTACTTTTGTTACTCCAAATGAAATGGATTATTTACGCGTTATTGAGAAGTTGACAAAGAAGCGCATGAGTAATTTAAAGCCACCTACAGAACAAGAAGCATTCAATGGACAAATTACATCAGCAATTGATGACATTGATGATCTGATTAAGAAAACTGACACGCAGAAGTTTGAAAAACAAACAACTGAATTGTTAGCAAAATATGATACACAAGATCTTGTAGCAGCTTTGTTGAATGAAATGACGAAAGATGCTGCAAACGAGGTTCCTGTTAAAATAACACCTGAGCGCCCATTACCAAGGCACAAGAAGGGTTCTTCTAACCATTACGATCGTAACCGCCGAGGCAATAAGGGTGGTTATCAAAGAAGAGATAATAAATCAGGTAACCATAAGAGCAATAATGGACGTAAACCAAAAAAGGACCAAAATCGTGATAAGTTTAATCGCGACAACAAAAAAAAGAGAAAGTTTACTATCAGAACTAAAGAAGGCTAAATTATTCTGGGTATAATGGTGAATATTGACTGTGGCAATAATCGGCTCTTTGTCAACCGCTGTTGATGGGAAATTTTTAAAAGAAAATCAATTCATTTTCGAATTGGTTTTCTTTTTTTTATTCGAATCGTAAATTCAATTCTAATCCGGGTGTAAAAATGTGACCAGTTTCTATAGCCGTATGCCGTGCGTTTAATTTGTTTGATTTTGCGATTAACACCTTCTAGTGGGCCATTTGAATAGTTGCTTGCCATCATGTTTTTAATTAATGGTAGATATTTGCGATAGGTCTTTATTGTAGTTTCAAGCTGTGGGCTGACTTTGTCAGCTCGATTTAGTGTTTTAATGAACTTTAAATAATCACGCTTTCTTAAGGCATCAACTAGGGAATGCGCAACGAAGTAAGTGTGTTGGTAGGTTGAATCTAACTCAAGACCTTGCCAGACTAATTGTTCTTGGGTGAACCAGTTCTTTAAATGCGCAAACCATTGTGGTTTACGTTGATTTAAGCCAGAATAAGTTTTTAAAAATAAACGCCAGTGATGTTTGAGAACTCGATATTCTCGTGAATTTTGAGTGAATCGATGCATTAACTGTACGCGTGTCTGGTTCAGTGCTTGGAGTCCCATTTGAACTAGATGAAAGTTATCGGCGATAACTTTTGCTTCTGGAAAAATTATGTGAATTACGGATTGATACTGTGCATTGAAATCAATAACTACTTGTTTAACTTTCCTACGTTCAGCTAAGGAATAGTTACTTTCAAAGTGATTTTGGATACTTCGATTAAGGCGATTAGGTAAAACAGAAACTAGCCGATGTGTATCACCATCAATGGCAATAAAACTCATCTGATGACCAGTGGAGCGAAATTCATCAAAACACAACGTAGTTGGTAAGGTAAGCAAGGCGGTCTTAGTCTGAATCGCTAATGAATCAAGTACTCGATTAACTGCCACTGGTGAAACATTTAATTCCTCTGCAATATCAGTAATACTACGATCTTTAGTAAGCTGTAGAATAATCATCTGTTTGGTATCTTCTGAGATTTGACAGTGTGGTTTAACTAGCGACGTTTCAGCACTAAAAGTATGTTGCCCTCTTTTGCACAGATAACGTTGTTTAAGCAGTTTTAAGATAACTGGTCGTTCTTTGATAGGTGGCATCCTGACGTTGATCAAATTAGTTCCAAAACGGACTACTTGGGATTGGCCACAAAGTGGACAGCGCTTTATCGAATAAGTTAATTTGGCATGAATGACTTGTTTCTTGGGATCAGAATTGTCAATACTGATACATTTAATATTTGGGTCTTGGATTTGAAGTATATTTTCGATAGAATAGTCTTGGGACATGTTTTCTCACTTGCCTTTACTTTTACTTTGGTTGGTATGTGGTGGTGCATTTGGGAACTTGTCCTTTTATTGTACATGAAAATTGGGTGTTGATGGAAGTTCATCAACACCCAATATTTTAGAGCCCAATAATCTAATGTCACAGTTTTTTTACGTATTTGTAATTATTTTAAATTCAAGTATCCCATGAATAGTTTATAGTAGTAAAATAAAATGTGGTTATCGTGAATTTGAGTATAAACCTTCTTTTGTAAAGGCAATAGTTGTGATAAGATAATTGAAATAAAAGGTGAGAATTAATCAGGATAAATCAAAAAGGATGAGTGGTGTGATTCAAGGAATTGGAATAGACGTAACTGAGATTAAACGTATTCAAAAAGCCCAAGAACGCCATAGTAGTTTTGCTGTTAAA
The DNA here is from genome assembly GCF_019443985.1 of Liquorilactobacillus hordei DSM 19519. Classification (NCBI taxonomy): domain Bacteria; kingdom Bacillati; phylum Bacillota; class Bacilli; order Lactobacillales; family Lactobacillaceae; genus Liquorilactobacillus; species Liquorilactobacillus hordei. The sequence continues at coordinate 826,006 of NZ_CP049303.1, forward strand.
ATTCTAACACCTGCAGAATTTGTATATTTTTCGAAGATGAGTGGGCATAGGAAAATGGAATACTTAGCTGGGCGTTTTTCCGCGAAGGAATCTTATAGTAAGGCCTATGGAACAGGAATAGGTAAAAAAGTAGGATTTCAGGAAATAGAAATTCTGAATGACGAAAAAAATGGAAGACCATTCATTACCAAACATCCACTAAAAAAAGGAAAAGCACATATATCAATTTCACATACTGATACATTGGTAATGACAGAGGTTATTTTAGAAAGTAATTAACTGTAAGGGAAGTTAGAAGAATGGTTGTAGGTATTCATCGAAAAACTTATGCCAAAATTGATCTGAATGCAATTAAGCATAATATAAAAGTTGAAAAGGCTCAAATGACAAATGAGCAAAATCTTTTTGCCGTTGTGAAGGCAAATGCATATGGACATGGGATTGTTGAAGTGGCCAAAGCGGCTCATGAAGTTGGAGTTGATGGCTATTGTGTCGCAATAATTGATGAGGCGCTAGCTTTACGTAAGGCGGGGCTTAACGAACTAATATTGGTTCTTGGAGTCAATTCATTTGAGTATGCATCCTTGATGGCAAAAAATAATATTTCGACAGCAGTTGGAGATATTGATTTTCTGAAGAAAGCCCAGGTTCTATTATGCGAACAGAAACAACGGCTGTCTGTTCATCTAGCGTTAGACACAGGTATGGGAAGAATTGGATTTAGGACACAAGAAGCGTTATGCGAAGCGGTCGATTTTATGAAACAGCATACTTCAGAATTTAATTTTGAAGGGATATTTACACATTTTTCAACTGCTGATTCAGGAAAAAAAGAAGCAGTTAATTATTATGAACAGCAGATTAATGGGTTTAATGAGCTTCTTTCTAGTATAGAAGAGCTACCTAAATATGTTCATGTGGCGAACTCAGCAGCATCAATCTGGCATAAAGAATGTGGTGGAAATACAATTCGGTTTGGAATTACAATGTATGGTTTAAATCCTTCTGGTGGTGAGTTAGATATTCCAACTGGTTTCCGCCCAGCACTTAGTCTTTTGAGTGAGGTTGTGGCCATTAAGAAAATCAAAAAGGGAAATTCAGTTGGCTATGGTAAGACTTATACAGCAAAAGAAGACGAGTGGATTGCAACTGTTCCAATTGGTTATGCAGACGGTTGGCTAAGAAGCATGCAAGGGTTTAAAATTCTTATTGCTGATAATTTTTGTGAAATTGTCGGTAGAGTATGTATGGATCAGATTATGGTTAGAGTTCCTAGCAAAGTTTTAATAGGGACAACAGTGACTTTGATAGGTAGGCAAGAACAAAAAGAGATTAAGGCACAAGATGTCGCAGATCAAGCAGGCACAATCCATTATGAGGTAATTTGTTTGATTTCAGAACGTGTTCCAAGAATTTATTAAGAATAAACTAAGTTTTTAATGTTACATTAATATGAAAATGTGGTATTATTAACTGATAAAATATAGCTGGGGGTCATAAAATGGCATATCGATTTGAAAGTATGACTGAAGAGTTAGGTAGTGATAATAATGAGAGAATTTCCGTTTATTGTGATTATTATTCCATTAATAGACGAGACTTGGAAGAAAATAATGTTGTTGCAGAATATGTAGAGGCACACCGCTATATTTTAGATGAATTGATTAGTGGATACAAGGAAATGGGACCGTTAAACAAGAAAATTTGTGACGAATTCATCGGATGTGATTGTGAAACGGAATACGAGAATAAAGATCGAGGGGTTATATGACAACTGACGAGGTTAAACGTGGTGATATTTTCTACGCAGACTTATCACCAGTGGTTGGCTCTGAACAAGGCGGAATGCGCCCAGTACTGATTGTCCAGAATAATATTGGTAATCGCTATAGTCCAACTGTTATTGTGGCTGCGATTACAGCAAAGATACAGAAACCTAAAATGCCGACACATGTAGGTCTGCTTGCTGCTGAAGTTGGAATTGAGAAAGATTCAGTGGTATTATTAGAGCAAATTAGAACAATTGACAAGCAACGACTAAAAGATAAGATAGCACATATTAGTGAACTAGAGATGAACGAGATTAATCAAGCATTAGATGTCAGTTTAGGACTGACGAATATACATAGCAAATAGTAAGTGGCAGTAGTTTATATAGCATAGCACTCACCAAAAATTAGTGAATGATACTAGTTAGTCTAAAAAGTGTAAAAACTAAAGGCTTGATCAGAATATAAGAAAGAGGCTAAATCAATTGCACCTTGATTTAGCCTCTTTCTTATATTCTTATTTAATTTAAATGCAGTAGCAAATCAAGCGTAATAAGCTATGCTTGTAAATCTTCTATCTCTGAAACTTTAAAGCTTTTTCTTTCAAGATTAGAGATTATTTTTTCTAGCTTTCCAGGGGTAACACCGGCAGGTAAAGTAAATAATGTCCTATGAACTAGTCCTTTATCCTCAACATCCAATGTGATACAACTTGCAATAGCGGTATACTTTGTAATGATTTTAGACATTTCAAGGAGATCACCACGTTCATCTGGAGAAATAACAGTTAGTACATAACTTCCAATATTGATATTCCAAGATTGAGAAAGCATGGTTAATAAGCTTGAATGTGTTAAAATACCATAAAAAAAGTTTTGTTCATCAAGAACAGCAATATAAGGTAAATCCTTGATTGAAAAGAAAATATTAAAAAATGCTGAGTCGAGTGTTACAAATTTTGTAGCATTTTTTAATAGATAAGTTACTGGTAGATTCATATCACCACCACGTGACTTATGACGATAAATGTGCATTTTGTAAATATTTCCGCGGAAAATTTGGCCTGTTTCATCTAAAATTGGGACACAACGATACCCAGAATTCTCCAAAATTTCTAATGCTTGTTCTAAAGTGACATCTTCACGGACGGTTGTTAAATCTTTTTTTGGGTGTACTAAAGACTTAAATAGCATACGATAATTCCTCCATTGATTAAAACCTTCTAATCTATATTATCATAAAATGATATTAAAAAGATGTTTTAAATGAAATTTTTACAATTTATTCAGAATTATAATATTAGTTGGGAATTATGATCAATTAGAAATAAAAGTTTAAAAATAACACAAAAAAATTGGGATTAAAATTAACATCTTAATCCCAATTTTATATATTCATAAAATATTATGCTTCGATTGTTTTAAGACCGTCTGTAAGAACTTTTTTAAGAGTTGTTGCTGAATCAGTCATCTTCTTGCTTTCTTCTTCACTAAGAGGAACTTCAAGAATTTGTGCAATACCAAGGCCATTGATAACGGCTGGTGTACCAATATAGATATCATTTAATCCGTATTGACCATCCATGTATGCTGAAACAGGAAGAACAGCATCTTCATCACGTAAGATAGCTTTAGAAATACGAGCTAAGGCAGTAGCAACACCGTAGAATGTTGCACCTTTCTTGCTGATGATCGTATAAGCTTTGTTACGAACATCATCTTCAATTTTAGCTAATTGTTCTGCAGTTACGCCATTGTTCTTAGCCCAATCTAGAACTGGAAGTCCACCAATTGTTGCTGCTGAGTAAGCTGCAAATTCAGAATCTCCATGTTCGCCCATGATATATGCATGGATTGAACGTGGATCATTAACATCAAATAATTCACCAAGAGCAACACGTAAACGTGAAGTATCAAGAGAAGTACCTGAACCAATAACTTTGTTCTTAGGAAATCCTGATAATTTCCAAGTAGCATATGTTAAGATATCAACTGGGTTAGCAGCAACAAGGAAAATACCATCAAAACCGGATTCAACGATTGGCTTAACGATACTTGAAAGAATACGCAAGTTCTTGTTAACCAAGTCTAAACGAGTTTCACCTGGTTTTTGAGGAGCACCAGCTGTGATAACAACTAAATCAGCATCTGCACAATCTGAATATTCAGCAGAATAGATTTTCTTTGGATATGACAATGCTGTTGCATCAGCCAAATCAAGAGCATCACCTTCTGTACGTTCTTTCACAACATCAACAATACCGAATTCTTCGGCAACTCCTTGAAGAGCCATTGCGTAAGCATAGCTAGAACCAACGGCGCCGTCTCCGACTAGAATAACTTTTTGATGATTTTTATTTTCTGACACTATAATGCATTCCCTTCATTAGTGAAATTATTAACGCAAACATAGTATATCACGTTTTTCTGAAAAATGTGAAGAGACTTTCAAACTTTTTTCAGAAGTACTTTATGAAATTATGGTATACTTTTAAGCGTAATAAATACTGAATTTAGCGGAACTGACCGAAGTTCCGGTTTTTTGCTGTTCTTGAAAAATTAAAATGATAATATTGAGAATGCTTACAAAAATATTTTCAAAAAGATTGATATGGAGTGTATTTATAATGAAATTAATAGTTGGATTAGGAAATGTAGGTAAAGAGTACGATGGTACAAGACATAATGTAGGTTTTATGGTTTTAGATGAATTGGCAAAAGAAGAGAATGTCTCATTTAATAAAATTAAAAATGAAGCAAGTTTAGCTGATTTTATGTTTAATGGAGAAAAGATAATTTTAGCGAAACCACTCACTTATATGAATGAGTCTGGAAGAAGTGTCCGACCTCTGCTTGATTTTTATAAAATTCCGGTTGAGAATCTCATTGTTATTCATGACGATATGGATTTACCAGTGGGACATTTGAGATTACGCCAAAAGGGGTCAGCCGGTGGGCATAATGGAATTAAAAGTTTAATTTCACATCTGGGCACACAGAAATTTAAACGCCTTAAAATAGGAATTGATCATCCTCAACGAATGAGTGTCGTAGATTGGGTTTTATCAAGATTTACTAAAGAACAACAAAATCAGCTAGATAACGGAATAAGACAGGCACTGGATGCGTTGAATAATTGGATTGAAACCGAAAATTTTATGGAAACAATGAATAAGTATAATCATAGGTAAATAATCACGGGGGATTTAAAAAAAGATGAAGTTACAAGAAATATTCACGGAGCTTCCAGAACTAAATACTTTTTTGAAGAATTTGGATGAAGGAAGAGGACAGAGAAACTTGTTGACAGGTCTGACAGCATCTGCAAAACCTTTATTTCTTGCAGAATTGGTACAAAGAAGAAAGAGAAACATACTTTTTGTGACTGATACCTTACACCATGCTCAACAACTGGAAAAAGAGTTGTTGGGTTATATAGAAAAAAATCAGGTTTTTTTGTTTGCAGTCGATGAAGCGATGGCTGCAGAAGTTGCAATTAGTTCACCTGAATATCGAGTTGAAAGAATTAAAGCACTGATGGCGTTACAAGAAAAGGGAACAGCAAAAATTGTGATTACTTCAACAAGAGGCTTGAAAAAAATTGTACCTTCGCCTAGTGTATGGAAAAAAGCACGAATTAATCTGACTGTGGGAAAGGATATTGATCAGGGACAATTAATTGATGATTTAGTTGAAATGGGATATCAACGAACTAAATTAATAGAGAAAATTGGAGACTTTGCAGTTAGAGGATCAATCATTGATATTTATCCAGCAAATGTTGTTAATCCCATTAGAGTAGATTTATTTGATACTGAGATCGATTCTTTGCGCAAATTTGATATGACTACGCAAAGAAGTACAGAGAATATAGAAAAAATAGAAATTTTGCCTGTAACAGATGTTCTAATGACGAAAAAACAAATAAATGATGCAGTGAAAAGCATAAATAATGCATTGAATAATGAAAAAAAGGTACTGAAAAATGAAGAAAGCTATGCAAAATTAGCAAATACTGTTGAAAATTTGCTGGGAAGAATTAAGAAACAGAAGCTTTTTTCAAGTGATGCTGTTTTCTTAGATAAGATAAGTGAAAAGAATCCGAATATCACAGAATATTTAGGGGAAGATGATTTACTTATCTTGGACGATTATCCACGAATTCTTGATACAGAGAAGATCCTTGAGGACGAGGATACAAATTGGAAATTAGCACAGGTTGGGATTGGGAAAATTTTTTCAGATGAATATTTGGGTGAGTCTGTTAGAAAAATTGTAAGAAAGTTTAAGCAGAAAAGTTTATTTTTATCGATTTTTGAAAAAGGAATGGGACAACTTTCTTTTAGTCAGAAACTTGACGTGAAAGTTCGAGGAATGCAAAACTTTTTTGGTCAGATGCCACTCCTTAAAGCAGAAATTGATAGGTGGACCAGTCAAAAACAGACAGTCATAATTGCAATCTCAGATAAGGATAGACTCGGAAAATTAGTGACAACTCTGGAAGATTTTGAGATAAAGGCTGTAATTACGACAGAAAATGAAATAAAAGCTGGACAAGTTCAACTGGTTCTAGCTAATTTGGCCACAGGTTTTGAACTTCCTCAAGAACGTCTTATTGTAATTACGGAAAATGAATTATTTAATAAATTACCTAAAAAAAGAATTTTCAAACGACAAACAATGGAAAATTCTGAGAGGTTAAAAAGCTATACAGAATTAAAAGAGGGAGACTATGTTGTCCACATCAACCATGGTATCGGTAAATACATTGGGATGAGAACAATGGAAGTAGAAAAAAAGCACCAAGATTACCTAACGATTGTGTATCGAGATGATGCAAAGTTATTTCTACCAGTCTCCCAAATTGATAGAATTCAAAAATATGTTTCAGGAGAGTCTAAGGTCCCCCATATCAATAAATTAGGAGGGACAGAGTGGAAAAAAACCAAAAATAGTGTTGCTTCAAAGATTGAAGATATTGCTGACGAATTAGTTGAATTATATGCTAAAAGAGAAATGGAACAAGGATTTGCTTTTTCAGCGGATAATGAATATCAAAAAGAATTTGAAGATGCTTTTCCGTATTCCGAGACACCTGATCAATTGCGCAGTAGTACAGAGATAAAAAAGGATATGGAAAGAAAAGTTCCGATGGATCGTTTATTGATCGGAGATGTTGGTTATGGGAAAACAGAAGTTGCTCTTAGAGCAGCTTTTAAAGCTGTCCAAGATCAAAAACAGGTTGCTTTTTTGGCGTCCACAACTGTCCTTGCACAACAACACTATGAAACAATGCTTAGTCGGTTTGCTGATTTTCCAGTTCAATGTGCTGTTTTATCAAGGTTTCAAACAAAAGAACAGGTAAAACAAACAGTCAATGACTTGGTACATGGAGTTGTTGATATAGTAGTCGGTACACATAGATTATTATCCAATGATGTTAAGTTTGCTGATTTGGGGTTATTGATAATTGATGAAGAACAACGCTTTGGTGTGAAACATAAAGAAAAGTTGAAACAACTGCGTTCGCAAGTTGATGTATTAACATTGACAGCAACTCCTATTCCAAGGACTTTGAATATGTCAATGTTAGGTGTGCGGGACCTATCGGTGATTGAAACTGCGCCGATGAATAGATACCCAATTCAAACTTATGTAATGGAACAAAATTATGGAACTGTAGCTGATGCCATTTCCCGGGAAATGGCTAGAGGTGGGCAAGCTTTTTATCTGCATAATCGAGTAGCTGATATTGAAAAGACTGTAGCCGAAATTAAGTCTTTCGTTCCAGAAGCACAGGTTGCTTATATTCATGGACAGATGACTGAACTGCAATTGGAGCGGATACTTGTTGACTTTATTGCGGGGGAATATGATGTATTAGTTACAACAACGATTATTGAAACGGGTGTTGATATTCCTAATGTTAATACTTTGATTGTAGAAGACGCTGATAGAATGGGTTTGTCACAACTCTACCAACTTCGAGGGCGAGTTGGGCGAAGTAATCGGGTCGCGTACGCATATTTTATGTACCAAGAAAATAAAGTACTTACCGAAGTCAGTGAAAAAAGATTAGAGGCAATTAAGGATTTTACTGAACTAGGTTCAGGTTTTAAAATTGCAATGCGTGATTTATCAATTAGAGGTGCTGGAAACCTCTTGGGCAAACAACAACATGGTTTTATAGATTCAGTAGGATATGATTTATATACGCAGATGTTGAAAGATGCAGTTGCTCGAAAAAGAGGTGTTATTGGGATTAAAAAAACAGATGCTGAGATTAAGATTAGTATTGAAGCGTATCTACCATCAACTTATATTGAGGATCAAAGACAAAAAATTGAGTTGTATAAACGAATCAGACAAATTGAAAATGAAAAAGAATTTATTGAGATTCAAGAAGATTTAATTGATCGATTTGGGGAATATCCTGGAGAGGTTGAAAATTTATTAAAACTGAGTTTAATGAAAATGTACGCTGATAGAGCACTTGTGGAATCAGTTAATTATGAAAATAAAAAAATTGTGGTCACGTTTAGTGATGAAGCATTTGAATATTACCAGGCTGCAGATTATTTAGAAGTTATTGCTAAGGTGAATTTGAAAGCTACTCTAAAAATGGAGCAGAAAAAAATGAAAATCACTATAGCATTGCAACCCACAGAGAAACTTGAAAAAAATATTGCGAATCTGACGGAACTATTCAAAAGATTAGGAGAAAAAGCAGACAAAGTTAAAAAGGTAAATGAACGTGAAAAACAAAACAGCTAATTTTGTACTCAAAGGGGCAACTACATTAACGGTAGCTGCCCTAATTGGAAAAATATTAAGTGCTATTTATCGTGTTCCTTTTCAAAATCTAGTTGGAAATAGAGGTTTCTATATATATCAGCAGATATACCCATTGTATGGAATTGCGATGACAATCGGTCTTTCTGGTTTACCCGTCTATATTTCTAAGATAATTGCAAAAGAAGAGACAGATACTAGGAAAAAAGAACAGGCAACAATTTTATTAGAGATACTATTTATATTTGGACTACTAGTTTTTGTAGTGCTTTATTTAGGAGCAACTAGAATTGCCGGTCTGATGGGAGACAGTAGACTGGATGAACTAATAAAAAGTGTTTCATGGTTGTATTTGCTTGTTCCATTGCTTTCTGTTGCAAGAGGGTATAATCAAGGAATGCAAGAGATGACGCCAACAGCTCTTTCACAATTGGTTGAGCAATTGGTTCGTATATGCGTAATTATTACTGTTGCTCTTTTGGGAATTTCTCATAAGTGGTCACTTTATCGAATTGGGAGTTCAGCTTTTTTGGGTTCTATAATTGGAGCAATCTGTGCTTTGGTCTTTTTTTTCAGCTTTTTCAAAGAAATTTTTAAATTCAAGTATCATAGAAATATGTCAGTGATACTTCAAGCGATGAAGGGCTTATTTTCAGAGGGATTGCTAATTTGTTTTTTCGCGGGAATTCTTGTTTTGCTACAACTAATTGATTCTTTTACTTTAAAAAAGGCACTACAAGCAGCTGGGTATTCAATGAAAAATGCTGAAAACCTAAAGGGAGTCTACGATCGTTCGCAAACTTTTCTCCAATTAGGCCTAGTTGTTTCGACAAGTTTTTCGACAAGTTTATTGCCGATGCTAATTAAAAATCGAATGGAACATGATAAATTGAAGTTTAAACAAAATATTCGATTGATTTATCGAATTTGTATATGGACATCAATGGCTGTGACTAGCGGATTAATAATTTTAATGCCTAGTCTTAACAAAGCTTTGTTTTCTTCGGAACAAGGTAGTATGGCGTTAAGTATTAGCATGCTGACAATCATTTTTACAGGTGTTATTTTATTAGATAATGCAATATTACAGAGTGCAAATAGTTATAAAAAAAATATTATTGTTCTAGTAGCAATAATAGCAATTAAATTTTTGACGAATTATCAATTTACATTGCATCTGGGAATTATTGGTGCGGCAGTCTCTAGTGTATTAAGTGTGGCAATCGGTACTTTCTTTTCAGGAAGGTCATTGAGAAAAATTGGGCTTAATCGTCAATTGGACCGAAAGTTTATAAAGAAAGTCATTTTGTTTTCCATTATAATGATTATAGTAGTTTCCTTGGTAATTAGTTTGACTAATCAATTTGGAAACTCACGCGTTTACAGCTTTATGCAATGTATTATTGGAGTTGTGATAGGAGCAGCTTCTTATGTTACAACAACTAGATGTGGTAATTTGTTTAGTGACAGGGAATGGAGAAGCATTCCTGGTGGAGAATATATATTGAAAATTTTCAAAAAAAGGATGGATAATTAATGAGACTAGATAAATTTTTAAAAGTTTCTCGTATTATAAAAAGAAGAACCGTGGCAAAAGAAATTGCAGATAAAGGAAGAATTACAATTGATGATAAAATAGCGAAATCATCAACTGATGTAGCAGTTGGAGACAAACTAACTATTTCTTTTGGCAATAAAACGTTGACTGTGAGAGTAATTTCTTTAAAAGAAACGGTAAAAAAAGACGAAGCAACAGAATTGTATGAAATTATTGCGGAAGATTTTAAAGAAAACTTCAAATAAGTAAATTAATAGACTTTGACGATTTAAAATTGCTATAATAATAGAGTGGTGACGCTAGGAAAGGGGTAGTTTTTGAGATGGCAACAGGTCAAAAAATAAGAACATTAAATAATTCTTTTTACCGTGCTAGTGAAGAAAAGCAAAGACAAACCGGCTATCAAAAACGAATTAGACGAGTCCATAAGAAACGTTTTATTACAATTATCCTAGCATTTTTTTTAGTAACCTTATTTTTTGGTTACCAAATTGTAAATACGAAATTATTAACGAGCAACTTGAATAAGCAGATAACTACATCACATAAGAAACTTGATAAAGTTAGAACGCAAAGAACAGATTTGAAGCAAGAAGTAAAACAGTTGAATGATAAAAATTATCTTGAGAAGATAATTAGGGAGAAATATTATTATTCAAAAGATGGGGAAACAATTTATAGTTTGCCAAATAATAGCTTAGGACAAAAATAATTTGATAGTCTTTAATCTATTGCATACCAGCTTTGGCGTGTTATACTAAGGTGTATATAGTTTAAGGAGGAGCAACATTTTTATGTCAATTGAAGTGGGAGCTAAGGTTACAGGCAAGGTTTCAGGGATAACGAATTTTGGTGCATTTGTTGATTTGGGCGATAAAAAGAACGGATTGGTCCATATCAGTGAAGTATCTGATGGGTATGTTAAAGACATTCATGATGTTTTGAGCATTGGTGATGAGGTTACAGTCAAAGTTTTATCGATTGCTGAAGATGGAAAGATTAGTCTCTCAATTAGAAAAGCAGTTGCAGTTGTCCCTCATCATGAGAAAGCACAAACGACACATACAACTCGAACAGATCGTGGCAATAACTATCATTCTGGTGGAACAGACGTGAAGACACATAATCATAGTGGACAACGTCAAGGTTATAAAAAAACAGAATATAAAAAAGTGAACGAAACCAAGAAGACAGATTTTGATTCATTGCTGTCAGGTTTTTTGAAAGATAGTGAAGTTCGTTTGACATCATTAAAAAGAAATACAGAAGGCAAGCGCGGTGGCCGTGGAGGCCGTCGTAGTTAAATCAAATAAATTCGATTGTTGTCGTAAGCAACAATCGTTTTTTTAGTGGGTTGGGTATATGAGAAATCTAAGACAAAGTTTTTTAGCAGATTTTGGAAAATATTGTTCTGATAAAAGGGTGCTAGTAGCTGTCTCAACAGGTGTGGATTCAATGGTTTTACTGAATTTATTAATTAGTTTGCCACCGAGAATTAGACCAATAATTGAAGTAGCCTACGTGGATCATAAGCTAAGATTAGAGAGTATAGAAGAAACAAAATACATCAAAGATTTTTGTGAAAACCAAAATCTCGAGCTTCATTGCTTGGAATGGAAAACTGAGGATCATCCGAAAACAGGAATTGAAGCGGCAGCAAGAAAAGTCCGTTATAATTTTTTTGCAGAAACCATGAAGAAAACAGGTATTAACACTTTATTGACAGCACACCATGCGGATGATCAGGCAGAGACATTTCTTATGAAGCTCATAAGAGGAGGCGATCTTCAGCAGCTGCAAGGAATTAGAATTGTCAGGCGATTCGCTGAAGGACGACTAATCAGACTTTTATTGAATTATTCAAAGACTGAAATCAGAGAGTATGCGCAAAAGAATAATCTTATTTATTTTGAAGATGTAACTAATAATTCTAATGATTATTTGCGAAATCGAATTAGACATTTGATTGTTCCTAAGATGAAGGCTGAAAATTCGAAATTTTTAGAGCATATTCAATCATATGAGCAGCAACTGTCTATATTATTACAGGCAACTGGAGAACAGGTTGATACTTATTTAGCAAATATGCAAGTGGGTGAGGATACTTTTTCAATTGATACATGGTCTTCTTTGAGTAAAAGTTGGCAATCTTTAGTTATAAAGAAACTTCTTGAAAGATACTCGAAAAAATTGGATGAGAAAACCTTAGAGCAGGTTGAGAATCTATTAAGCAATCGTAAAAAACCACAAGGATTTGTTGACCTTGGAACAAATGGATTTTTTATAAAAAAATATAATTTATTTTATTTTGCCAATAAATATCACGTTGAAGATGAAAAAACAATTAAGTATGAGTTAGAATTAAATAAATGGATAACTCTTAGTAAGGAAGAAAAAATAGGTGTTTTTTTCAACAGAAGACCCCCAATTTTGAAAACCGATCAAGTATTTTATTTTTCAAATCCAAAGTTATTACCTCTAATAGTTAGACATCGTAATCAAGGCGATCGGATTCATACTAAAGTTGGTACACAAAAGCTGAAAAAAATATTGATTAATGATAAAGTACCGCAAGAAGCCCGTGAAAAAGTATGGGTAATTACTACTGGAGAAAATCTAATTTTATGGGTGCCAAATGTTAGGAAATCAGATTTGTCAGAGAGTCAGGTAAATGATAAAATGCAATACATGATAATTTTTAGGAATAAAGTCTAGAAATGAGGTTGAATATGAACGAGGATATCAAAGAAGTTCTTTACAGTAAGCAACAAATAGAAGAAGTTTCTAAGAAAATTGGTGTACAATTGACTAATGATTATGCAGACAAAAAACCTTTAGTTATTTGTGTGCTAAAGGGTGCTGTTTTATTTATGGCAGATATCATTAGGAAAATTGATACATATGTTGAGATTGACTTTATGGATGTCTCAAGTTATGGGGAAGCAACTGTTTCTTCAGGAGAAGTTAAAATAATCAAGGATTTAGATGTACCGGTTGAAGGTAGAGACATCTTAATTGTTGAAGATATTATTGATACTGGAAAAACATTGCAATGCTTAGTCAACCTTTTGAAACATCGAAAAGCAGCATCGGTAAAAATTTGTACGTTGTTGGATAAACCTGAACGGAGAATGGAAGGTATTATACCAGATTATGTGGGTTTTCAGGTGCCCAATGAATTTGTGGTTGGATATGGACTTGATTACAAAGGGATGTACCGTAATCTTCCATATGTCGGTATTTTAAAATCAGAAGTTTATGAGAACAATTAATGGTCAATAATAGTCAAGTGTGTTATGATTTATGCGCTACCTGTTTGACCGTAGCAATCTGTGTAGTAAACGAGGAGGAAGCAGATGAACAATAACAAGAATGGACTTTTTAGGAATAGTCTATTTTATATTGTGATTTTCCTTGGGGTAATGGGAATGTTGTACTACTTTTTTGGTGGTAAAACCAGTTCTCAATCTCAACAAATCCAATCAAGCCAATTTATTAGTGAATTAAAGAAGGATAATGTTAAAGATTTTACAATGCAACCTTCTGGAAGTACTTATAAAATTACAGGGGACTATAAAAAAGCACGAAAAGTTAAGGAATCTACTGGGCTGGGAAGTTTTACTTCTGGGAGCAGCAAGATAACATCGTTTTCGACCAATGTGTTGACTAATGATGTCGCCGTTAAGCAAATTCAGCAATATGCTGAGAAAAATAATGTAAAGAATGGTGCAAAGGAAGAGGAATCTAGTAGCTTATGGTTACAGTTGCTTATTTACTTGTTGCCAGTGATATTCTTTGTGTTCTTCTTCTATATGATGATGGGTCAAGCAGGCCAAGGCGGCGGTAATGGACGTGTTATGAACTTTGGCAAGTCAAAGGCTAAACCTGTTGACAAAAAAGCGAATAAAGTTCGTTTTTCTGATGTCGCTGGTGCTGAAGAAGAAAAACAAGAACTTGTCGAAGTAGTTGAGTTCTTGAGGGATCCGCATAAATTCTTAGCATTGGGTGCTAGGATTCCATCAGGTGTTTTACTTGAAGGACCTCCCGGAACAGGTAAAACTTTGCTAGCAAAGGCTGTTGCCGGTGAGGCAGGAGTTCCTTTCTTCTCAATTTCGGGTTCTGATTTTGTGGAAATGTTTGTCGGTGTTGGGGCAAGCCGTGTTCGTGATTTATTTGAGAATGCTAAAAAGAATGCACCGTCAATTATCTTTATTGATGAAATTGATGCTGTTGGTCGTCAACGTGGTAATGGTATGGGTGGTGGCCATGATGAACGTGAGCAAACACTTAATCAATTACTTGTTGAGATGGATGGTTTTGAAGATGATGAGAGTGTTATTGTTATGGCTGCAACGAACCGTTCTGATGTTTTGGACCCTGCATTATTAAGACCAGGTCGTTTTGATCGTAAGATTTTAGTTGGTCGTCCAGACGTCAAGGGACGTGAAGCTATTTTGAAGGTACATGCGAAGAATAAACCGTTGGCAAATGATGTCGATCTGAAGATGGTTTCTAAGCAGACACCAGGGTTTGTTGGTGCTGATTTAGAGAACTTGCTCAACGAAGCTGCGCTTTTGGCTGCTCGTCGTGATAAAAAACAAATTGATGCTTCTGATATTGATGAAGCGGAAGACCGTGTCATTGCGGGACCTGCTAAGAGAGATCGTGTTATTAGCAAGAAAGAAAGAGACACTGTTGCATACCATGAAGCGGGTCATACTATTGTAGGTTTGATCCTTAATGAAGCACGAATTGTGCATAAAGTAACGATTGTTCCGCGTGGTCGTGCTGGCGGATATGCAATTATGCTTCCAAAAGAAGATCAAATGTTACTTTCAAAACATGATATGAAGGAGCAAATTGCTGGATTAATGGGTGGTCGTGCTGCTGAGGAAATTATTTATAATGAACAATCCTCTGGTGCATCAAATGACTTCCAGCAAGCCACACAACTCGCTAGAGCTATGGTTACTGAATATGGGATGAGTGAAAAACTTGGTCCAGTTCAATATGAAGGCCAAAGTAATATGTTTGCTGGTGGTGGAATGGCTGGTCAACCTAGTTACTCTGGACAAACAGCTAATCTGATTGATGATGAGGTTAAGGCCTTGTTAAATGAGGGAATGACTTCAGCTAAGCAAATTATTGAAGAACATCGTGAACAACATAAGATAATTGCTGAGGCTTTGCTTGAGTATGAAACACTTGATGAAAAACAAATTTTAAGCTTATTTGAAACAGGGAAAATGCCAGTGAAGCAAGACGAGGAATTCCCTAGTGAAAAAGCTGCAACATTTGAAGAATCAAAGGAAGCTCTAAAAAGAAAAGAAGAGGAAAAACAACGGGAAAACGAAAAGACAGTTGAAGAAGATTTAACTAAAACTGTGACATTTTATCCAAAAGATAAATCTTAATAGCAGTGTTTATTTTCCGTTGAAAAACAGATGATTTTATATTGAAATCATCTGTTTTTTATTGCTATTATGGAATTAACATATCACTTAGAGGAGAAAAAAGAATGGCTGATTATTTGATAAAAGTATTGGCATATAGCGGACAATTGAGAATTTATGCCGTGGATTCTACTGAAACTGTTAGAGAGGCACAGAAAATTCATGATACTTGGAGCGCTGCTACAGCTGCATTTGGGAGGGCAATTACTGCTACTAGTTTATTAAGTCAATCTTTGTTAAAGGATGACAATAAAATGACCGCAAAAATTATGGGCGATGGACCAACTGGTACAATTGTGGTTGATGGTACGGCAAAAGGCGAAATAAAAGGGTACTTGCACGAACCACATGTGCATCTACCACTAAATGATAGAAAGAAAATTGATGTCAAAGGTGCAGTCGGCAGTAATGGATTATTGGAAATTACGAAGGATCTTGGACTTAAAACACCTTTTACAGGACAAGTTCCAATCATTTCAGGAGAATTAGGTGAAGATTTTACTTACTATATGGCAAAATCAGAACAAATTCCGTCTTCAATTGGTGTTTCAGTATTTGTTAATAAGGATAATTCAGTTAAAACTGCTGGAGGATTCATGATACAGGTAATGCCAGGCGCTAGTGAAGAAGTTTTGAAAGAGATTGAACAAAAGATAGCAAAACTACCAGCAATTTCAGTAATGATGGCAGAAAATTATACTCCAGAAGATATGATTTATCGTATTTGTGGAAAAGAAAATGCACAAATTTTAAGTAAAATTAATATCAATTACAATTGTGATTGTTCTAAAGAACGTTTTGCCAAATCACTAGCAAGTATTTCACCGGCAGATCTAAGAATGATGATTGAAGAAGATCATGGAGCTGAAGCAATCTGTCAATTTTGTAAAAAGAGATATTTTTTTACAGAAGATGAGTTAAAAAAACTACTAAAAGATATTCAAAATTAAAAAATTAAAATATAATGGAATTAGATTTGCTTTTTATGTCGTAATTGGGCAATATATAAGGTGAGTAATTTTTTGGAGGGATAATTTTGGTTAAGGAACAAAATATGAATGATCAGCTGAAGGTTCGACGTGAAAAAATGGATGAGTTACGTGCGGAGGGAATTGATCCATTTGGTCATCGTTTTGAACGAACAGCAATGACTAAGGAATTGCACGATCAATATGATGTAAAAACAAAAGAAGAACTAGATAATTTGGGAATTGAGGCAACCGTTGCTGGAAGAATGATTGCAAAACGAGGAAAGGGAAAAGTTGGTTTTGCGGACATTCAAGACAAAGATGGACGCTTGCAGTTATATATCCGCAAAGATATTGTTGGTGAAGAGAAGTATCATATTTTTAAACGCTCGGATTTGGGAGATCATTTAGGTCTTACTGGAGAAATCATTAAGACTGACATGGGGGAATTGACACTAAAAGTTACGGATATCACCTTTCTGTCAAAGGCACTTCGCCCATTACCCGATAAGTTTCATGGTTTACAAAATGTGGAACAGATTTATCGACAGCGTTATTTAGATTTAATCTCAAATCGTGACAGCTTTGATCGCTTCATGAAGAGAAGTAAAATTGTAACAGCAGTTAGACGCTATCTTGACGATAATAACTTTACTGAAGTTGAGACCCCAGTCTTACACAATCAAGCAGGTGGCGCCGCAGCACGCCCCTTTAAAACACATCATAATGCATTAGATATCACACTTTATCTAAGAATTGCACTTGAATTGCATTTGAAGAGATTAATTGTTGGTGGAATGGAACGTGTTTATGAAATAGGACGAGTGTTTAGAAACGAAGGAATTGATACAAAACATAATCCTGAATTTACAATGTTAGAAACATATGCCGCTTATTTTGATTTCACAGATGTAATGGACGAAACAGAAGGAATATTTAAAGCTGCAGCGAAAGTAGTAACTGAAGATGGAACGGTTGAGTATCAGGGAGAAAAAGTGGATTTTAATAAGCCATTTAAGCGTGTTCATATGGTTGATGCAATAAAAGAAAAAACAGGTATTGATTTTTGGCAGGAAATGTCCATTGAGCAAGCTAGAAAAATCGCTGATGAAAAAGGTGTTCATTATGAAAAATATTGGAAAGTGGGCCATATTATTAATGAATTCTTTGAGACCTTCTGTGAGGATCAGATTGTAGATCCTACTTTTATCTATGGTCATCCGGTAGAGGTTTCGCCGTTAGCAAAAAAGAATGTAAAAGATGCTAGATTTACAGATCGTTTTGAAATGTTCATTCTCGGAAATGAATATGCAAATGCTTTTACAGAATTGAATGACCCAATAGACCAAAGAAATCGTTTTGAAGCGCAAGTTGAAGAACGTGAGGCTGGAAATGATGAGGCTGAGGGAATTGATGAAGACTATGTAGAAGCATTAGAATATGGAATGCCACCAACTGGAGGATTAGGGATAGGTATTGATCGTTTGGTAATGCTGATGACAGATGCGCCTTCTATTCGTGATGTATTGCTTTTCCCAACTTTACGGGTGGATGATAAGTAATTTACTATGAGTAATTCGAATTAGACGGATAATTTCGATCTACGTAACACGTTTAGCGGAATAAATAGAAAGGGGCTGTGCCATAAGTCCCTAAGTGAAAGAGCTTCACCAGAGAAAGTAATGATTTTTCTGGTGAAGCTCTTTTGGTATAATTAAAAATAAAAAAGCACTGGTTGGAGCCAGTACTTTCAAAAACAATACCCCTATAGAAAGGATAATCAAAATGTACAATAATTATAACATAAATCAGACTGTACTTAGTATTAAAACTGACTGGGAGCCAAAAGAAAATCATCCTGCACGGATGATTAATCAAATAGTTGAAGACCTTAAAATTAATGATCCTTACATCTTTGGACGACCGCGTAAGTATGATCTGCGTGTACTTTTAAAATTAATTTTGTTTGCGTACACAAAAGGTATCTTTAGTAGTCGCCGTATTAATACGTTGGCAGAAGAGAATTTGGCAGCCCGTTGGCTGACACAAGAACAGGTTCCAGCCTACCGAACAATTTGTCGTTTTAGAATTTCAGATGAAGTTGAGAGCTTGATTAATCAATGTATTCTAAAACTAACCAAATATCTGAAACAAAACAATTTTATTGATGAAGTTACTTTTATTGACGGGACTAAAATTTTAGCTGATGCCAATAAATATAGTTTTGTTTGGCGTAAGAATACGATTCGTTTTGACAAGCTTAATCGCTCTGCGATTATAACCCTTCTGGAAGAATTAAATGACGCTAAGTTTAAGTGTCAGCTCCCAGCAGAGACAGATCTTACTTTAGAAATGCTTGATGAAATTACCTTGCGGTTAGAAAATGACTTGAAAGATTTGAATAAAAAGATTGAAAAAGAACATATCTCTCCAAACCCAGACAAGTCAAGGCGTCGAAAACTAAAATCTTTAAAACGAAAACTTAAGTTACGGCAAACTAAATTATTAGCTCATAAAATACAAACCAGAATTTATGGTAAAAGAAATAGTTATTCAAAAACAGATCATGATGCAACTTTCATGCGTGTTAAGGAAGATCCAATGCTCAACGGACAGCTAAAACCGGCTTATAATCTACAAATCGCCACAAGTAAACAATTTGTAACTGCCTTCGGCATTTTTCAAAATCCAGGAGATACCAAAACATTAATTCCTTTTTTACAGCAACAAAAAGCAGCTGGAACTTTAGGTAAGTATATTGTGGCTGATGCAGGATACGGTTCAGAATCAAATTATCGATATCTCGAAGATGAATTACCTGAACATACAGCGTTAATTCCATATGGGACAATGTTAAAAGAAAATAGTCGCAAATGGAAAAGTGATGACCGTAAGGTCATGAATTGGGCGTATCATCCTAAAGACGATTATTTTATTGATCTGCAGGGAGTTAGATTTAGTTTTTATGCTTACCGTAAGCGCAAAGATAAGTACGGATTTGTACGTGAATTTAAAGAGTATCAGGCAAACAAATACGATAACGATTTTAAAATTGATCACCGAGCATTCACTAAAAACGGAAATCCTCGTAAAATAAGTATTAATAGCGCATGGGAGTATTTCAAAGCTAAGGAACGCAAGTTGCTTTCAAATCACCAAACTGGTTCAATTTACGGACAACGTAAAATAGATGTTGAATCAGTTTTTGGTGGATTGAAGGCTTGTTTGGGTTTTAAAAAATTTTCGGTTAGAGGTCTTGAGAAGGTAAAAAGGGAAGCTGGAATTGCCTTGATGGCAATGAATATTAGAAAATTGGTGGCGAAAGGCACCAATTATAACTGTTTTATAAACAAAAAGAAGAGATTAGTGAAAATCAAAGAACGATTTTCACTAATCTCTTCTATTTTGAAGGACTTATGGCACAGCCCCTTTCTATTTTATTTGAAAAAGCATTGACTAAGAGGTTAAAATGGTGTATATTATTTTTTGTTGCTTGTTTCAGAAATTATTTGGAACAACAAATTAAATAAAAAAAGTGTTTGACAGTTGTTGTTGAACATGGTATTATATAAAAGTTGCGTTAAGCGATTATGTAGACCTTTGAAAACTGAACAAAGTTTCGACAAATCAAATGTGTAGGGTCTCTTGTTTAGTACAAGAGCAAACATTTGCGAAGTCAATTCGCTAGTAAATAAGTAATTTAAAGAGTCACAAACTTTTAAAATGAGAGTTTGATCCTGGCTCAGGACGAACGCTGGCGGCGTGCCTAATACATGCAAGTCGAACGCAAAACTTTCACCGAATGCTTGCATTCACGAAAGTTTTGAGTGGCGAACGGGTGAGTAACACGTGGGTAACCTGCCCAGAAGAGGGGGATAACACTTGGAAACAGGTGCTAATACCGCATAATAACAAAAACCGCATGGTTTTTGTTTGAAAGATGGTTTTGCTATCACTTCTGGATGGACCCGCGGCGTATTAGCTAGTTGGTAAGGTAAAGGCTTACCAAGGCAATGATACGTAGCCGAACTGAGAGGTTGATCGGCCACATTGGGACTGAGACACGGCCCAAACTCCTACGGGAGGCAGCAGTAGGGAATCTTCCACAATGGACGAAAGTCTGATGGAGCAACGCCGCGTGAGTGAAGAAGGTTTTCGGATCGTAAAACTCTGTTGTTAGAGAAGAACGTGTGTGAGAGTAACTGCTCATGCAGTGACGGTATCTAACCAGAAAGCCACGGCTAACTACGTGCCAGCAGCCGCGGTAATACGTAGGTGGCAAGCGTTGTCCGGATTTATTGGGCGTAAAGGGAACGCAGGCGGTTTTTTAAGTCTGATGTGAAAGCCTTCGGCTTAACCGAAGTCATGCATTGGAAACTGAAAGACTTGAGTGCAGAAGAGGAGAGTGGAACTCCATGTGTAGCGGTGAAATGCGTAGATATATGGAAGAACACCAGTGGCGAAAGCGGCTCTCTGGTCTGTAACTGACGCTGAGGTTCGAAAGTGTGGGTAGCAAACAGGATTAGATACCCTGGTAGTCCACACCGTAAACGATGAATGCTAAGTGTTGGAGGGTTTCCGCCCTTCGGTGCTGCAGCTAACGCATTAAGCATTCCGCCTGGGGAGTACGACCGCAAGGTTGAAACTCAAAGGAATTGACGGGGGCCCGCACAAGCGGTGGAGCATGTGGTTTAATTCGAAGCAACGCGAAGAACCTTACCAGGTCTTGACATCTTCTGACAACCTAAGAGATTAGGTGTTCCCTTCGGGGACAGAATGACAGGTGGTGCATGGTTGTCGTCAGCTCGTGTCGTGAGATGTTGGGTTAAGTCCCGCAACGAGCGCAACCCTTATTACTAGTTGCCAGCATTTAGTTGGGCACTCTAGTGAGACTGCCGGTGACAAACCGGAGGAAGGTGGGGATGACGTCAAATCATCATGCCCCTTATGACCTGGGCTACACACGTGCTACAATGGACGGTACAACGAGTCGCGAAACCGCGAGGTTTAGCTAATCTCTTAAAGCCGTTCTCAGTTCGGATTGTAGGCTGCAACTCGCCTACATGAAGTCGGAATCGCTAGTAATCGCGGATCAGCATGCCGCGGTGAATACGTTCCCGGGCCTTGTACACACCGCCCGTCACACCATGAGAGTTTGTAACACCCAAAGCCGGTGAGGTAACCATTTATGGAGCCAGCCGTCTAAGGTGGGACAGATGATTGGGGTGAAGTCGTAACAAGGTAGCCGTAGGAGAACCTGCGGCTGGATCACCTCCTTTCTAAGGATATAACGGAAACCTACACACGATTGTTGAAACTTTGTTTAGTTTTGAGAGGTCTACTCTCAATTTGTTCTTTGAAAACTAGATAATATTTTTCTAAAATAATTAACAAACCGAGAACACCGCGTTTTAAAGAGTTTAAAACAAGAAAAATCTTGAACGCTAAACTCATAACCGCTTTACCGTAGGTAAAGATAGGTTAAGTTATTAAGGGCGCATGGTGAATGCCTTGGCACTAGGAGCCGATGAAGGACGGGACTAACTCCGATATGCTCCGGGGAGCTGTAAGTAAGCTATGATCCGGAGATTTCCGAATGGGGAAACCCAATAGTTTTTATCGACTATTACTACTGGTTGAATACATAGACCAGTTAGAGGAAGACGCAGGGAACTGAAACATCTAAGTACCTGCAGGAAGAGAAAGAAAAATCGATTCCCTAAGTAGCGGCGAGCGAACGGGGAACAGCCCAAACCAAGAAGCTTGCTTTTTGGGGTTGTAGGACTGAATATTTGAGTTACCAAAGGATGTCATAATCGAATGATTTGGGAAGATCAGCGAAAAAAGGTGAAAGCCCTGTAGATGAAATGACATTCTCTCAATTCAGTATCCTGAGTACGGCGGAACACGTGAAATTCCGTCGGAATCCGGGAGGACCATCTCCCAAGGCTAAATACTCCCTAGTGACCGATAGTGAACCAGTACCGTGAGGGAAAGGTGAAAAGCACCCCGGAAGGGGAGTGAAATAGTTCCTGAAACCATGTGCCTACAAGTAGTTAGAGCCCGTTAATGGGTGATAGCGTGCCTTTTGTAGAATGAACCGGCGAGTTACGTTTGCATGCAAGGTTAAGTCGGAAATGACGGAGCCGTAGCGAAAGCGAGTCTGAATAGGGCGTATCAGTATGTAGACGTAGACCCGAAACCAAGTGACCTACCCATGTCCAGGTTGAAGGTGCGGTAAAACGCACTGGAGGACCGAACTCATGTATGTTGAAAAATGCTGAGATGAGGTGTGGGTAGCGGAGAAATTCCAAACGAACTTGGAGATAGCTGGTTCTCTCCGAAATAGCTTTAGGGCTAGCCTCGGAAAGAAAGGATCGTGGAGGTAGAGCACTGTTTGGACTAGGGGCCCATCTAGGGTTACTGAATTCAGATAAACTCCGAATGCCATCGATCTATATCCGGGAGTCAGACTGCGAGTGATAAGATCCGTAGTCGAAAGGGAAACAGCCCAGACCACCAATTAAGGTCCCTAAATATATGTTAAGTGGAAAAGGATGTGGAGTTGCATAGACAACTAGGATGTTGGCTCAGAAGCAGCCACCATTTAAAGAGTGCGTAATAGCTCACTAGTCGAGTGACCCTGCGCCGAAAATGTACCGGGGCTAAACATATTACCGAAATTGTGGATGCAACCGTAAGGTTGCGTGGTAGGAGAGCGTTCTAAGGGCGAAGAAGCTAGACCGGAAGGACTGGTGGAGCGCTTAGAAGTGAGAATGCCGGTATGAGTAGCGAAAGACAGGTGAGAATCCTGTCCACCGAATGACTAAGGTTTCCTGGGGAAGGCTCGTCCTCCCAGGGTTAGTCGGGACCTAAGCTGAGGCCGAGAGGCGTAGGCGATGGATAACAGGTAGAGATTCCTGTACTAGTTATTATTGTTTGAACGATGGAGGGACGCAGGAGGCTAAGTATGCACACTGATGGATATGTGTGTCCAAGCAACGAGTTTGTAAGTGAGTCAAATGCTTACTTATAAGGACGAGTTGTGATGGGAAGCGAAATTATAGTAGCGAAGATACTGATGTCACACTGCCGAGAAAAGCTTCTAGTTAGATAATAACTACCCGTACCGCAAACCGACACAGGTAGTCGAGGAGAGAATCCTAAGGTGAGCGAGAGAACTCTCGTTAAGGAACTCGGCAAAATGACCCCGTAACTTCGGGAGAAGGGGTGCTGAACGCAAGTTCAGCCGCAGTGAATAGGCCCAAACGACTGTTTATCAAAAACACAGGTTTCTGCAAAATCGTAAGATGACGTATAGGGGCTGACGCCTGCCCGGTGCTGGAAGGTTAAGAGGATGGGTTAGCTTCGGCGAAGCTCAGAATTGAAGCCCCAGTAAACGGCGGCCGTAACTATAACGGTCCTAAGGTAGCGAAATTCCTTGTCGGGTAAGTTCCGACCCGCACGAAAGGCGTAACGATTTGGGCACTGTCTCAACGAGAGACTCGGTGAAATTATATTACCCGTGAAGATGCGGGTTACCCGCGACAGGACGGAAAGACCCCATGGAGCTTTACTGTAGCTTGATATTGGGTGTTTGTACAACTTGTACAGGATAGGTAGGAGCCATAGAAATCGGGACGCTAGTCTCGATGGAGGCATTGGTGGGATACTACCCTCGTTGTATGAACACTCTAACCCTCACCAATAAACGTGGTGGGAGACAGTGTCAGGTGGGCAGTTTGACTGGGGCGGTCGCCTCCTAAAAGGTAACGGAGGCGCCCAAAGGTTCCCTCAGAATGGTTGGAAATCATTCGCAGAGTGTAAAGGCACAAGGGAGCTTGACTGCGAGACCTACAAGTCGAGCAGGGACGAAAGTCGGGCTTAGTGATCCGGTGGTTCCGCATGGAAGGGCCATCGCTCAACGGATAAAAGCTACCCTGGGGATAACAGGCTTATCTCCCCCAAGAGTCCACATCGACGGGGAGGTTTGGCACCTCGATGTCGGCTCATCGCATCCTGGGGCTGTAGTCGGTCCCAAGGGTTGGGCTGTTCGCCCATTAAAGCGGTACGCGAGCTGGGTTCAGAACGTCGTGAGACAGTTCGGTCCCTATCCGTCGCGGGCGTAGGAAATTTGAGAGGATCTGTCCTTAGTACGAGAGGACCGGGATGGACACACCGCTGGTGTACCAGTTGTTCCGCCAGGAGCATCGCTGGGTAGCTATGTGTGGATGAGATAAACGCTGAAAGCATCTAAGTGCGAAACTCACCTCGAGATAAGATTTCCCATTCCTTCGGGAAGTAAGACCCCTGAGAGAAGATCAGGTAGATAGGTTGGAAGTGGAAGTACAGTGATGTATGGAGCGGACCAAAACTAATCGGTCGAGGACTTAACCAAAGAAAGAAATGCGGACGGTAGTTGATTAAGGAAGAGAAATATTAGCTAGTTTTGAGAGAACAAAGTTTTCTCAAGCAAAAGAGTGCGGTGATGATGGCAAGAAGGATACACCTGTTCCCATGTCGAACACAGAAGTTAAGCTTCTTAGCGCCGATAGTAGTTGGGGGATCGCCCCCTGCGAGGATAGGTCGTTGCCGTGCAGTTTACTCAGAATTTGTTGATAACCGGGTTAACTGATTATTTTCAGTTTCTGAGTTTTTTGGTAGCAAAATCGATTGTGTTTTGCTAAATGACCCGTTGGTCAAGTGGTTAAGACACCGCCCTTTCACGGCGGTAACATGGGTTCAAATCCCGTACGGGTCATCATAGAAATGCCGGCTTAGCTCAGCTGGTAGAGCATCGGTATCGTAAACCGAGGGTCACAGGTTCAAATCCTGCAGCCGGCATATATATTTTAAATATCCCTAGCCGTTTTAAATGGGACGTGTAACATAAGTTGATAAATTAAAGACTAATTCAATTGAAGTTATAGTATTTGGCTATAGATAGTTTAGAGTTAGCTGTGAATTTTGACTTATGGGACACATTTATATGGAATAATGAAAAGGCTAAGTCAAGTTAACTTTTGACCCAGCCTTTTTTTCTGTGAATCTTAATCTACTTTTTTAATTTTATGTGTAATAATATTTTTTAGTTATAAAAGACAATTAATAGTAAAAATTAGGAGGAATTTATTAATGGATAAAAAAGCGATGGACGTGACATTCTTGGGACATCCGCGGGGCTTATCCACACTCTTTTTCACAGAAATGTGGGAAAGATTTAGCTATTATGGTATGAGAGCAATCTTACTTTATTATATGTATTATGAGGTTAGTGCTGGAGGGCTTGGGTTCAGTAAACCACTTGCTTTATCTATAATGTCTATTTATGGCTCATTAGTGTACCTTTCTAGTGTTATAGGAGGATTTGTCAGTGACAGAATCTGGGGGAGTCGTAGAACAGTATTTGTGGGCGGTATTTTAATAATGTTAGGCCATATAGTGTTGGCCACTCCATTTGGAAAATTAGCACTTTTTATTTCAATTGCTTTAATTGTTATAGGAACTGGTCTTTTAAAACCAAATGTTTCAGAAATGGTCGGCGGTTTATATAAACAAGATGATCCAAGAAGGGATACAGGGTTTAATATTTTTGTTTTTGGTATTAATGCAGGTGCATTCATTGCTCCTATTGTTGTGGGATATTTAGGTCAAAAAGTTAATTTTCATTTAGGTTTCTCACTTGCTGCAATTGGAATGTTAATCGGTTTAATTCAATACTATTTTGATGGTAATAAATATTTATCAAAGGATAGTTTATATCCAAATGATCCGATTGATCCCAGTGAACTACAGGCGATTATTAAGAAAGTAATTCTTTTTGTTATTGTAATTGCTTTGATTTTAACTATTATGTCTTTATTTAATTTTCTAACAATTAGTAACATAATTCTGTTGATAACTGTTATTGCGGTATTGATTCCAATTTATTATTTTATAATAATGTTGAGTAGTAGAAAGATAACTAAAGTTGAAAAATCACGTGTATGGGCATATGTTCCATTGTTTATTGCTAGTATTTTGTTTTGGTCAATTGAGGAACAAGGTGCAGTGGTATTAGCAATATTTGCTAACGAACAAACACGCTTAGAAATCTGGGGTCACACTTTTCCATCTAGTTGGTTTCAAAGTATGAATCCGTTATTCATCATGATATATGCTCCAATCTTTGCAATAATTTGGACTGTTCTAGGGAAAAAACAACCTTCTTCCCCTGCAAAATTTTCTTATGGTCTTTTTTTTGCTGGAGTATCATTTCTTTGGATGATGTTCCCAGGAGCCCTATTTGGTACTGATACAAAAGTTGGACCGTTATGGTTGATAATGAGTTGGGCTTTGGTAATAGTTGGCGAAATGCTTGTCTCTCCGATTGGTCTCTCTGCAACAACCAAATTAGCTCCAAAGGCATTTGAGTCGCAAATGATGAGCATGTGGTTCATCAGTGATGCGGTTGCACAGGCTTTTAATTCACAACTAGTTAGATTTTATAATGCCCAAAATGAAATTGTTTATTTTGGAGTAGTTGGTGGTGTTACGATTCTCTTTGGCATTATATTATTGATCTTCTCTTCTAAAATAAAAAAATTGATGAGAGGTATTGAATAAAAATAAAAAAACACTTGCATAAAGTAGTGAAAGATAGTATTATTATTAGGTCGGATATGATGACAATGATGTTGTGGAAGGGTAGCGAAGTCTGGCTAAACGCGGCGGACTGTAAATCCGCTCCTTCGGGTTCGGTGGTTCGAATCCACTCCCTTCCACCATATTGGGCTATAGCCAAGCGGTAAGGCAACGGGTTTTGATCCCGTGACGCGCTGGTTCGAATCCAGCTAGCCCAATCAAGATAACTAGAAAGGACGAAATAATTTTGTTTCGTTCTTTTTTTGTCTGTTTTTATTTTGTCTCAACAAAGATAGAGCGAGAACGATTGACTTTTTAATTAAAAATGATACATTCAGTACATTGGTATATATCATTTTGGATAGTGGAGGTTGACAAATGAAAATTGGATTTATAGGTGTTGGGAATATGGCTAAGTCAATTATTGCGGGATGGTTGGCAAAAAAGACTTTTAGACCTGAGGATATTCTTGTACATAGTGCACATCGAAATAATTATGAAAAGTATGCAAAAGAAACGGGGGTTACTGCGTGTGACAGTAACACTGTTTTGGCTCAGGAAGCAGATATTATTTTATTGGCTGTAAAACCTTTCGTTTTAGCTAGCATAATTGATGAAATAAGTGATGTAATGAATGAAAATAAACTTATTATTTCGATGGCTAGTGGTGTTTCTTTAGCAGAAATAGAGTCACAGTTTAAAGATAAGAAAATTCCGATAATTAGAATTATGCCGAATGTAAATGTTGAAATCAATGAAGGAATGACAGCCTTTGTTAGAAATAGTTCTGTGACGGATATTGCTTATGAGCAGGCTAAAAGCTTATTTGATAGTTTGGGTCGAACATTGGAAATTCCGGAAAAGGATTTTAGTATTTTTGTGGCATTGGCAGGAAGTTCCCCCGCCTACATTTATTATTTTATAGATGCGATGGCTCGTTCTGGGGTTAAGTATGGTCTGACCAAGAAACAAGCAACAGAAATATCTGCACAGGCTGTTTTAGGAAGTGCACAAAAAGTTTTAGCAACAACAAAATCACCCATGGATATGGTTGATGATGTGTGCTCACCAGGAGGTACAACAATTGCAGGATTATTGGCGATGGAGGAAGCAGGTTTTATGACCGCAGTGGTCAAGGGGATAGATGCAACGGTTTTGAAGGATCAAGCGACTCATTGAAAAGGAGACGAAAAGATTATGACAAAGGTTTTGAAACATGCTGATATTTTTACTGGCATAGAAGAGATCAAGGATGGATATCTTCGTTTTTCTGACAAGATTGAAGCTATAGGCTCAATGGCACAATTTGTCGCTGAGGAAAACGACACGGAAGTAATTGATCTCGAGGGGAAAATAATTATTCCTGGTTTCATTGATGTTCATAGCCACGGTGGGTATAGTTTTGATGCGATGGATGGAAATCCTGCCCAAATAGATGAAATGGTAACAGACATGATTCACGAGGGTATTACGAGTTATTTTGCTACAACAATGACACAATCACATGAGAATATAGCTAAGGCTATGGTGGGCATTAGAGAAGCTGCTAGGACAAATCATGTGATTCAAGGCATCCATCTGGAAGGTCCGTTTATTTCACCTGTTTTCAAAGGTGCGCAGCCAGAAAAATATATTCAGGCACCAGATGTTGAATTATTTAACCATTGGAATGAGCTCTCAGGTCATTTAGTAAAATTAGTTACTTTTGCTCCTGAACATGAAACTTCAGCGCAGTTTGAAAACTATTGCTTGAAAAATGGAATTGTCCCATCAATCGGACATAGTAATGCTTTAAGGGAGCAACTTAAACATTCAAAAGCAAGTCACGTTACACACTTATATAACGCACAGCGTGA
This sequence comes from Liquorilactobacillus hordei DSM 19519, assembly GCF_019443985.1. Taxonomy (NCBI): domain Bacteria; kingdom Bacillati; phylum Bacillota; class Bacilli; order Lactobacillales; family Lactobacillaceae; genus Liquorilactobacillus; species Liquorilactobacillus hordei. Next base: position 855,024 of record NZ_CP049303.1, read on the forward strand.
GTTTAAGCACCGCCAACCAGGTGTAACAGGGCATGCATTGCTTGAAGATAATATCTATTGTGAAATTATTGCTGATGGATTTCACGTTGTTCCAGATATGATCAAGTTGGCATATGAAATAAAGGGACCAAAACGTATGGAACTAGTTACTGATTCGATGAGAGCAAAAGGAATGCCAGAAGGAACATCTGAACTCGGAGGACAGAAGGTTATTGTCAAAGATCGACAAGCACGATTAGAATCTGGGAATTTAGCAGGTTCAGTATTGCAATTCCAAGAAGCATTCCGTAATATTATTGCGTATACTGGTTGTGGAATTAAAGACGCGGTCTTAATGTCATCTGTCAATCAAGCACGAGAATTTGGCTTGACTGCCAAAGGAACTCTTGAAGTTGGCAAAGATGCTGATTTGAATATTTTAACTGATAAATTAAATTTGGTAGAGACCTATAGTTATGGTAACTGCTACAAAAATTAAACATGAAAGAGGGAGTACTAATGGCATCACCTATTTATATTCAGATTCACAATGAAATTAAGCGTTCAATTGAGTCTGGGAGGTGGAGTGTAGGTGAGCGCATTCCCTCGGAACGTGAAATGGCTGTAACTTTTGGTGTTAGTCGAATGACATTACGACAAGCAGTGAAAACTCTAGTTGATGAGGGTATTCTTGAGAGACACGTTGGTTCAGGAACGTTTGTTGCTAGGCAAAAAGTTCAAGAGAAGATGTCATCAGGTGTAACTAGTTTTTCTGAATTAATGAGAGCACAAGGGAAAGCGCCCTCTAGTAAAACAATCTCTTATCATATTGCAACCCCATCTTTGAGTGAAATGGAGAAGTTAAACTTGATGGAAAAGGAACTGGTTCTTAGAATGGAGAGAATCAGATATGCTGATGAGATGCCCATCTGTTTTGAAATTGCTACAATCCCTGAAAAATTGATAAGGGAATATAGTAAAGAGGAAGTTACAAGCTCTTTATACCACGCACTCGAAGAGAGTGGTCATATAATTGGTCATGCACAGCAGACAGTTTCAGCAATGTTGGCTTCAGAACAAATCGCTGAGTATTTAGGAATTCGCAGAGGAGACGCGATTTTACGTTTACGTCAACTTACCAATTTGGAAGACGGGCAGCCATTTGAATATGTTAGAACTCAATATGTGGGGGAAAGATTCGAATTTTATTTAGAAAAATAAGATTAACATTTATATTCGAAGAATCTAAAAAGGAGGAGCTGGGTCAAAAGTAAAATTTTGATTCAGTTCCTCTATTTATTCCGTATAAACGTGTTTCATAAGTCAAAATTCTCCGTCTAACTTCGAATTACTCATAGCAAAGTATTCGCTATGTTCGTAATTTCGAGTTAGTACTCAAATTTTCCCGACTTTGTACTGCCTTAAAAAAGTTGGACATGTTTGTTTTAATTATTAGTTAGATACTGTTTACGATATTCGACTGGAGTTAATCCGTGACGCTTAAGTGAAATTCGCTGGTTATTATACCAAGCAACATAATGTTCCACTAATGTACTTAGTTCACTGAGCGAAGTAACCTTAATGCGCCTTAAACATTCACGTTTAAGCATACTGAAAAAGCTCTCAACTGGGGCATTGTCTAAACAATTTCCCTTACGAGACATGCTTTGAATGAAATGATGATGTCTTAGTTTAGCTTGATAATTGGTCATTTGATATTGCCATCCTTGATCAGAGTGTAGAATTGGTTTAGTTGTTGCGGGAATCTTTTTAATGACTGTCTCAAGGGTTTGATCGATTAAAACACGATTGGGTGTTGAACTAACTTTAGCGGCTAAAACTTCATTACTAGCCTCATCAATAACTGTCGAAATATAACCCCATTTTCCACACGTAAGTTTAAACTGACTGACGTCAGTATGCAAAACAGTATATGGTTTATGGGCCTTGAATTGTTGCTTGAGCAAGTTAGGTACCACCTGTCCAACATGACCATGATATGAGTTGTACCGACCAGAATGTTTTGAAAAAAGAGTAACTTTCAGACCCATAGAAAACATAATTTTACGAACAGTTTCTAGACAAAGTTTAACATGATGCTGTTTTAAAACAAATCTCATGCGACGATAACCATAAGTTTGATGAGAGCGGGCAAATTCTTGCCGAATAATTTGTTTAACCTGACGATATTTATCAGGCCGGTTTAGACAAGCTAAATGATAGTAATACGTCGAACGCGCAAGTCCCGCAACTTTTAAGAGCGTAATAAAGGGATAATCACGCCGCAATTCGTTAATTGTTTTAACTTTTAGTGCTATTTTTTGTTTCGAATTACGGCATCCAATTTTTTTAGATAAACATTCTCAATTTTAGTATAGGAAAGTTCCTGTTCTAAATGTCTGATTTGTTTTTGTTGTCTCTCTATTAACTGTTGTTCGGTCTTTTTCTTGGATGTTTCTTTCTTTTTCTTAACCATCTTGGGTCGTCCTATCTTAGATGAAATTACGGCTTTAATTCCAAATTGCCGCATTAATTTAAGCCAATTATAAACGACTGTGTGGCTGATATTAAAGTGGATGGCTGTTTTTTGAATACTGGTAGAATGGTTCAAGTAATATGTAATAACCGCTACCTTGAAATCATTAGAATAGTGCCGGCGTTTAAGCTGTTTAAGTCCGGTAGGACCAAAAGCTTTATAACGCGACACCCAAATTACTAATGGAGTATCACTCGGCATCTTATATTTCAGACACAGTGTGTGGAGTGAATTTTCACCATTTAAATATTCTTTAACTACTTTCAACTTAAAGCTGTAGGTATAATTACGTGTCAAAAAAGCACCTCCAAAACTTGATTTACATGTCCAAGTTTTGTAAGGCACTTCACTTATGTCACACTCCCTCTTTATCTTGTATAAACGTGTGACGTAATTCGGAATTTCTCAATTTTTGTTATTATTGTTGTATTTGAGAATTGTTAAATTAAGCTTTAAGTAACCCAAATTTTTTCAGATAAATCATGATTAAGTATTTGGGTAAAGCAAGCATTCGCCAGAACCTAGATGGTTCCTGAAATAAGCGATATAACCACTCAATATGATGTTTTTGCCAAAAAATTGGGGCACGTTTGACAGTTCCCGCTAGGACGTCAAAACTTCCACCAACACCCATCCAAATTGCAGGGGTAAGTTGTCGATACTTAGCAATGAAAAATTCTTGTTTGGGGAAACCTAATGCAACAAAAACGAAGTCGGGTTGACTGTCTTTGATTTCTGTTGCAATTTCTTGGTCATTTGTAAAATAACCATCATGGTATCCTGCAATTTTCAAAGTTGGATAATCATGATGAATTTTGTTAATTGTTTTTTTGATTGTTTCAGGTTTAGCACCTAAGAAATAAACACTTTTTTGTTCTTTGTTAGCAAATTTCAATAAAGAACCAAGTGTGTCAAAACCTGTTACTCTTTCGGGCAGAGGAGTTTTTAGGATTTTGGCTCCCTTAATAATTCCAATGCCATCAGCAGTTGTATAGTCAGCTAATTTGAGTACTGCTAGGTATTCTGGATGATCGCGGGCATACAAAACAATTTCAGGATTAGCTGTAATTACGAAACGGTTTGAATGATTTTGATTATCCAGTTTCAATTGTTCTAATAGTTCGTTATTTGTAATTTTGGTAAAATCGACACCCAAAACATTGACCTGTTCATATTTGTTTAACATAAAATACCTCTTTTTCAAAAAGACTAGCCATAGTATAACAGAAATGACGAGATTATGAAAAAGTGTTATTATAGTTCAATAGGCATTGCATAAATGGAAAGCGTTACAGCTTTTATTTTTTGTGTAAATGTGATTATAAATAAATAATATTACTCAGTTTAGCTGAGAAGAGGTAAAAAAATGGAAATGAATTATCCAGACGATAGTTATGCTCTACATACTGATGAATATCAAATCAATATGATTCAGACATATTGGCTGAAAGGAATTGATCAACGAAAAGCGGTTTTTGAACTTTATTTTAGAAAAATTCCTTTTCAAAATGGGTATGCTATTTTTGCTGGTTTAGAGCGTGTAATTGATTATCTTAATAAATTACATTTTACAAAAAGTGATCTTGAGTATCTGAGAGAATCTGGTAATTTTTCAGATGAATTTTTGAACTATTTAAAAAACTTCAAATTTTCAGCGACATTAAGAGCAGTAGTTGAAGGCGAAGTTGTTTTTAACAACGAGCCAATCTTACAAGTAGAGGGGCCCTTAGCTGATTGCCAACTTGTTGAAACGGCAATTTTAAATGTAATTAATTATCAGACACTGATTGCTACAAAGGCAGCTCGAGTGAGGTCAGTTGTTCATGAAGATGCTATTATGGAGTTTGGAACAAGAAGGGCTCAGGAGTTTGATGCAGCTATTTGGGGAACACGAGCTGCTTATATTGGAGGATTTGATGCAACCAGTAATGTGAGAGCAAGTAAAATCTTTGGAATTCCAGCTAGTGGTACGCATGCACATGCATTAGTGCAGGCTTATCGCGATGATTATGCAGCTTTTAAGGCATATGCTACTACGCACAAAGATTGTGTGTTTCTTGTTGATACCTATGATACTTTAAGAAGCGGTGTTCCTAATGCAATTAAGGTTGCAAAGGAATTGGGGAACAAAATAAATTTCTTGGGTGTCCGGATTGATTCTGGAGATATGGCATACATTTCAAAACGTGTCAGAGAACAGTTGGATGAGGCGGGATTTTCCAGTGCCAAAATATATGCTTCAAATGACCTTGATGAAAAAACAATTACAAACTTGAAGATGCAAGGGGCTAAGATTGATGTGTGGGGTGTAGGGACTAAGCTAATTACTGCATATGATCAACCTGCACTTGGAGCTGTTTACAAAATGGTAGCAATTGAAAATAGTGAAGGAATTCTAGAAGATACAATTAAATTGTCGAGTAACGCGGAAAAAGTCTCAACACCTGGGAAAAAACAGGTATGGCGTATTACTAAGAAGGCTGATGGCAAGTCTGAAGGAGATTATATTGCGTTATGGGATGAAAAACCTGCGGAAGAAAAGACTCTGTACATGTTTCATCCGCAGTATACCTATATTAATAAGAATATAACAGACTTTGATGCTCGCCCGCTTTTAAAAGATATTTTTGTGGAAGGAAAGCAAGTCTATCAAGTTCCCAGTCTGATTGAAATCAAAGAATATGCCCATGAACGGCTTGACAGTCTTTGGGAAGAATACAAGCGCGATCTTAATCCGCAAGATTACCCAGTTGATTTATCTGAGGCATGTTACAATAATAAAATGAAGATAATTAAAGAAATTCGTGAAAGTATCAATAAAAAAGCGTAAAATGATGATAGAAAACATCACATGTAATTATGTATGATACTCAAGGAGGACTTTTAGATGAGAGAGTTGCAAAGAAAGATTATCAGTGAATTATGTGTCAGTTCTGACTTTGATCCTAAAGATGAGATTCGAAAAAGTGTTGACTTTATGAAGGCATATTTAAAAAAACATGCATTCTTGAAGACTCTTGTATTAGGAATATCAGGAGGACAAGATTCAACTTTGACAGGAACATTGAGCCAGTTGGCAATTAAAGAATTGCGTGATGAAACGGGCAATAGTGAATATCAATTTATTGCTGTACGGTTACCTTATGGAAATCAGGCTGATGAACAAGATGCAATGGATGCTATCGCATTTATGAAGGCTGATAAGGTAGTGCGTGTTAACATCAAACCAGCGACAGATGCAATGGTTGAAAGCATTAAAGAAAATGGCTTGGAAGTCAGCGATTTTAACCGTGGGAATATCAAAGCTCGTGAACGTATGATTGCTCAATATGGAATTGCCTCAGCCAATAAGGGCGCTGTAGTTGGAACCGATCATGCAGCCGAAGCAGTTACAGGTTTTTATACAAAATTTGGAGATGGCGGGGCAGATATTACTCCTTTATGGCGTTTAGATAAGCGCCAAGGTAGGGCAATGCTTGAACTTCTTGGAGCTCCAGAGCACCTATACAAAAAGAAACCAACGGCAGATTTAGAAGATAATCGTCCTGCGTTACCAGATGAAGTAGCTTTAGGTGTAACCTATGAGGATATTGATAATTATTTAGAAGGACAAGATATCGATAGTGCTGCAGCTGAAAAAATTGAAGCATGGTATTTGAAGACCCAACATAAGCGTCATTCACCAATTACAGTGTATGATGAGTTTTGGAAATAAAAAATATTAGTGTGGCTAAACCATAATCTGAAATGAGCTATCAATTTGGAGGTTTAACTATGCTATTTTTTTTAAAGGAGAATGACAGTGAACAATTCAATATTAGATAAAATTGCAAAGCAGCTTAATCTGAAATATACACAAGTGCAAGCAACTGCAAAAATGTATGATGAAGGTGCAACAGTTCCCTTTATGGCACGATATCGAAAGGAAAAAACTGGCAATTTAGACGAAGTTAAAATTCGTGAAATTCTTGATAATAAGCTGCAATTAGAGAAGATCGAAAAAAGAAGAGTAGATGTTGAAAATGCAATTCAAAAACAAGAAAAGCTAACACCTCTTTTGAAGAAGAAAATTGAAGCGGCAGTTACTTTACAAGAAATAGAAGATTTGTATTTACCGTTTAAAAAGAAAAGAAGAACAAGGGCAATGATTGCCAAAGAAGCCGGAATCGAACCATTCGCTAGATGGCTGATGACGCCAGAAGCCAAAAATCCAAGGGAATACGCTACAAAATTTGTGAATCCGGCGCAAGATATTTTAGATGTAGAACAAGTTGTTGCGGGAGCCTGTGATATTCTTGCTGAAGAGATCAGTGAAAATGCGTTATATCGCACGAGAATTCGTCAAATTACCAAACAATTGGGTAAAATAATAACAAAAACCAAGAAAATAGAAGTAGATGAACAGCAAGTTTTCAAAAACTATTATGATTTTATAATACCTTACAAAAAGATTGCTAATCACCAAATTTTAGCAATTAATCGTGGTGAAAGATTGGGAATCATCAGTACAGTTATTCAAGTTGATGAAGATCAAATTTTAGACTATTTATCAGTTAGAATTGTTAAGAATAAAACAGCAGAAATCACTAAAATCTTGCGGGTGGCGATTGCTGACGGGTATAAAAGATTGATTAAACCAGCAATTGAAAGAGAACTACGGAATGAATTGACACAAAGAGCTAGTGAACATGCAATTGAAGTTTTTGGTAGCAACTTATATCATTTACTTATGCAGTCTCCTCTGAAAGGTAAATGTGTGTTAGGTTTTGATCCTGCTTATCGGACAGGTTGTAAATTAGCAGTGGTAGATGAAACTGGAAAATTTAAAAGTAAGGCGATTATTTACCCACATCAGAAAAAAAATGCGCAAAAAGATGATGATAACTGGAATAAAGCTCTTAAGCAATTTGTGGAAATTCTTGAAAATAATCGGGTAGATGTTGTTGCAATTGGTAATGGAACAGCAAGCCGTGAATCTGAGGCTTTTGTGGCTGAGGCAGTGAAGCAGACTGCGCGAACAGTCGTTTATGCTATTGTGAATGAGGCGGGTGCATCAGTTTATTCGGCCAGCAAAGTAGCGCGCGAAGAGTTTCCAGATTTCCATGTAGAAGAACGTTCTGCTGTAAGTATTGCTAGACGGTTACAAGACCCATTGGCAGAATTAGTAAAAATTGATCCACAAGCGATTGGCGTTGGTCAATATCAGCATGACTTACCTCAAAAGGAATTGGGAAGTAAGCTTGATGCAGTAATTGAAACTGCTGTTAATCAAGTCGGAATAGATTTGAATACTGCTAGTCCACAACTCTTACAAAACGTTTCAGGTCTGTCTAGTGCAACTGCAGCAAATATTGTAACTTATCGTAATGAGATAGGAACATTTAAGCAAAGAAACGAATTAAAAAAAGTACCTAGACTTGGTCCAAAGGCGTACGAGCAAGCTGCAGGTTTTTTGAGGATAGTTGAAGGCAAGAACTTCTTGGATAATACAGATATACATCCCGAGAGTTATCAGATAGCCAAAGCTCTTTTAGAAAAATTTAGGATTGCTTCTTCAGAGATTGGAAAAAGTAAGGCTACTGAAAAATTAAAAAATGTAAATATTCAACTTGTTGCTGTTGAACTTGGCGTAGGTGAAGAAACATTAACAGATATTATTGCAAGTTTGATCAAACCTGGTAGAGATATCAGATCTGATTTACCTCCAATTTTATTACGAAGTGATGTTTTGAAAATAGCTGATTTAAAGCCTGAGATGAAGCTCAAGGGCACAGTAAGAAATGTTATTGATTTTGGGGCTTTTGTTGACATTGGTGTAAAGCAAGATGGTTTAGTTCATTTATCACAGTTGAAAAGAGGATTCGTGAAAAATCCCAATGATGTTGTAGCAGTTGGAGATATTGTTGATGTTTGGGTTTTAAGTGTTGACGAACAGAGAAAGAGAATACAATTAACAATGATTTCTCCAGAGAAGAGTTGAGTTAACTTGAATAATAGGTCTTTACAGAAAATTGTTGAAAGAATCTCATTAGATTCATTTGGACAAAGCTTCGATTATAGTGCAACATTTAATAGTCGATTACGTACGACCGGTGGGAGGTATAATCTTAAGACGCACAATATTGATATAAATCCTAAGATGTTAAGTGAGCATGATGAGCTAACTTTGCAAGGTGTGATTAAGCATGAGTTATGTCACTATCATTTACACCTTAATAACATGGGGTATAGGCATAGAGATAGAGATTTTAAAAAGTTATTAGCGGAAGTGCAGGGTTTAAGGTATGCCCCTACAAATGAGTCTGTCCATGTCTATAGTTATGTTTGTACAAAATGTGACCAACTGTATGTTAGAAAACGCAGAATAGATTTGCGAAAATATGTCTGTTCGAAATGTCATAGTAGATTAAAATTGAAAAATAAATAGTGTAAAAATAAAAAAGACTTGCCCTTGAACAGAGTATTTGGTATAATTATTTCTGTTGTTGCGGGTATGGCGGAATTGGCAGACGCGTCAGACTAAGGATCTGGTGGGCGTTATAGCCCGTGATGGTTCGAATCCATTTACCCGCATCATATAGGGCCGTTCCAAAATTATATTTTGGTATGGCTTTTTTATTTATGTACAAGTAAGATATTAGTACTGCAGACTTGGATAAAGACATTGACAATTAATTGGATGATTCGATATAGGAGAATATATAAGATGCCTAGAGCCGTAAAAATAAAAGCCAGTGCACATTATGTGCCACAGCGTATAGTGACTAATGCTGAACTATCTAATTATATGGATACTTCGGATGAATGGATTCAAAAGCATACGGGAATAAAAACTCGACATTATGCTATTAATGAAAATACATCTGATCTTTGTGCAAATGTGGCTAAAAAGTTATTAGCTGAATCTGGAACAAAGGCCAGTGAAATTGACTTGATCATAGTGGCTACAATTAGTCCAGATTCAATCACACCTGCTACAGCATCGCTTGTTCAACAAAAGATTGATGCTGTAAAAGCATTTTCTTTTGATGTAAGTGTTGCCTGTGCGGGTTTTATTTTTGCATTAAGTACTGCAGAAAAATTTTTGCGACAAGGAAACTATAACAAAGCAATTGTGATTGCAGGTGAAGTGAATTCTAAAATGATGGATTTCTCTGATCGAACTTCTGCTGTTTTTTTTGGTGACGGTGCTGGAGGTGTGTTGTTGACAGCAAGTGATAATCCCGATGATGAGATGTTCATTGCTGAAAAATTGGAGACGAGTCCGGCTCCCAACGTGATTCACAGTGGGAGAATCGCACCATTAAAGGAGATTTCAAGTGACAGTTATCCCAAGATGGATGCTTTTTATCAAGATGGACGTGCAGTTTACGAATTTGTAACATCGATAGTTCCTGAGCACATAACTAATTTACTTGAGCAAAATGGTTATACAACTGCTGAATTAGAATTGGTTGTGACACATCAAGCAAATTTAAGATTAATCGAAAATATTGCACTTGGAATAAATGTACCATTAAATAAATTTGAAACAAATGTTGAGTTTTATGGAAATACTTCTTCAGCAGGAATAGCAATTGGACTGGATCGAGCACTAAAGCGTGGAGAAAGACCGCATGTTGCATTAATTTCAGGTTTTGGAGCAGGATTGTCATATGGCAGTATTCTTTTGGATTTATCGAGATTATAAAGATAGTTGATCTCGGATCAAATAAAAGAAGGGGCTGTGCCATAAGTCCTAAGTGAAAGAGCTTCACCAGAGAAAGTAATGATTTTTCTGGTGAAGCTCTTTTGGTATAATTAAAAATAAAAAAGCACCGGTTGCAGCCAGTACTTTCAAAAACAATACCCCTATAGAAAGGATAAACAAAATGTATAATAATTATAACATAAATCAGACTGTACTTAGTATCAAAACTGACTGGGAACCAAAAGAAAATCATCCTGCACGGATGATTAATCAAATAGTTGAAGACCTTAAAATTAAAGATCCCTACATCTTTGGACGTCCGCGTAAGTATGATCTGCGTGTACTTTTAAAATTAATTTTGTTTGCGTACACAAAAGGTATCTTCAGTAGTCGTCGTATTAATACCTTGGCAGAAGAGAATTTGGCAGCCCGCTGGCTGACGCAAGAACAAGTTCCAGCCTACCGAACAATTTGTCGTTTTAGAATTTCAGATGAAGTTGAGAACTTGATCAATCAATGCATTCAAAAACTAACCAAATATCTAAAGCAAAATAACTTTATTGATGAGGTTACTTTTATTGATGGAACTAAAATTTTGGCTGATGCCAATAAGTATAGTTTTGTTTGGCGTAAAAATACTGTTCGTTTTGACAAGCTTAATCGCTCTGCGATTATATCCCTTCTGGAAGAATTAAATGAAGCTAAATTTAAGTGTCAGCTCCCTGCAGAGACAGATCTTACTTTAGAAATGCTTGATGAAATTATCTTGCGGTTAGAAAATGACTTGAAAGATTTGAATAAAAAGATTGAAAAAGAACACATCTCTCCCAATCCAGACAAGTCAAGGCGTCGAAAACTAAAATCTTTAAAACGAAAACTTAAGTTACGGCAAGCTAAATTATTAGATCATAAAATGCAAACCAAAATTTATGGTAAAAGAAATAGTTATTCGAAAACAGATCATGATGCAACTTTCATGCGTATTAAGGAAGATCCAATGCTCAACGGACAGCTAAAACCGGCTTATAATCTACAAATCGCCACAAGTAAACAATTTGTAACTGCCTTTGGCATTTTTCAAAATCCAGGAGATACCAAAACATTAATTCCCTTTTTACAGCAACAGAAAGCAGCTGGAACTTTAGGTAAGTATATTGTGGCTGATGCAGGATACGGTTCAGAATCAAATTATCAATATCTTGAAGATGAACTACCTGAACATACGGCATTAATTCCATATGGTACGATGCTGAAAGAAAATAGTCGCAAATGGGAAAGTGACGACCGTAAGGTCATGAATTGGGCATATCATCCTAAAGACGATTATTTTATTGATCTGCAAGGAGTTAGATTTAGTTTTTATGCTTTCCGTAAGCGCAAAGACAAGTATGGGTTTATACGTGAATTTAAAGAGTATAAGGCAAACAAATACGATAACGATTTTCAGGTTGATAACCGAGCATTCACTAAAAGCGGAAAACCTCGTAAAATAAGTATTAATGGCACATGGGAATATTTCAAAGCTAAAGAACGCAAATTGCTTTCAAATCACCAAACTGGTTCAATTTACGGACGACGTAAAATAGACGTTGAATCAGTTTTTGGTGGATTGAAGGCTTGTTTAGGTTTTAGAAGATTTTCAGTTAGGGGGCTTGAAAAGGTAAAAAGGGAGGCTGGAATTGCCTTGATGGCAATGAATATTAGAAAATTGGTGGCGAAGAACACCAATTATAATTATTTTATAACACAAAAGAAGAGATTAGTGAAAATCAAAGAACGATTTTCACTAATCTCTTCTATTTTGAAGGACTTATGGCACAGCCCCTTCTTTTACTGTGGATAAACATTTTATAAATCAAAATTCCGTGTTCAGTTAGGAACTACATATGACAATGAACGCACCATGTGTGCAACTTTTGATTAGTAGCTAATTTTTTTACTTGACACATCATCCTACGCTTATTTTATGACTAGTAACCATAGCGGGAACGAGAGCTCGATGAGTAAGCGCCATAAGTAGAACTAGAACTTGACGAATAGGTACCATAGGTAGAACGAGAACTTGATGAAGTGGCACCATAAGTGGAACTTGAACCATAGGAACTATATATTTGACCAGCAAAAGTGGCTGTTGAAGGATTTAGTCCTAATTCGGAACGAATCTTATTGGAAATTTTTTGTTTTTCTTCTGCTGTGGCAACCTGATACGAAAGACCACCAATTGTTGCGTCTTCACCTTGGAGTACATATGATTTGATCGTTCCAGCTGCATCTTTATAATTAGTTTCAATTGTCATCATATCATTGAAAGTCAAGTCAGTTTGCATATTGTCTTTGACTGTATTTAATATTTTTTGAAAGTTAGATATAGATGTGATTGTTAGTAATTTGGAAACAATTGCTCCAATTACTTGTTTCTGGCGTTTTTGACGTCCGTAATCACCTTCTGGGTCAGTATAGCGCATCCTTGAGTACGCTAGTGCTTCATTACCGTTTAGAGTTACGGTTTTTCCCTTCGTAACATTAGCATAGCTATAGTGGAAGGTTAGAAGAGGATCAATTGAAACTCCACCGACTGCATTAACTAATTTTGATAACCCACCCATATTTACTAGTAAATAGAAGTCAATTGGAATATGAAGTGTGTTTTGCACAGTGGTAATTGCTGCAGAGGTTCCACCTATTGTATAAGCCGAGTTAATCTTATCGTAAGAATTAGACGAACCAGTAATTTTAACCTGAGTATCACGAGGAATACTTGTCAATGTTGCTCTTTTGGTTTTAGGATTAATTGTGGCTACAATTATTGTATCAGTACGGCCTTTATCAGTTCTTCCTAGGTCACCGGTATCAGTTCCTAAAAGTAAGATGGAGAAAGGTTTTTTCTTTTTCAAAACCTGAGAAACATTTCTCAGCTTTTTAACTTTTGTCTTTTGATATGTTTTATCAAGAGTTTGTTGGGCCGCCCCAAGGAGACCATGGGCATAAACTCCAGCCCCGTAAAATAAAATAAGTACTATAATAAGGCCAATTAAACTTAAAGTTCTACGTTTTTTATGAGGGGCTCTTTTGCGGTGATCGTGATTATTTTCTCTTCTCAGTGGAGACGATGCCGAAAAATCATTTTTATTATTGTTATCCATCATTAACTCCTTATCAACATTATTACAAGAATTATACTACTAAGAGTTATTAATTGAGTAGCATAACTTAAAATTAAATTTTTTTTAAACTATTTTCGATATTCAAAGAGAATAAGTTAATTAGAAAACGGAGAAAACTTTCTTATAAGTTGTGATATACTGATGAATGTTTACATAGGAAAGAATGAAGAAAGAGATGAGAATATGGAAGTTTTTGAGCACAGTATTTCTGGTGTGCTAGTAATATTAGTGATGATAGTATTAGGGTACATTTTGGCAGAACGCGGCTGGTTTGGCGAAAACTCAACTAAATTAATTGCTAGATTAGTGACGCAAATCGCATTACCATGTTATATGGTATCAACGATTACGATGAGGTTTAACGCCAATGACTTGTCTAAAATGTTGCCAGATTTGAGATTTCCAGTCATTTCAATGGTTATATTGATGGCACTCGCATTTGCAATTGTAAAGGTATTTAGGATCCGTAAAAGTCACGCGGGCCTTTTTTCATCAATGTTTTTTAATTCGAATACAGTTTTTGTGGGTTTGCCAATTAATCAGGCTCTTTTTGGTGATGATAGTATACCTTACGTATTAATCTATTATATGGCAAATACTACAATTTTTTGGACGTTGGGTACATACTTAATTCAACGAGATGGTGGATTAAAAACGCAATTAGATTGGAAAAAAACAGTAGGCAAAATTTTTTCTCCACCACTCATGGGATTTATCGTGGGTGTTATTTTGGTTTTATTAAAAGCAAAATTGCCACTATTTATAAAATCTGATTTGGATTATATTGGTAATTTAACTGTACCACTCTCAATGTTATTTATCGGAATCTCAGTCTCACATGCGGGGCTTAATCACCTTGCGCTGCACAAAGATAATCTATTGGTATTAATGGGACGTTTTTTGTGTGCACCTGCATTGATGTTCGTGCTTGTTATGCCAGCAGATATGCCCGTTTTGATGAAGCAGGTTTTTATTCTTCAATCGGCTATGCCAGTGATGACAAACGCACCAGTTGTCGCGAATTTGTATGGCGCAGATTCTGATTATGCTGCGGTGATGGTTACAGAAACAACGCTAATCTCACTTGCGGTTGTTCCGATTTTAATGTTAGTAACGCAAAGTATTTAAAAAGAAGGGTAATTGTGAAAAAAACAATAATTTATGTGTTAATATCAACTTTTATGTTCAGTTCAATGGAAATAGCATTGAAGGTTGCCGGTGCTACTTTTAATCCAATTCAATTAAATCTTATCCGCTTTTTTATAGGCGCACTGGTGTTACTGCCGTTTGCGAATAAAGCTCTGAACGCAGATCAAAGAAAATTGGGGAAGGATGATTGGTACTTATTTTTTCTCACAGGTTTTCTTTGTGTAATTGTCAGTATGTCACTTTTCCAATTGGCAGTTGTGGCAACCAAGGCTTCTACCGTTGCGGTTTTATTCAGTTGTAACCCTGTATTTGCTTTAATATTTGCATTTATTATTCTACGAGAACGTTTAGGAAGAGCAAACCTGATTGCTGTAGTGATATCTATTTTAGGATTGATTGTAATTATCGATCCACTTCATCTTACTAGACCAGTTGGAATTATTTTGGGTGTTTTAGCAGCGGTAACTTTTGGCTTTTATTCAATTGTTTCACGTTATGGATCTAAAAAAATGGGCTTAAATGGAATTGTAATGACCTGCTATACATTTATAGCAGGAACTATTGAATTATTCCTACTCTCATTAATCACGCATATACCAGTTATTGCTGATTATTTAGGGAGCGTTCCAAGTTTAAAAACCTTCAAAGATCTGCCGATTTTGCAAAATATAACAATTGGTTCTTTGCCAATGTTACTTTATCTAGGTGTTTGTGTCACAGGTGGTGGGTTTGCATTTTATTTTCTTGCAATGGAGAATTCAAATGTTTCAACCGCTTCGCTTGTATTTTTTATAAAACCTGGACTAGCTCCAATTTTGGCGGCAATCTTAATTGGGGAAAAGGTAACGGTTTTAACGATTATTGGAATTATGATTATCTTGTTAGGTTCAGTTGTAACCTTTGTAGGTAATCGTGTAAAGGAAGAAACGATAATTCCTAAGAATTAAATATCATTTATATATTTCAAAACTAGAAGGAAATTGTTACTTAAGGTGACACAGTTCCCTTCTTTTTTGTTGTGTAGAGTTAATTAAGTCCACTAAAAGAGTCGTTATATTGAGGTATAAGAATAAAAAAATTAAAAGTTATTAAAATATATGCATAAGAAGGACAGAATGCTTGTGATTGCTGTTTGTAACTTTTGAAATATTAATGTAACAAAAGTGACTATAAACGCTATTCTTGAGCTGATTTTGTAAATATAATGTAATGCTCATTATTGTTCAAGCGTGGTAGAATTATTCTTGTAGTTAAATCGTATAAAAAATTTAAAAAAATAGCATTTAATCAAATGTCAGAGGTGTATGTCAGTGGAACATAATTTAATTTCGAAAACTGTACTTGTAGTTGCTTCACTTGTAACAGTTGTTGGTTTAGGAACACATGCTTCAGCTTCAGATACTGCAACGCAAATTAGCGATGTTAATCAAAAAATTTCTGATACTCAAAAATTAGTAGATGATAGTCAGAAAAAACTTTCAAAGTTACAAGATCAGCAATATTCAGATTCAGTTGAGATTTCCTCATTGACAAAGAATATTAATGCTAGAAAATCGCATTTGGCTGAACAAGCACGTTCAGCTCAGCAAAATGATACAGGTAGCTTGATTGAATTCTTAACAGACTCAAAGAGCTTTAGTGATGCAATTGATCGTGTTGCAACTGTTGCAACCATGGTGCAAGCTAATAATCAAACTTTGCAAGATCAAAAAAATGATCAAGCAAAAGTTGCAGCTGATAAAAAGCAGGTTGATGAATCTGTCGCAGCTCAAAAAAAGACGAGTGAAAAATTACGAAATGATATGGCTGATTTGGCAGTTCAAAAGATTCAATTGAAAGTTAAAAAGGCTAACGAAGATGCTACAAAGAAACAAGCCGAAGAGGCTCTGGCAGCAGCTCAAAAAGCAGCAGCAGCAGTTAAGGCTGCTAAGAGCAACACAGAGGCTAACAATGCTTTAGCAACAGCTACAAAAGCTGTATCAACGGCTTCTACTGATAATAACAGTAATACAACCGCTACGAGCACTAATACGAATAACACTGCTTCAAATAATTCTGCAACTGTAACACAAACAGCATATACAACAACGAATTCTGCTACAACGACCTCAGCGTCCAATTCAAGTGTAGATACAAGTTCTGTTGTTGCAGCTGCAGTATCTCTGACAAAGTTGAATATTCCTTATGTTTGGGGCGGTCAATCTTTATCAGGAATGGATTGTTCAGGTTTGACAGCATATGTTTATGCTAAGTTCGGGGTATCGTTACCACATAATACAGTGTCTCAAGAAGGCTATGTTACATATGAATCTGTTTCGCAAGCACAACCAGGTGATTTATTATTCTGGGGTGGTAAAGGAAGCTCATACCATGTAGCAATTTATATTGGAAATGGACAGTACGTTCATGCACCAACAACAGGTCAAGTGGTACGTATCGGGACAATCTCAGGCTATACACCTTCGTTTGCAGGACGTTTGAAGTAATAAACTTTTTAATTAACTGACATTTGATTAATACAGAGGCTGGGTCAATATTTATTTTGACTTAGTCTTTTTGTTATATACAACTCATTCTTTGGTTTGAATTTTGAATAGTACCAACTAATTAGTCTTCCTACAAATAAACTATTCTATATTAAAAAAGTCTGATATGATAAAGACATTATGCAAGGCTGTCAGAGGAGAGAAAAACATGGTTAAATTAGTTTTACTAAGGCACGGACAAAGTACTGCAAATTTGGCAAATGAATATACTGGATGGTCTGATTCACCATTGACCTTGGAAGGAGAGCAACAGGCAATAAAGGCGGGTAACCTTCTAAATGAGGAGAGAATTATCTTTAGTGAATTGCACACATCTATTCTTACACGTGCAATTAAGACCGCAAATATTGTACTTGATTGTATTAATCAAAGTAACATTCAAATTGAAAAAACTTGGCGACTAAATGAAAGACATTATGGTGCTTTAAGAGGATTAAATAAGCAATGGACAAGGGAAGTTTATGGAAAAAAAGAAGTTGCATTGTGGCGGAGAAGTTTTACTACTGTTCCTCCAAGAATGGACAAACCTGATGAGGAGGATAGACGATATTACGCATATCCAAAGTCGATTTTACCGTTAGCTGAAAGTTTAAAGAATGCTTCTGACAGAATTATTCCATATTGGGTGGACAACATTGCTCCTAAGTTAATTCACCAAAAAAATCAAATTATTGTGGCTCATGGCAGCACATTAAGGGCATTAATCAAGTATATTGAAGAAATCAGTGATTCAGAAATAGATGGAGTTGAAGTGGAAAATGCAATTCCAATTGTTTATGAACTGGACAACAGATTAAAAGTTATTTCTAAAAGAGAACTACGATAATTTTTTTGAGGTACCTATAAGCTGATTAAGGAAAATTGAGATGCAATCAAAGAGTTAATGTGAAATTAGTATGTATTCCTAAGAGTACTTTTGAATATAAATAGAGGAGCTGAATCAAATTTCTGATTCAGCTCCTCATTGTTTACAATATTCTGTTTCAGTTAATCATGTTGCAAGTTAAGTTTTTAGTTAACCTAAGTCATAACTTTTAGATAGAAATTAATGATTTATGCTAAAGCACCCATTGGATCCCAAGGGGCAAGGACTTTTGGTTCTTCATTGAGAACTTCTTGTAATTCTTTGGAAAGAAATTTCTTATTGACTACAATCTGGTAGCAATATTCATCCATCCAGTCATTACTCATAACAAAAAATCCATTTGTACCGACTTTTTTGCCCCATGAATTTTCAACCTTCCATTTGGTTGGTTTATCATCAACAAGGTCAACACCAGTTAAAACCATGGCATGAGTCATAAGACTTTCACCATAGTCTAATCTTTCAGCCTTAGAAATACTCAAATCAATATCAAACAATTCATCCTTATGATATAGTTCAGTGTCCATGATTCCTTTTTGACGGTCAGAAGATTGACCCACATCACAACCAAACCATACACTTTCACCGCTTTGAAGTTGTTTTACAGCAACATTACGGAAAGTTTCCATATCAACATTCAAGTGACGAACCTGACGTCCGTCGACAACATTACCAAGCATTTCAACAGTGTACATGTGGTTGTAAGGTTTATCAGTTGTTGGTCCGTTAATGATTGAAACATAATCGTCTAAGTTCCAACCAACATACTTATTAAAGAAGTCAATAGGAGTAATGTTACGGTCGATATGGTAGTTCTTATCTGAGTCACGATATTCAAAGTCAAAATGAGCAGGTGGCTCACCAAAACTATAAGCAAGCATGCGATAAGCATCGTCGAGCATCTTTTCTTTAGTATCTTCAATTTCTTTTACTGGTACCTTTTCTGCAACTAATTTACGTAAGGTGACAGCATCTTTGCGTAATTTTAAGTTGAATGTGCTATTAAATTCGCGCGAAGCAGAAGAATTAAATGTTTCAGGCATGGCTGATTGAGGAACTATACCATATTTTTCAATGATAGCTACAATCATATCCCATTGACCACCATCTTGTTGAGGGGTTGTCATCAAAAAAGCAACCTTGCGATCTGATGTTGGTAAGTCAGCAGTTGCGATTACATTCTCATAGAAGTAATTAGCCTTTTCAAGTTTATCCCAGAAAAAGGTATAATTTTGTGAAAGTTCAAAGTCCTTAGGTACATTAAACTTATTCTTCATATCATGGCGCATTGTATTTAGTGCTGCAAACATCCAACAACGGCCAGATTGCTTCTGATTAGCAACATCTCCTGTATCCAAATCAATTGAAAAAACAGGTGTCATATTAACTTCAGAGCGGTAATCGGCTGAGGTTGTATAAATTCCGTTTTTGGTAACAGCACGTTCAAGTACTTTATGCTCTGGATGACTTTCAAGAGATTTTTTGAAATTTGATAATTGTTGATGCTCGATAGCTTTGCTCACTATTGTCACTCTCCTTAAAAAGATATAAGAACATTATATGATAAAAGAAGTAATGCGTAAACCTTACTATTAATTAGCGAGCTTCAAGAACTTTTGGACCACTAGGATAACCGACGATAACGGTATTGACAGTGTTTAGAAAGAGACCATGTTCAACTACACCAACTTGTGCTTTTAAATATTCAGCAAGCTTTAATGGATTCATAATTTGTTCTAAATGCAAATCAATTATATAATTATTGGAATCCGTACGCAGTTTTGTACCATCAGCAGCTAGTCTGAAAGTTGGATGAAGTCCTTTGGAGTCAAATTTTGCAAAAACTTTTTCACTACCATAGGGAATTACTTCAACTGGAAGAGGAAATTTACCCAAGTTATCCACTAACTTACTCTGATCGACAATCCAGATATTCTTTTTTGAGTTAGATGCTACTATTTTTTCGAATAAAAGTGCAGCACCACCACCCTTGATTCCCTGAAAGTCGCTACTAATTTCATCTGCTCCATCAATCGTAAGATCAATATGGTCAACTTCATCAACTGATTTCAAAGGGATTCCTAAAGAAGTTGCCTGTTTGGCTGTTTCTTCGGAAGTGACGACACCCGTAATAGATAACTTTTCTTTTTTTATTTTTTCGGCGAGCGCCTCTACCATATATTTAACTGTTGAACCAGTTCCTAAACCGACCGTCATATTATCAAAGACCCAATCAACTGCTTTTTTTCCAACGAGTGCCTTTAATTCATCTTGATTCACTATGTTCACCTCATTATTAATTTTCATCTTTCAATAGATATTGATATTCAAAATGATTTTCAAAAAACTTTTTAGTATAAGGGCAGATTGGAATAACTTTTTTTGAACTTTTATCAAGTCTTGCAAGAAAATCCTTAGTAATTTTGCCAGCTAGTCCTGTGCCACGAGCACTTTCATCGACCCAAGTATGTTCGACTAGGTATGTCTGGGAGTTGTCAAGTAATGAAAAACCAATATGTGCTACAGGTTTTTCATCAGTTTCTGAACGATAATAATCAAAGGAATTTTCTGTGAATTTAGTAATCATATTAACCACTCCTTTTTGTTTAATTATAGCATATAAGAAGGCACTGTATCTGTTTATTAATTGATGTTAGAATAGTAGAATAAATTATGGAAAGAGTGATATTTTGAAAAGAGGATTCAAGGTAGTAAAACGTTTTAATAAAGAGGAAATTAAATTACCAACGCGTGCTACAAAAAATGCGGCAGGGTACGATTTTTATGCAGCACAAGAATTTGTACTGCCATCAATATGGAAACTTAATTTTTTAAAAATTCTATGGAGTATCAGAAAAAATCAAGAAATTACAGATATTGACTATGAAAAAGCTAGTAAAGTACTTAAGCCTTTTTTAGTTCCAACAGGAATTAAGGCATATATGGGAACTGAGGAGTTTTTAATGCTCGCAAATCGCTCTAGTAATCCGTTAAAGCGAAATTTAATTTTACCAAATGGTGTGGGAATCATTGATGCTGATTATTATGGCAATGCTGATAATGACGGTGAGATTTTTTTGCAACTTCTGAATTTTGGCATCAAGGATGTGGTGATTAAGAAGAACGAACGAATTGGTCAAGGAATATTTATGCCTTTTTTAACGATTGACGTTGAAGAAGAGCCATTAAAGAAGCGAACTGGTGGCTTTGGATCATCAGGTAGGTAAAAAACTATAAAGAATGAGAGAAAGACTCTTAAAAAATTATAAACATGATATGATGAACTGAGTAAGCGAAAGAAGGCTGACAATTGGTCAAGATTAAAACACAGTATGTGTGTCAAGATTGTGGGTATTCTTCACCACGATATTTAGGACGCTGCCCCAATTGTGGCGCATGGAATACTTTGGTTGAAGAGGTTGAAAAACCAAATAAAACTAATAAAAAAACGAGAGTTAGCTTTAGTGGCAGTAGCCCCAAACCCCAATTGATTGATGAAGTAGATGTCCAAGATAATCCGCGAACAACAACTGCGTCAGTTGAACTTGATCGCGTTTTAGGTGGTGGAATTGTTCCTGGGTCCCTCATTTTAATAGGTGGTGATCCAGGAATCGGAAAGTCAACACTGCTACTTCAACTTTCGGGTCAGCTGGCCAAACAAGAATTGACTGTTTTGTATGTATCTGGTGAAGAAAGTGCAATGCAGATTAAATTGCGGGCCCAGCGCTTGGGCGTAAAGGGACAACAATTTTATTTGTATCCAGAAACTGATATGACAAGTATTCATCAGTACATTGACAAGTTAAAGCCTGATTTTGTGGTTATTGATTCAGTTCAAACTATGCAAGAACCTGAAATGTCTTCTGCAGTGGGAAGCGTTGCTCAAATCAGGGAAGTTACAGCTGAATTAATGCAGATTGCCAAGACTAATGGCATCACAATTTTTATAGTTGGACATGTGACAAAAGGTGGAGCAATTGCTGGCCCTAAAATATTAGAGCATATGGTTGATACGGTTTTATATTTTGAAGGTGATTTGCATCATGCCTATCGAATCCTTAGAGCTGTAAAAAACAGATTTGGTTCAACAAATGAAATTGGAATTTTTGAAATGAAAGAAGGGGGACTGTATGAAGTTGCAAACCCCTCTGAGATTTTCTTGGAGGAACGGCTTAATGGTGCGACTGGATCTGCAATTGTAGTCTCTTTGGAAGGAACGAGACCTATTTTGGTTGAAATTCAAGCACTTGTTACACCCACTGCATTTGGAAATGCTAAGCGAACGACAACTGGATTAGATCATAACCGAATTTCATTGATTATGGCTGTTCTTGAGAAACGCGCCGGCCTTCTTTTGCAGAACCAAGATGCATATTTGAAGGCTGCTGGTGGAGTGAAGTTAGATGAGCCTGCCATTGATCTGGCAATTGCAGTCAGTATTGTTTCGAGCTATCGTGATGCACAATCACAAGCGACTGACTGCTTTATTGGAGAACTTGGGCTAACTGGTGAAATCAGAAGGGTTAACAGAATTGAGCAAAGAGTAGCTGAGGCAGCTAAACTTGGATTTAAAAGAGTAATTTTACCTAAGAATAATTTGGCTGGATGGACTCCTCCAAGAGATATAAATGTTGTAGGTGTTTCAACTTTAAGTGAAGCATTGAAAGTAACTTTTAATTAATAAATTAGGAAGGAGAAAAAAATGAGAAAAATAATGATAAAAATTGTACTCGCTGTACTCGGAATTGGTGCAGGGTATACCTTCATGCCACCAGTTTGGTTATTGCTGGGTCTCTCAAATAATATCTGGGCCAATAACTTTGCTGTAAATATTTTAATTGGACTGGCAGTAATGCATATTGTATCACTATTTGTGACCGAACCATTGGAACGTCTAATAAAGAGATTAGAGAATAATTTGGCGCAACAAAATCCGTATGTAATAATTTCTACTAGCCTTTCGGTTGTAGTGGGATTAATGATTGCTGCATTGATATCAACACTGGTTTCGCGTTCACAGGTATTTTTATTGAATACTGTAATTCCAATCGTTTTAATGGTTATCTTTGGCTATTTGGGATATTTCGTAGGAAAGAACCATTTAGATTTCTTTAAAAAACTTATGAGCAGAAGATTGCGTGCAGAAAAAAAGGTGGAGAACGCTGAGGATGATACCGCGAGCGTTTTGGAGAGAAAAACCGGTGACAATTTTCATCGCTTAAAACTTTTGGATACAAATATCTTAATTGATGGTCGAATTTATGATTTAGTAAATACGGGGTTTATTGAAGGAACTTTAATTGTACCTAATTTTGTATTATATGAATTACAATACATTGCTGATTCTGCAGATAGTATTAAAAGAGTTCGAGGCAGACGTGGATTAGATATTCTTAATAAATTACGTGATGAAAAAAAAGTTCCCGTAGAAATGTATGAAGGTGATTTCGATGATATTCAAGAAGTCGACAGTAAACTAATTAAATTAGCGAAACTCTTGGATGCAGTAGTTGTCACAAATGATTATAATTTGAATAAGGTTAGCGAATTTCAAAATGTTGAGGTTCTAAATGTTAATGCATTGGCAAAAGCTTTAAAACCTAGAGTAGTACCTGGAGAAAAGATGACGGTAAGAGTCATTAAAAATGGTACAGAAAGACAACAAGGTGTTGCATATCTGGATGATGGAACAATGATTGTCGTTGAAGATGGGCGGTATTACTTGAACACATCAATTGAGGTAGTTGTGACAAGTGCATTACAGACAGATGCGGGGAGAATGATCTTTGCAAAACCCGTACATTCAACTAGAGGAATCAAAGAAAAAAATTAAAATAAGTAATTTTTATTTGGTTGGTTTATTTTTCTGCATATTCATTGTAAAATTGTGAATGTATCGATTGTTTTGACTATGAATATCTGGTCTAATTAATCAATTCAGAAAAAGAAAGAGGCGCTATAATTGGTAGATAAGAAGATTCGTGTGCGTTATGCTCCGAGTCCAACAGGGCATTTGCATATAGGTAATGCACGAACAGCATTATTTAATTATTTATTTGCAAGACATAATAATGGGACTATGGTTATCAGAATTGAAGATACTGATTCCAAGAGAAACATTGCAGATGGTGAGAGAAGTCAGTTAGAGAATTTAACCTGGCTGGGAATTGACTGGGATGAAGGACCTGATAAGCCAGGAAACTTTGGACCATATAGACAATCCGAAAGACAAGCAATTTATTTACCTTTGATTAAGCAATTATTAGATAAGGATCTTGCATATGAATCTTATATGACTGAAGACGAGTTAAATGCACAACGTGAAGAACAAAAGGCAAATGGTGAAGCACCACGTTATATTTATGAGTATGCTGGGATGTCTGATGAAGAAATCGCTAAAAAACAAGCAGAGGCGCGAGCAGCTGGATTAAAGCCAGTTGTAAGAATTAGGGTTCCAGAAGATAAAACCTATAAATTCAACGATATGGTTAAAGGCCAAATTAGTTTTGATTCGAATACAATTGGCGGAGACTTTGTTATTCAAAAACGTGATGGTGTACCTACATATAACTTTGCTGTTGTTGTGGATGACCACTTGATGGAAATCACACATGTTTTGCGTGGTGATGACCATATTGCCAATACACCAAAGCAATTGGTTGTATATGAAGCATTTGGCTGGGAACCACCAATATTTGGACATATGACACTGATCATTAATACTGAGACTGGTAAGAAGTTGAGTAAGCGTGACGAAAGCGTACTTCAATTCATTGAACAGTACCGTGCGTTAGGATACTTACCAGATGCAATGTTCAACTTTATCACATTGTTAGGCTGGTCTCCAGTGGGAGAAAAAGAAATTTTCAATCGTAAAGAACTTATTGGTATGTTTGATCCTAAACGATTGAGTCGCTCTCCAGCTTCGTTTGATGGCAAGAAATTGGAATGGATTAATAATCAATACGTTAAGAATGCTAAGGAAGATGGC
The DNA here is from genome assembly GCF_019443985.1 of Liquorilactobacillus hordei DSM 19519. NCBI lineage: Bacteria > Bacillati > Bacillota > Bacilli > Lactobacillales > Lactobacillaceae > Liquorilactobacillus > Liquorilactobacillus hordei. The sequence goes on from NZ_CP049303.1 coordinate 879,944, forward strand.
GTGGTTGATTCTGCATTAAGACAGTTGATTAATGCAGGGAAGATTGAGAAAAATCCAGATCCTAAAACAATTGAATGGGCTCGTAAATTAATTAGCTTGTTTAAACAACAAATGTCTTATACAGGTGAAATTGTAAAATTATCAGAAATTTTCTTTGATGAACCACCAAAGTTAGATGAAGATGCATTAAAGGAACTTAGTGATGAAAGTGCAAAAACAGTACTAAACGAATTTGCAAAGAAAGTGGCTGAATTACCAATTTTTGATGCTACTGAGATTCAAAATACGATTTATTCAATTCAAAAAGAAACTGGAATTAGAGGTCGAAAACTCTACATGCCTATCAGAATTGGAACTACGCGTGAAACACATGGTCCGGAGCTTGCAGCTTCAATCGAATTGCTAGGTAAAGAAAAAGCATTGAAGCATCTTGAAAAAACTTTAGCTGAGATATAATCTGGCTTTGGTAGGTATGGTTTGAAGAAAGCTAATTAGAGAGCATGTTCATTTGTAAATTAGTGTTGGGGCTGGGTCAAATAAACTTTGACCCAGCTCTTTTCTTAACACATATAATCATGTGCAATTGTTCTTTGACTAATTTTAAATTACTAATAAGCAAAGCCGATGCGTTATTCATAATTTACGAGAGCAGCCAAGGTTTAAAGCACTGTTTTCAGACTTAATTTGGGGTGAACTACAAGAGTTTTGCGGAGTTTATATCACTTTGGTGCATAATCGTATATAATTAAGTATAAAAAAAGGAGAAGCTGTGGATGATTCAACTTTATAACACACTTACAAATAAAAAAGAAGTTTTCACCCCTCTTAGTGCGGGGAACATTACGATGTATGTATGTGGTCCAACTGTATACAACTATATCCATATTGGAAATGCGCGAAGTGCAATTGCTTTCGATACAATTCGTCGTTATTTTGAATATAGTGGATTTCGGGTTAATTATGTTTCAAATTTCACGGATGTTGATGACAAAATTATTGCTGCTAGCAAAGAACTTAAAATCACTCCACGTGAAGTTTCTGATAAATATATTAAGGCTTTTTATGAAGATACAGATGCACTCAATATTAAAAGAGCAACTTTGAATCCACGAGTTATGGATACAATGGATGACATTATTAAATTTGTTCAAGTATTAATTGATAATGGATATGCATATGAGTCTCAGGGGGATGTGTATTATCGAGCTCGTAAATTTACGAAATATGGGCAACTTTCTGGGCAATCTATTAATGAACTTGAGCAAGGTGCAAGTGAGCGACTTAATGGTGATGAAGTTCAAAAGAAGGAAGATCCTTTAGATTTTGCACTTTGGAAATCTGCAAAAAAAGGTGAAATTTTTTGGGAATCACCTTGGGGAGCTGGGCGACCAGGATGGCATATTGAGTGTTCAGTTATGGCAACAAAATTTTTAGGTGATACAATTGATATACATGCTGGCGGACAAGATTTAGAATTCCCACATCATGAAAATGAGATTGCGCAAAGCGAGGCCAAAACAGGTAAAAAATTTGCTAATTACTGGCTACATAATGGTTTTGTTACAATCGGTGAAGAAGAAGAAAAAATGAGTAAATCATTGGGAAATTTCATCACTGTTCATGATATTGTTAAAGAAATTAATCCGCAGGTTTTAAGATTCTTTATGGCAACGACTCAATATCGTCGTCCAATCAAATATAGTCAGACTAATTTGAAAGAGGCGGCTGCAAACTTAAAAAAATTACAAGGTGCATATGATAATGCTGCTTACCGCCTAAAAGATGCAGTAGAAGCACAAATTGGTGATGAAAGTAAAAAATATTTAGTGCAACAAAAAATTGACTTCAAGGCAGCAATGGATGATGACTTTAACGTTCAAAATGCAATTACGGTTGTCTACGATTTAGCCAAGAAGTTAAATATTTATAGCTCTGAAGATTATGTGCTAAAAAGCACTTTGCAGGAATTTATGGCGACATTAGTTGAGGAACTGAATATCTTTGGTGTCTTTTTAGATGCACATAAAGAAGCAGATGTTAATGAAAAAGAAATTGAAACGCTAATTGCGCAACGTAACGAAGCACGAAAGAATCACGATTTTGAAAAAAGTGATACAATTAGGGACTTGTTAAAGGAAAAAGGTATTATATTAGAAGATACAGCACAGGGAACAAGGTGGAAAAAAGATGAATGAGAAAAATAATTTCGAACAGGTAAATGGGATTGCACTAGCATATATGGGAGATGCAATTTATGAAGTATATATCCGTAAACATTTACTTGCTAAGGGACTGACGAAACCCAACCACCTTCATAAGACTGCCACTCACTATGTTTCGGCAAAGGCACAATCTTTTTTAATTGAAAAAATGTTGGAACAAAATATTTTAGACGAAACGGAATTAGAATATTTTAAGCGTGGAAGAAATGCTAAGAGCCATACCTCAGCAAAGAACACGGCAGTAATTACTTATCGTGTATCGACAGGTTTTGAAGCATTATTTGGTTACTTATTTCTAAGTAATCAAGAAGAAAGAGTTGCCAAGTTGGCTCAGTGGTGTATTGAAATGATTGAAAAGGAGAAAAAATAATTTGGACAATACAAATAAAGATACTGAGTTTGTTATTGGCCGGCATCCGGCAATTGAAACACTCAAAAGTAATCAGGACATCAATAAGGTTTTTATACAAGATGGACTGAAATCTGATGCTATCCGTGATGTTATTACAACAGCCCAGAAAAAGAAAATAATTGTCTCCAAGGTTCCCAAAAGTAAATTAGACTTGTTAGCCGATGGTCAAAACCATCAGGGGGTAATTGTTGCTGTTGCTGCATATAAGTATGCCGAAATTGATGATTTATTCGCAGCCGCTGCTAACAAGAAGGAAGATCCCTTTTTCTTAATTTTAGATGGAATCGAGGACCCTCATAATTTAGGGTCAATCATGCGAACGGCTGATGCTGCTGGGGTCCATGGAATCATTATTCCTAAAAGACGTGCTGTACAACTAACATCAACGGTAGCAAAGACATCGACAGGAGCAATTGAACATGTCCCCGTTGCACGCGTTACTAATTTGGTACAACTTGTTAAGGAACTTAAAAAGAAGAATGTTTGGATTTTTGGAACGGATATGAATGGCACTGATTTTCGCAAATGGAATGCAACTGGTGCAATTGCATTGGTTATAGGTAATGAAGGTAAAGGAATATCGCCTCTCTTGAAGAAAGAGTGTGATGAAATGTTAACAATCCCAATGGTTGGACACGTTCAAAGTCTAAATGCGAGTGTAGCCGCAAGCTTGTTAATATATCAAGGGTTTTCTTCACGGGGTAATTAAAATGAAGAAAAATATTCTAATCGTTGATGCTTATAATATGATTGGTAATTGGCCGCAATTAAATAAATTGAAATTATCAGGACACTTGGAAGAAGCACGGGATACCTTGCTGCATACCTTGTCTAATTATAAAAAGCAAAGAAACTACCATATAATTGTTGTTTTTGATGCAATGTATGTTCCTGGTTTGAGTAAAAGTTATCAGAAATATGGATTGGAAATTATCTGGACTGCAGAAGAGCAGACTGCTGATTCATACATTGAATCACTGGCAAAAGAGTTGCAGGATAGATTAACACAGGTGACAGTTGCAACAAGTGATCAAGCTGAGCAATGGACAATCTTTTCTCAAGGTGCTTTGCGCATACCCGCTTGGGAATTATATCAAGATATCTGTAGAGCTAAAAAAGATGTTAAAAAACAAGCAAAACGATACCAAGATGAGGCTGCAGTTAGGAGAGTTCCTTGGAATGAAGACCAATTAACGCGTTTAGCCGATTTACGTGATAGTATGTCTAAAGATAAAAACGATAATTGACAGAAAAAGGACTATCATGGTAGAGTTAGTCTGATAATTGATAGGAGAAACATTATGGCACAAAAGAAAATTGCTTTGGCTTGTTCGGTATGTGGTTCACGTAATTATATTATTGCCGCCAATCCAACTAGGCAGGAACGACTAGAAGTTAAGAAATTTTGTAAATATTGTAATAAACATACTTTGCATCGAGAAACACGGTAGGGAGGATTTTCAGTGAAATTTATTAAAAGTGTTTTTAAAACTATGAAGGACACTACATGGCCAACTAAGAAAGAGGCTGTTAGTGATACGGCAACAGTTATATCAACTGCCGTAATGTTTGCGGTCTTTTTTGCCATTGTTGATTTTCTTGTACAGTGGGCAGTAGGTCTTATTGCATAATAATTTTTAAAAGAGCTGCGAATAGTAGGTATTTTATAATTTTTTATGATATACTACCTTTTGTAGAGGAAACTTCGAATGTTCGAGGTTTTTTTATTTTGTGTTTTAATTAATTTAGGAGGATAATCTGATGCCAGAATCATTTGAAAAAAACTGGTATGTATTGCACACATACTCAGGATATGAGAATAAAGTAAGAACCAACTTAGAATCACGTGCACAATCAATGGGAATGGAAGACTACATTTTTAGAGTTGTAGTTCCAGAAGAAGAGGAAACGGAGACTACCAAGTCAGGTAAAGATAAGATTGAGACTAAAAAAACATTTCCAGGATATGTCCTAGTTGAAATGGTAATGACAGATCGCTCATGGTATGTCGCACGTAATACCCCCGGTGTGACGGGCTTTGTTGGATCTCATGGTGCGGGGAGCAAACCAGCACCATTACTTTCAGATGAAGTAGAGTTAATACTGCGCAGGTTAGGAATGAGTTCAAGACACCAAGACTTCGATGTTGAAGTCGGTGAATCAGTTACAATCATTGAGGGCGCATTCAAAGGCTTAGTTGGAAAAATAACTGAAGTTGATAAGGAAAAGATGAAGTTGCGTGTAAATATTGATATGTTCGGTCGAGAAACAGCAACTGAATTAAATTATGACCAAGTTGACAAATTAATTTAGACTAGTTAAAGAAAGTGATACGATGGGAAAGAAACTTAGAGAACCACTTGTTTTTATTCACGGCTATGCGGGTGGGTTTTGGTCTTTTTTTAGTATGCTGTATAAGTTAAAGAAAAGACAATTTGTTTCGAATCGAGTTATTATTACTGTCTCACGTAAGGGAATCATTAAATTCCATACAAATAAAATTCTGCAGAATTCTGGAATACAAATAATTTTCAAAGATGGAAAACTAAGCGTAGAGCAACAAGGAGCCTGGCTAGCAAAAATTTTTAGCAAATTGAAAGTAGTTTATGGGATAGATCAAATTAATATTGTTGCCCATTCTATGGGAGCAGTTAGCATTCTATACTTGTTGACGAATGTGGAAACTGTGAATTTACCAAAGATAAAGAAAATGGTAATGCTTGGGGCACCCTTTGCAGACATTGAACCTGGTATTGACTCTACAGAAGTTGAAAATATTCAATTATCTGCGCAAGGAATACCTTTGAAACAAACGAAAAGGTATAAACTGCTAAAAAAAGGTAGCAAGAATCTGGATGATGATATTGAGGTATTTAATATCATCGGTAATAGTGATTTCGGTTTTTCTGATGGAAAGGTGTCGATTTCTTCTGCGAGGTCTCTGAAATATATACTTGCGGATGTTGGACATTATCGTGAAAAAATAATAAGAAGTCGGAAAGCAACCCATCGTAAATTACATGAAAACGATACTGTTTTTAGGGAAGTTATCGATTTTTTATTAAATTAACTTGAATTGAATTAGGTAACATGATAATATGTAGTGGTATGTTTTGCATACAAGTGGGAGGCCAAATTAAGCTGGCCATCCGTACCACACACGGACTTTAAGGAGGTATGTACCGTGGCTAAAAAAGTAATTAATGTTGTTAAACTGCAAATTCCTGCTGGAAAAGCAACTCCAGCTCCACCAGTTGGACCTGCTTTAGGTCAAGCTGGTATCAATATCATGGGATTTACAAAGGAATTTAATGCACGTACAGCTGATCAAGCTGGTATGCTTATCCCTGTTGTAATCTCAGTATTCGAAGATCGTTCATTCGAATTTGTTACTAAGACACCACCAGCAGCAATTTTGTTAAAGAAGGCTGCCGGTGTTGAACATGGTTCTGGCGAGCCTAACACTAAAAAAGTTGCTACAGTTACAAAAGCACAAGTGAAAGAAATCGCTGAAACAAAAATGCAAGATCTAAACGCTGCAGACGTTGAAGCTGCAATGCGCATGATTGAAGGTACTGCACGAAGCATGGGCTTTGTTGTAGAAGACTAATTTTTCTACGGCCATGCTTCTCAGTCGGGCACTTTATGAAAGTAGATGTGCCAAGTGGGAGGTATATCCGTTACACCACATTTGCAAGGAGGAAAACACAAATGGCTAAAAAGAGTAAAAAATATATTGAAGCTTTAAAGCAAGTTGAAGATAATAAGGTTTATAGTGCTGCAGAAGCAATCGCTTTGGTAAAGAAGATTGATTTTGCAAACTTTGATGCAACAGTTGAAGTAGCTTATAACTTGAATCTTGATACAAAACAAGCTGACCAACAATTACGTGGTGCAGTTGTTTTACCAAATGGTACTGGTAAAGATCAAACAGTTATCGTTTTTGCTAAAGGCGATAAGGCTAAGGAAGCAAAGGCTGCTGGTGCAGATGTTGTCGGTGATGATGACTTGGTTCAACGTATTTCTGATGGATGGTTGGATTTTGACATCGCAATCGCAACACCTGATATGATGGCACAAGTAGGTCGTCTTGGTCGTGTCTTAGGACCTAAAGGCTTAATGCCTAACCCTAAAACAGGAACTGTTACAATGGACGTTACTAAAGCAGTTTCAGAATCTAAAGCTGGTAAGGTAACTTATCGTACAGATAAAGCTGGAAATGTTCATGTTCCTATTGGTAAGGCTTCATTTACTGAAGATGCACTTGTTGGTAACTTCAGTACAATTCAAGAAGTAATTGCAAAGGCACGTCCTGCTTCTGTTAGAGGACAGTATATCAAACATGTTTCATTTGCTTCAACATTTGGACCAAGCGTAACTGTTGATATTGCAAGTTTATAATTAATTTGTAAGTTAAGGTTGACTTTAGTCAGTTTATGCGATAAACTGATTAAGGTCAATTTTTTATAATGATTCTACCTAAGACTCAGGTGGCGAAAGCCTTAATACATTGCCTGCCGAGGAATTTAAGTGAAGCTATATTTTACTTTAAAATTTTCTCTATGTCTTGGTGGACATAGGGTTTTTTATTTTGAACCCTGACACAATGACTAGGAGGTGAATCAATTGAGTAAGGAAATTATCACTAAGAAGGCTGCTGCTGTTGCAGAGATTGTTGAAAAATTTAATGACGCTGTTTCGTGTGTGGTTGTCGATTATCGTGGTGTTACAGTTGAACAAGTAACTGAATTACGTAAGGAATTACGTGAAGCAGGCGTTGAGATGCGTGTCATTAAGAACACATATCTTAAACGTGCAGCTGATAAGGCTGGTTATGAAGGTTTAGATGATGTTTTTGCTGGTCCTACAGCTATCGCATTTTCTAAAGAAGATGTTGTTGCACCTGCTCGTATTCTTGCAAAATTTGCTAAGGATATCGATGCATTGAAAATCAAAGGTGGCATGATTGAAGGTAAGGTTGCATCTTTAGAAGAAATCAACGCACTTGCTACATTACCAAGTCGCGAAGGATTACTTTCAATGTTACTTTCAGTATTGCAAGCACCTGTGCGCAATGTTGCATACGCTGTTAAAGCAGTTGCCGAAAGCAAAGACGGCGACGCAGCTTAATTGTCAATTTTAAAAAAATAAATTAATTTAATGGAGGATATTAACAATGGCATTAGATACAGAAAAAATCATTGCTGATTTAAAAGAAGCTAGCATTCTTGAATTAAACGACTTAGTTAAAGCTATCGAAGAAGAATTTGGTGTTTCAGCAGCAGCTCCAGTTGCTGCTGCAGGTGCAGGTGCTGGTGAAGCTGCTGCAGAAAAAGATTCATTCGATGTTGAATTAACAGAATCTGGCGACCAAAAGATTAAAGCAATCAAGGTTGTTCGTGAAATTACAGGTCTTGGTTTGAAAGACGCTAAAGGTGTGGTTGATGGTGTTCCTTCAATCGTTAAAGAAGGCGTTTCTAAGGACGAAGCAGAAGAAATTAAGACTAAACTTGAAGCTGTTGGTGGCGTAGTTACTCTTAAGTAATTACAACTGCTAGAGAAGATTCACTCAGTACATGGGTGGATCTTTTTTTATTAAATTTATTAAATTTATTAAATTTATGATGTTAAAGGGGTAAATCGCGTGTAAATGTGTAATAATAATTAGAGGTTATTGAATTAGGAGTTGGGAAAATGAAAAATGGGATTTCGAAGATTATTTTTTTTCTCGAAAAACGATGGTCTTTAATTAAAGGATTGTTTGTTTTTTCAGTATTATGGTTTGTTGCCTTTGAAGTTGGGAGAATCTTTAAGGGAATTTCATGGGAGCAAGTTAAAATTAATTTAAGCTCGCAATCCTTTGGTAATATTGTTTTAATGATAATAGCAGGGTTCGTTGCTGTTTTACCGATGCTTGTATATGATTTTGTAATTGTGTCATTTCTTCCAGGACAATATTCATTACGTGAAATTTTGCGAAATGGTTGGATCACAAATACATTCACAAATATCGCTGGTTTTGGTGGTTTTTTAGGCGCTACATTGCGAGCAAATTTTTATGGAAAAAACGCTTCAAAAAAACAGGTAGTATTTGCTTTATCAAAAATTGCTTTGTTTTTACTATCTGGGTTGTCATTGTTTTGTATAGTTTCGTTAATTATGATTTTTGGTTTTGGGTATGATCATCGCTTTGATCAGTATAGTATCTGGTTAATCGGTGGAGCTTTATATTTTCCCGGTCTTATTATTTTTACAAGAATGACGGATTCGGATTTTTTCAAGGATCTTTCATGGAAAAAGGAACTAATATTAATATTAGGTTCAGTCTTTGAGTGGGGTTCAGCCGCGGGAATGTTTCTATTGATTGGTACCCTAATGGGGGTACAGGTTAATCTTGGCGAAGTTATGGTGTTATATTTCATTGCATCGATTATTGGAGTAATTTCACTAGTTCCTGGTGGTTTGGGTTCGTTTGATGTATTCATGCTGATTGGTTTGCTTAACTTAGGAGTTGTTAATGGCGAGGGTGTAGCATGGCTACTATTCTTCAGAATGTTCTATTATATATTGCCTTTTTTTGTTGGAATATTTCTCTTTGTTAGAGATGCTGGAAAACGGCTTAATCAATTTTTGGATGGAATACCAAAGTCAATTATTCAAAAGGTGGCTCATAGTCTCTTGACATTGTTCTTGTATGTATCTGGGGGATTAATATTACTTGAGTCAACGGTTCCAAATTTTGCTTTTGGTAATTCTGTATTCGTTAAATTATATCCATATACCTTTTTCTTTTTGAATCAATTATCAAGTGTTATTTTTGCCTTCTTGCTAATAGGGGTTGCTAGAGGTATTGAAGCAAAAATAAAGAAGGCATATTGGCCAACTATTTGTGTACTATTAATTGGAATTATAAATACTTTATGGCGAAGTTTTTCACTTGCTACAGCCATCTTTTTAATTTTTGTTACATTAGTAGTTGCTATTTCACGAAAAGAATTATATCGTGAGAATTTAACTTATTCGTTTAACAGGATAACAGCAGATGTTATAATATTTATCGTTGTTTTTGGTTTGTATGCCACAGTGGGAATTATGAATTCACCACAGCATCTTATGCGACATGAAGTGCCAATTGCATTACTTTTTCCATCAGAGAGGATTTGGTTTTCAGGCTTTCTCGGAATGGTCATTGCTGCAATTATATTAATTATCATTTTTAGGTACTTCACAGCTAATAAATCGCTGTTTTCAAATGTAACATTTCCAGAGGCAAAAATAAAAGAAGTTGTTGAAAAATATGGTGGGAATGAAACAAGCCATTTAGCATACTTAAAAGACAAACAATTTTATTTCTTTCAAAAAAACGAAGAGAATCAGTTGTTTTTCATGTATAAAAAAAAGGCTGATAAGATTATAGTAATGGGCGAACCAGTTGGTAATCGCGAATATCTGAGAGAGGCCGTCACAAAGTTAATGACTGATGCTGATGTACAAGGTTATCAGCTTGTCTTTTATGAAATAGGTAATGAACTAACATTATTACTGCATGATCTAGGTTTTGACTTCTTAAAAACGGGTGAAGAAGGTTTTGTTGAGTTATCATCTTTTACATTGGCTGGGAAAAAACAACGTGCCCAACGAGCATTGATGAATAAATTTGAGAGAGAGAATTATTCTTTTTCTTTTGAGATGCCACCTTTTTCAAAGAAAAAATTAGCAGAATTTAAAGAAATATCAGATGAATGGTTAGATGGTCAGGTTGAAAAAGGTTTTTCTCTAGGATTTTTTGATGAGTATTATCTTAATCAGGCACCTATTGCCGTAATACGTGATTCTGAGGGGAATGCTGTAGCATTTGCATCAATGATGCCTACTGGTGGTAAAAGAGTGCTATCAATTGATTTAATGCGTCATAAGAAAAATGCACCTTCTGGAATAATGGATAAGATCTTTATAAGTCTCTTTGAATATGGACGTGAAGAGCAATATGAGTATTTTAATTTAGGGATGGCACCCTTATCCAATGTTGGAAGATCTTCCTATAGTTTCATTGAAGAAAGGGCAGCTCATCTGATTTATGAATATGGATATCGAATATATGGATTTCAAGGATTACGTGCATATAAAGAAAAATATGTTACTGATTGGTATCCAAAATATACTGCTTATAGGCGCAGAAGTTCGGTTATGGTTACAATGGCAGAAGTGGCAAGTGTGGTAAATCAACCTCCAAAAGGAAGAAAGAGCCTTTTTGCGCGAGCAACTTTTTTTAATAAATAAATACTGCAGAAGTAGTTATGGCTCAATTCTTGTATAACTGCTAAAAAAGGTACTAAAATAGCTCTATCAGAAAGAAGATTGTTTTCTTCTCTTTGATAGAGCTATTTTATATATAATAAAATTTGAGCTGGTTATAATCCAATATTGTAATCTTCATCAGACATTGGTTCGACATCCCCTAAAAGATAGCCATTCCCAACCTGAGAAAAGAAATCATGGTTGGAAGTCGAAGTCGAAATTCCATTCATGACTACAGGATCAACATCGTCAACTGTATCAGGGAAGAGTGCATCAAACCCTAGATTCATTAATGCCTTGTTTGCATTGTATCTTAGAAAGGCTAGAACTTTTTCTGTCCAGCCAACAGCGTCATATAATTCATGAGTATATTTTTCTTCATTATCATACAAATCATATAGCAATTCGTAGACCCAAGATAATAATTTACTTTGTTGCTCTTCATCCAGTTCATTGAAACCAAGTTGGAATTTATAGCCAATGTATGTTCCGTGAACAGATTCATCGCGTAAAATCAACTTAATAATCTCACCAACATTAGCTAGTTTATTATGACCAAGCCAATAAAGAGGGGTATAGAATCCAGAATAAAAAAGAAATGTCTCAAGGAAAACTGATGCAACCTTCTTTTCCAATGGTGTACCTGTTTGATAAATGTTCGCAATCTTATTAGCTTTGTATTGCAGATACTTATTAGTGTGAGTCCAGTCGAATATGTCTTCAATTTCTCTAGGTGTATTCAAAGTAGAAAAGATAGAAGAATAGCTTTTTGCATGGACAGATTCCATAAATTGAATATTATTTAAAACAGCTCGTTCATGCTGAGTACGGATGTCTTTCATAAGAGAGTCCATACCATCTTGTGACTGAACAGTATCTAATAATGTTAAGCCTCCAAAAACATGCGCTACGACTTCTCTATTTGTATCATCAAATTTACGCCAATCAGGTAAGTCATTTGACAGCGGGATTCTTGTGTCCAACCAGAACTGTTCTGTTAATTTTTCCCAAGTGGCTTTGTCAATTTGATCTTCAAGTTTATTCCAATTAATTGCTCGATAGAAATCTTTCATTATTTATTTAGGCTCCTTAGCTATTAGATAACACAACTTTCACATTCATTTGCACCAACTTCATTTTGATCATCCGTAAATGTTCGAACATAATAAACAGATTTAATTCCCTTTGCGTGTGCGTAGTTACGTAAAATTGTCAAATCACGCGTGGTCATTTTATTTGTTTTTCCATTTTTCCATTCATACATACCTTCAGGAATTGTTGAGCGCATAAACAATGTCATACTCATACCTTGATCAATATGCTGCTGAGCAGCAGCGTACACATCAATAACTTTACGCATATCCGTGCCATATGCAGATTGGTAATATGGAATCGTATCATTTGAAAGATATGGAGCTGGATAATAAATCTTACCAATTTTGCGTTCTTGACGTTCTTCAATTCGATTAATGATTGGATGCAAGCTAGCCGTAGTGTCATTAATGTATGAGATTGAACCATTAGGAGCAACTGCAAGTCTATTCTGATGGTAAAGTCCATCTTTGATGACAGCATTTTTGAGCGCTTCCCAATCTTGTTTTGAAGGAACGAAGATATCTTTAAAGATTGCCTGAACTTTAGTGGTTTTTGGTTGGAAATCTTGTTCTAAATACTTATTGAAATACGAGCCATCAGCATAAGAACTCTTCTCGAAATCGTTGAATACAACGCCTCGTTCTTTTGCAATCTTATTTGAAGATTGCAAAGTCCAGTAGTTTAATAGCATAAAGTAAATATTTGTAAAATCAATTGATTCTTCAGAACCATAAAAAATATGATTTTTAGCAAAAAAAGCATGTAATCCCATTGCACCCAACCCAATGGTGTGTGACATTTTGTTACCATTTTGGATTGAAGGAACCACATCAATTTCTGAATGATCAGTAACATAAGTTAGTGCACGGACCATTGCATCGACAGAGTTTCCAAAGTCAGGTGATGCCATCAGATTAACAATATTAGTTGAACCTAAATTACAGCTAATATCTGTTCCAAGTTTATCAAAGTTCTGGGTATTATTGACGATTGAAGGTTTTTGAACTTGAAGAATCTCGGTGCAAAGGTTACTCATAATGATTTTGCCATTAATTGGATTGTTATGATTAGCAGTATCAATATTAATAATATAAGGATACCCAGATTCTTGCTGCAACTTACTGATTTCTGTCTCAAGATCACGTGCTAAGACCTTTTTCTTAGGAATGTTGGGATTGGCAACCAGATTATCATATTCTTTCGTAATATCAATGTATGAGAAGGGTTTACCATATTCACGTTCTACACCCCAAGGATCGAAAAGATACATTTCTTCATTGTTACGTGCCAATTCATAAAACTTATCAGGCACTACTAATCCCAAAGAAAGAGTCTTAACACGAATTTTCTCATCAGCATTTTCTTTCTTTGCAGACAAAAAGGCAACAACATCTGGATGGAAGATATTTAAGTAGACAACTCCAGCACCTTGACGTTGTCCTAATTGATTCGAGTAAGAAAAACTATCTTCAAGTAACTTCATAACGGGTACAACCCCGGAAGCAGCACCTTGAATATTTTTGATAGGGGCACCAGCACCACGCAAATTACTAAGGGTAATACCAACACCACCACCGATGCGTGATAACTGCAAAGCAGAATTTATCCCACGGCCGATAGAATTCATATCATCTGTAACTTGAATTAGGAAACAAGAAACGAGCTCACCACGTCGCTTACGTCCCGCATTTAAAAAAGAAGGAGTAGCTGGTTGGTAGCGTTGATGAACAATTTCATCGGCAAGCGTCAAAGCCAGCTGTTCATCACCGTCAGCGAAGAATAATGCATTTGCTGCAACGCGATCAATGAAGCTTTCAAGATATAATTCATTGTCATTTGTTTTAAGTGCATATTGTGCATAAAACTTATATGCAGCCATAAATGTTTTGAAAGTAAAGTTTTGTTCTACGAGAAAAGAATATAATTGCTTGATAAATTGAAAATTATATTTTTCAATGAATTCTTTTTCTAAGTAATCGTTTTCTATTAAGTAGTTAAAGCGTTCTTCCAATGAGGAAAACTTCATTGAGTTTGGTTCAATATTTTCTTTCAAGAAAGCAGCGAGTGCTTCTTTGTCTTTATTTAGAGGGATTTGACCGTTTACTGGAATATTAATTTCATTATTTAAATCATAATAAGTCACATTAGTGCTATCTAGTTGTTTTAATGTCAATTTCATTCACCACTTTCTTAAAATTTTCGACATCCTTAGGAGTACCGCTGAATTCAAATGAATATACTAAAGGTACTTGATAATCATGGGCGATATCTTTTGCGGTAAAAATAAAAAGCTCGGCAAAATTTCGATTTCCTGTGCCTGCAACTCCAAGCAGATTTTGCCGATTAACGCTATAATTTAGGAAATCTTCCACGAACTCTGTTATTTCTTTTTCATAGGTAGGAACCACAAGTATGTAAGGTTCATTTACCGCAAAGAAAGGATTTGTTGGTGTGATTTCAACATTCGAAAGATTTAGTTTACTTACGAATCTACGTGTTTGTCCGGTAACGCTAAAAAAAACAATTTTCATTGTACAGCCAAATTTCTTAAAAGATCAGGGCGAAAACCATTGATAATTGGATCATTGTTGTCTTCAATAACAGGAACAGAACGGAATCCCTTTTCCTTAAGGTAATCAATATATTGTGGCTCAGTATTTATATTGTGCTCCTCAAATGAAATATTGTGCTCACTTAAAAACTTTTTTGTCATTTTGCATTGAATGCAATTATTTTTTGTATAGATTGATAAACTCATAACTAGCACCTCGCATTAATTTGTTGTATGATTAGTATACATCATTTATCAGAATAATCAAGAAACAAATACTATATATTGTGTTTGTTTCTTTTATTAATATACGATATATAGTGATTCTATGGAATGCTAAAGCCTTAAGCTTAATAAGGTTAGGATATAAAAAATTGATAATTATTGAAAAGGCAGGAACAAATGGAAAATTATTATTACTCAAAAAACCCAGAAGTTGTTCATGAAGAAAAGAAATGGGATTTTGATATCTTAGGGAACAAAATTAATTTTGTGACAGACAATGGTGTTTTCTCAAAGACAACTGTTGATTACGGTTCAAGGGCGTTACTTGATAATGTAAAAATTGAGTCGATGCAAGAAGGCAGGGTTTTGGATCTTGGCTGTGGATATGGACCAATTGGTTTAGGAATAGCGAAGAAAAACTCAAAGTTAATTGTTGATATGGTAGATGTTAATGAATTGGCTCTTTCACTAGCAAAAAAGAATGCAGAATTAAATGAAATTGAAAATGTTAATATTTGGGAATCTAGTGTGTATAGTAAGATTGAGCGGACAGACTATAATTTGATTGTCTCTAATCCCCCAATTCGTGCAGGAAAGAAGATTGTTACACAAATTTTGGCTGAAGCAATTAATCATCTTAGTGTGGGTGGCAGACTAGTTATAGTAATCCAAAAAAAACAAGGGGCGCCGTCTGCGAAGAAAACAATGGAAGAGGCATTTAACAATTGTGAGGTAATTGCAAGAGACAAGGGTTATTTTATTTTAGAAAGTATCAAAGGTGTTTAAAGTTGGAGGTAGATTTTGATTTTAAGTGATCTTCAAAAAGAATTCTTTATGAAAGAGGCCATCTATGAAGCAAAGAAAGCAGCCACAGTTGGTGAAGTTCCAATTGGCTGTGTGATTGTGATGGGCGATAAGATTGTGGGACGAGGACACAATCTTAGAGAACATGCGCAAGATGCAACGATGCATGCTGAAATATTAGCAATTCAAGAAGCAAATGCTTTTTGTAAAAGTTGGCGTTTGCCTGAAGCTCAGCTATTTGTAACGTTGGAACCGTGTCCGATGTGCAGTGGGGCAATTCTTAATTCAAGAATTGAACGGGTTTATTATGGAGCAATGGACCCCAAGGCAGGAACGGTTGGTTCGTTAATGAATTTGTTGGACGATCATAGGTTTAACCATCAGGTGATTGTTGAAAAAGGATGCTTAGAAAATGAATGCGCACAGATGCTCAAGTCTTTTTTTAGGGATATCAGATTAAAAAAGAAGAAATCAAAACGAAAAGACTAGCATTTTTTCAGTAATTCATGTATCATAGAATATGCCGCAAGGCCTTGGGACAATGTTGTCCTTGTGAACCGTGTCAGGTCCGGAAGGAAGCAGCACTAAGCTCGGTTCGGCATGTGTCTCAAGTTAATATGACATTTATCTCCCGACTGCCTTGTGGTCGGGAGTTTTTTTAAATTGCAAAAGATAGGAGTGTTAGCATGGGATATCAGGCCCTATATCGTGTCTGGCGACCACAAAAATTTGTTGATTTAGTCGGTCAAAAGATGATAACTCAAACTTTACAAAATGCAATTATGACCAAGCAAACGAGTCATGCTTATCTTTTTACTGGGCCGCGCGGAACGGGTAAAACCTCAGCAGCAAAAATTTTTGCAAAGGTAATTAATTGTCATAATCAAAAAGATGGCGAACCTTGTAATGAATGTGCAACTTGTCAAGCAATTACTGAAGGACGATTGAATGATGTGATTGAAATTGATGCTGCATCTAATAATAGCGTGGATGAAATTCGTGACATTAGAGATAAAGTTAAGTATGCACCGACACAGGCTGACTACAAGGTATACATCATTGATGAAGTTCATATGCTTTCAACAGGCGCCTTTAATGCATTGCTGAAAACACTTGAAGAACCACCTAGTAATGTGGTCTTTATTCTGGCAACGACTGAACCACATAAAATCCCGGCGACAATAATATCGCGTACGCAAAGATTTGATTTTAAAAGAATTACTAATGATGATCTTATTGCGAGAATGCAATATATTTTGACAGAAAAAAAGTTTGAGTATGAGGAGCGAGCACTGCGAGTTGTTGCAAAAGCTTCGGCTGGTGGAATGAGAGATGCGTTAAGTATCTTAGATCAGGTGCTTTCTTTTGGCAATGATGTTGTAACACTAGAGAATGCATTATTAGTAACAGGAAGTGTGAAACATGAGCAGCTCAATCAATATCTTAAACTTATTTTTGCAGGTGATACTGCTGCTGCGTTGCAAACACTGCAAGAGGTAATGGCTGAAGGAAAAGATGCGAATCGTTTAGTAGAAGACGTTATTGATTATTGTAGAGACTTATTATTGTATCAAGCTTCGCCAAATATTGTTGAGCAAAATAGTTTATTGGACATCGATGAGAACTTTAAAACTTTAGCAGAGCAAACGGATATCAATTCATTATATAAAGCAATTGATATTTTGAATGAACAGCAGCAAAATATGCGATTCTCTACGCATGCAGATATCTATCTTGAAGTCTTGACTGTCAAATTAACACAATTAACAAAAAAAGTTGAAATCAATGCACCAACAGAATTGTCTAGTGCATCTCAAGAAGAAATCACAGAACTAAAAATGCAAGTAAAAGAATTAAAAAAAGTTGTTGATAATTTGCAGAAAAATCCAGAACAGCGAGTTGCTCCAGTCAAAGAAAAGAAAGTGCCTGTCAGAAAAAAGAACAGTACAGTAATTGATTTGAAAAAAGTATATCCGATACTTGCCGATGCAACTAGAAATGATTTGATAAAATTAAAGGATATCTGGCCAGATCTAATGAATATGTTATCTGTTACGCAACGTGCTATTATGAATGTTAGTAAGCCTGTAGCTGCTAGCGCAAAAGGTGTCATTGTAAGTTTTGATTATGATTTTTTGTTTGAAAAGGCAGATGGCAATACAGTACTTAAGGATAGTTTGACTCAAGGATTGGAACGACTAATCGGACAAGATTATAAAATGGTCTTTATGCCAAAGGAAAAATGGCCAGAAATTAGGAAAAAATATCTTACCGAACACCAAGACGTTTCTGAAAAGGATCAACAATCTGACAGCAAAGATAAAGAAGAAGTAGAAGATCCACAAATTACTGCTGCTAAGCAATTTTTTGGTGAAAATTTTAATCAAATAGTGAAAATAAAAGAAGACTAAGGAGAAGATTAATTATGATGCGTGGAATGGGAAATATGCAAGGTATGATGAAACAAATGCAAAAGATGCAAAAAAACATGAAGAAGGATCAAGAAGAACTTGAGAAGACAGAGTTTATAGGAAAATCGGCAGATGACTTAGTAGTTGTAACGTTTGATGGAAAAAAAGAAATGAAAGATATTCAAATCAAACCTGAGGCAGTCGATCCTGATGATATTGATATGCTACAAGATTTAGTAATAATGGCGGTCAATGATGGGATTACAAAGATTGAAAAGGAAACACAACAAAAAATGGGTAAATACGCACAAAATATTCCAGGATTTTAAAATACAACTTAGGCAGAGAGGAATGTTAATATGCAATATCCAGAACCAATTGCCAAATTGATTGATAGTTACTTAAAATTACCTGGAATTGGTGAGAAAACAGCAACGCGTTTAGCCTTTTTCACAATCGATATGCAAGAAGACGATGTCGCGGATTTTGCACAGTCGTTAGTTGCTGCAAAAAAAGATTTACATTATTGCAGCATTTGCGGAAATATAACCGAGAGTGATCCATGTATCATTTGTGCTGATAGACAACGGGATCAGACAAAGGTAATTGTTGTCGAACAGCCCAAAGATGTGATGTCGCTTGAAAGAATGCGTGAATATCATGGGCTATATCATGTCTTGCACGGTGTATTATCACCGATGGAAGGTAAAGGACCAGAAGATATTAATATTACGGGACTAGTTAAAAGGCTCCAAAAAAATACAGACTTGAAAGAGGTAATTATTGCAACTAATGCGACTCCAGAAGGTGAAGCAACTGCAATGTATATCTCAAGACTAATCAAGCCAGCACA
This sequence comes from Liquorilactobacillus hordei DSM 19519, assembly GCF_019443985.1. Classification (NCBI taxonomy): domain Bacteria; kingdom Bacillati; phylum Bacillota; class Bacilli; order Lactobacillales; family Lactobacillaceae; genus Liquorilactobacillus; species Liquorilactobacillus hordei. The sequence continues at coordinate 898,815 of NZ_CP049303.1, forward strand.
AATAAAAGTTACAAGATTGGCCCATGGACTTGCAGTAGGCAGTGATATTGAATATGCAGATGAAATGACCTTATTTAAAGCTATTGAAGGACGCCAAGAAATTTGAGAGGATGATTGGGATTGTTTGGCAAGAAAAAGCAAAAGCTAAGAAAAGAATATGATGAGCACTTACTTGATACAATTGATCTAGCAGCTGCCCAATGGGAACATGCTAAACAGACTCAAAGAGCAGTTAGGGAAGAAGACAGTGAATTAATTGCTCAAACAATGCTTGAAGGTGCGAAGTATGCGTTTCTATATTTGGAAGCCCGCAGAAGAAAAGTTCATGGGCATGTCCAATCTTCGATAATTGAACATTAATTTGAGGTTAAGATTGTTAGACAGCTAAAGATTAGTAAAGTAAAATAGAACTAAGAGTAAGTTAGTGAGGTCAAATGCGTGAGTGGGAAATTTGTAACTTTTGAAGGCCCAGAAGGTTCCGGGAAAACCAGTGTCTTGAAGGGGATAGTTAGTTTATTAAGGAAATACAATAAGGAGTATCTATTAACGAGAGAACCGGGAGGTAACCGGATATCTGAAGCAATTCGCGATATTATTTTAGATACTGAATTGGTTGAGATGGATGCCCGAACGGAGGCATTGCTCTACGCGGCAGCGCGAAGACAGCATTTAATTGAGAGTGTTTTGCCGGCATTGAGACAAGAAAAGTTAGTTCTTTGTGATCGTTATGTAGATAGTTCAGTTGCTTATCAAGGAGCTGGGAGAGCCTTAGGTGAAGCAGAAGTCTTGCAAATGAATCTTTTTGCTACTGAGGGACTTACTCCAGATTTTACTTTTTATTTTGATTTATTGCCGGAGATAGGATTAAACCGCATTAAGGAACACAGACAAAATGAAATAAATAGACTTGATAAGGAGTCTTTGGATTTTCACAATAAAGTCCATGCTGCGTATCTAAAACTTGCACAGGATAATCCTGAACGAATTATTGTGATTGATGCTTCTCTTCCTCTAGAAGAAGTTATTGAACTCACAGTTAATCAAATGAAAATAAAATTACCAGATCTTTTTAAATAAGGGTTCAAAGATGGAGGGAAAAGAAAATGAAAATGATCATTGCGATTGTCCAAGATAAAGATAGTAATCGGTTAAGCAATTTGTTTATTGAATCTAATATTCGTGCAACGAAATTATCAACAACTGGTGGTTTTCTAAAATCAGGTAATACAACATTTATGATTGGGATTGAAGAAGAACGAATTGATGAGGTTCTAGAACTTATTCGTGAAACATCAAGAACACGAAAACAATTCATGACACCGCCGATTAATCTAGATGCTTCAATGGATTCCTCTGCCGCTTACCCAGTAGAGGTTCAAGTCGGGGGAGCAACAGTTTTTGTTTTACCAATTGATTCTTTCCAACAATTTTAGGTTTTTAAATTATGGACGAAATTAATGAAATTCAAAAGCAGCAACCAGTTTTAACGGATTACTTTGCTAATGTGATAATGCAAGAGCATCTAGCGCATGCATACTTGCTGACTGGCCCAAAAGGGATTGGCAAACGAACATTAGCGCTATGGGTTACCCAAGGAATCTTTTGTCAAAATAAGACTGCGGGTAGCCCTTGTTTGAATTGTGAAGAATGTCGAAGAATTGCAAGTGGCAATCATCCTGATGTTGTGCATGTTGCTCCTGATGGCTTATCAATCAAGGTTGAGCAGATTCGTTTCTTGAAGTCGGAATTTAGTAAGAGTGGGGTCGAAGGTAACCAAAAAGTTTTTATTATTGAGGACGCTGACAAAATGACAGTAAGTGCCGCTAATGGATTATTGAAGTTCTTAGAGGAGCCTAGTGGTAATGTAGTTGCCTTTTTGCTGACAGAATCAGTAAATCGAATTTTACCGACAATTGTATCACGATGTCAATTGTTTGAACTTGCGAAACCGACTAGTGCTCAGTTAACTGCGACGTTAAGAAAAACAGGAGTTACGGCAGATAAAGCAATCATTTTAGGAAACTTAGCTGATAGTTCGGATGAAGCAAAAAAAATAGCGACAAATGAAGATTTTGATAAGCTTGTTCAAAATGTGTGTGTGTGGTATTTACATGTTTTACAAGATGATGCAAGATGTTTTGTGGAAGTTCAGATGAATTTAATGCCACTTGTAAATAATAAAGATGATGAAGTTATTCTATTGAATTTAATAATCTTACTTGTTAAAAATTCAATATCTGTATATTATGGTGAAAAGGATAATATTTTTGTGAAATTTCAAGCGGACTTCACAGAATTAATAGAAAAATTGACAGCTGAAAAAGTTACGGAAGCTGTTGAATTAGTTCTAGCAACGAGAAAACGGTTAATGGTGAATGTCTCGTTCCAGAATGTTATTGAAGCATTGACGATTGATTTAAGTCAATGTTATCACTCATAGATGAAGGTGATTTTTTGAACAAGCGAGAATTATATGATGGATTCTCCGATTTGGGTGCAGAAGCTCAGAAGATGATTGAAAAAATCGAGCTCATAAAAGCAGAGATGACAAAAGTCATTGAAAAAAATGCAGAATTAGAGATTGAGAACCAGCATTTGCGAGCACATCTAAAAGAATTAGAAGAACAAAAGCAATCTGATGAACAAAGCGGATTGTCTAAATCACGCAAAAATTTAGAGATGTTATATGAAGAAGGATTCCATGTGTGCAACGTTGACAGCATGTATGGAACGAGAAGAATTAATGACGAACCATGTGTCTTTTGCCAAGATGTAATTTACGGGGAGAGACGACAATGACATTAGAAAAAATGAGCAGTTATCATCAGAAAAATCTTCAGGGGGTTCTTTATTTGGTGCCAACTCCAATTGGTAACCTGGGAGACATGACATACAGAGCTGTTGAGGTGCTTAAGCAAGTTGATTTGATTGCTGCGGAAGATACGCGCAATACTCAAAAATTATTGAATCATTTCGAGATAAAGACACCACAGATTAGTTTCCACGAACATAATACACAGGCGAGAATTCCTCAACTGATCAAGAAGTTAACCGAGGGAATTACAATCGCGCAAGTTAGTGATGCGGGAACTCCTTCAATTAGTGATCCTGGGCATGAATTGGTTGTAGCATGCATTGATGCAGGCATTCCAGTTACTCCATTGCCAGGAGCAAACGCGGGTATCAGTGCGCTGATTGCTTCAGGAATAGATCCACAACCCTTTACCTTCATTGGTTTTATTTCACGGCGAAAAAAAGAAAAAGAAGAACAGTTGAAGTCTCTGGCAAAAAAGAGAGATACATTAATTTTTTATGAGGCACCGCACCGTCTGAAGAAAACATTGGAATCCTTTCAGACTTTTTTTGGTGGTGCAAGAAAAATTGTTTTGTGCAGAGAGCTTACCAAGAGATATGAAGAATTCATTAGGGGCACGATTGCCGAGGCACTCGAGTGGGCTAAAGAAGATCAAGTTCGAGGAGAGTTCTGCATTATTATAGAAGGAAGTCTAAACGACTTAGAAGAGACAGTGGGAGAGACAGCGAGCGAAGTTCCATTAGAAGAACAAGTCTCTAACCTAATTAATGAAGAAAATTATCGACCAAATGATGCAATTAAGGAAATTGCAAAGAAAAATAATTTAAAAAAACAAGTAGTTTACAATACTTTTCATCATATTGATGTATAGGGAAAGATGGCGGTTTTTTGGGCGAGAATATTTTTAGTGAACCCCATAAGATTTTGTTTTATGAGACTGATCGTACTAGAAGGACAACAATCGGGATGCTAGTAAATATCTTGATGCTGACTTCACAAGATCAGAGCATTGAGTTGGGATTAACTGAAGAGAAGTTAAATGAAAAAGGATATGGCTGGGTAATAACACAACATATTCTGAAAATTGAAAGATTACCTGTATACGGTGAGAATATAAGGATATTTACGAGAGCGGATTCGTACAACCGATATTTTTGTTATCGTGATTTCTGGATTGAGGACGAAAAAGGAACGGTTATTGTGAAAATGCACAGTATCTTCGTTTTGATGGATCAGAAGAAAAGAAAGATTGCACGCTTACTACCAGAATTCATTGAGCCATATAAGAGTGAATATACTACTAAGATTGAGCGCGTACCTGACCCCAAGATTGATGAGACTAGCCAATTGATTTCAGAGAAAAACTATCGAGTACGGTTTATGGACATTGACTCAAATCAGCATGTTAATAATGTTCATTATTTTGATTGGATGATTGATGGGCTAGATGAGAATTTCTTATTAACACACACGCTTGTAGAAATGAATATTAAGTATAAGCGTGAGGTTCATTACGGTGAGATGGTTAATACCGAGACTAGGATGGCTGAAAATCAGTTGATAACTTATCATTTGGTTAAAGCGGGCGAAGAAGAAAGTTGCTATGCTTGCTGTACATGGGGAAAAAAGTAAAAATAAAAAAACTATAGGCTAGGTTAAAATTTAATGGCTCTTTGTCAACCGCTGTTGATGGGAAATTTTTAAAAGAAAATCAATTCATTTTCGAATTGGTTTTCTTTTTTTTATTCGAATCGTAAATTCAATTCTAATCCGGGTGTAAAAATGTGACCAGTTTCTATAGCCGTATGCCGTGCGTTTAATTTGTTTGATTTTGCGATTAACACCTTCTAGTGGGCCATTTGAATAGTTGCTTGCCATCATGTTTTTAATTAATGGTAGATATTTGCGATAGGTCTTTATTGTAGTTTCAAGCTGTGGGCTGACTTTGTCAGCTCGATTTAGTGTTTTAATGAACTTTAAATAATCACGCTTTCTTAAGGCATCAACTAGGGAATGCGCAACGAAGTAAGTGTGTTGGTAGGTTGAATCTAACTCAAGACCTTGCCAGACTAATTGTTCTTGGGTGAACCAGTTCTTTAAATGCGCAAACCATTGTGGTTTACGTTGATTTAAGCCAGAATAAGTTTTTAAAAATAAACGCCAGTGATGTTTGAGAACTCGATATTCTCGTGAATTTTGAGTGAATCGATGCATTAACTGTACGCGTGTCTGGTTCAGTGCTTGGAGTCCCATTTGAACTAGATGAAAGTTATCGGCGATAACTTTTGCTTCTGGAAAAATTATGTGAATTACGGATTGATACTGTGCATTGAAATCAATAACTACTTGTTTAACTTTCCTACGTTCAGCTAAGGAATAGTTACTTTCAAAGTGATTTTGGATACTTCGATTAAGGCGATTAGGTAAAACAGAAACTAGCCGATGTGTATCACCATCAATGGCAATAAAACTCATCTGATGACCAGTGGAGCGAAATTCATCAAAACACAACGTAGTTGGTAAGGTAAGCAAGGCGGTCTTAGTCTGAATCGCTAATGAATCAAGTACTCGATTAACTGCCACTGGTGAAACATTTAATTCCTCTGCAATATCAGTAATACTACGATCTTTAGTAAGCTGTAGAATAATCATCTGTTTGGTATCTTCTGAGATTTGACAGTGTGGTTTAACTAGCGACGTTTCAGCACTAAAAGTATGTTGCCCTCTTTTGCACAGATAACGTTGTTTAAGCAGTTTTAAGATAACTGGTCGTTCTTTGATAGGTGGCATCCTGACGTTGATCAAATTAGTTCCAAAACGGACTACTTGGGATTGGCCACAAAGTGGACAGCGCTTTATCGAATAAGTTAATTTGGCATGAATGACTTGTTTCTTGGGATCAGAATTGTCAATACTGATACATTTAATATTTGGGTCTTGGATTTGAAGTATATTTTCGATAGAATAGTCTTGGGACATGTTTTCTCACTTGCCTTTACTTTTACTTTGGTTGGTATGTGGTGGTGCATTTGGGAACTTGTCCTTTTATTGTACATGAAAATTGGGTGTTGATGGAAGTTCATCAACACCCAATATTTTAGAGCCAATTTAATTTTTGACCTAGCCTATTTATTTGCTATGAATAAATGTGATTTATAATCTGAAATTTTCCGGCTAACTTAAAATGACTATAGCAAGGTGCTTACAGTGTTTGGAATTTCGAGTTAGTACTCAAGGCTTCTTGAGATATGACATACACTTTTTATTAATCACTAATAAAAAAATAACATTTGTCACTTTATAATCAATATTAATAACCGATAAATATTAAAGGACTAGTAATTTAGTAACTGTACCTAAATAAAGCTGCAGGTAGAAGTTGAAATAAATAGGTGCAAAAAAATTAAAGCCATTATATAAGTGAAAGTAAGATAATTTTATGTAAAGCAAAGATGTTGTAACATTGTGCTTTTTTATAGAAGTACAGCAAGAAAATGATTAAATACGATGGGACGAGAAATGGGGAAAAAAAGTGAAAAAGAAAGTACTTATTAGTTTTATTGTCATGATGGGGTTGATCCTTACTGGATGCGGGAACAAGTTAAGCGGGGCATATACTGGTAAAATTACACTTCTCTTTGTTGAACAAAAAGATACAATGATTTTTGATGGCGACAAGGTCACAGAAAAGCAAAATGGCAAGGTTATTGATAAAGGTACATATAAAATCGATGGTGATGATCTCACAATCAAAATTAATGATTATCATCTGAGGGCTAAATTATCTGATAATCGCAATTCGTTTACCATTACGTCTGCCGATGGTATAGCTAACTTAGCTAAAGGTACAACATATACGAAAAAAGAATAAAGGTATCAGGAGATGTTATTAGTAATGAATAGCAGAAATAGTAGTAACCTGTCGACTAGAAGAAATAATTCACAGTTAACCTTAGGACAAAAACTACTGAAGCTAATTGGAATGATTGTTATCATGCTGTTTCTCACTACGGGTCTTGCTGCATGTGGTAGTAATCAAGCCAAGTCTCAGAAGGATAAAGCAAGCAGCGATAGTAGTGTGACAAGTCGTACGAAGAGTAGTAATGCATATCAAAACCTGACAAAGTCCAAGGCAAAACAAGTAAAAAAAGCGGATGATGCTGTTTCAAAATCCGTGCATGTTGCGATAGTGGTAAAAAAGAATAGTGATAAAAAAGTTAATAATCCTACTATAAGAGCGATAAAATCAATTAAAGAAATCAAAGGCACCGACAAGAACACAAAATTGATCCGTAAGAGCTACATGGCTATTGTTGGGGTTGTCAAAAGTCCAAGCTTAATCAATATGCAGACTGCCCGCTCATATATTGGACAAGTTAACGATTCACTACTAGCAAAAAAGATGAACAATAAATATAAGAAAAAAATGGCCAGAATAGTAGCTGCGAATACAAGCATGGATGAGAGCGAGGTACTCAATAAAACCAAACCTCTATCAAATAAAAAGTTGAAGGCAGCACAAGAAAAGGCAGAGCAAGAAAAATTAGCATCGTCTCAGAATACAAACCAAACTAATAGTCCACAAGCTAATAGCTCAACTGCATCATCAGCACAACCAACGACAGCACAAGAAATGAACTTTTCTCAAATTCAGCAAGGAGACTATGAAAGCTTATTAGGAACATGGCAAGAAGCTGCTGTTTCTGTTAATCGCCAAGATGGAACTGGAAGTCATTGGGATGTTCCTCAAGGAGATACACTGACAGTGTCTAAAGATAAACTTGTTAATGGTACTTTGTCATTACAGGGAAATATCTTGAATGATGGAACCAACAACAATGATGTAGTGTTTAGTCAGACGAATGGTTATCTAACTGCTGGCCTTGCAGATGAAAGTGTAGCGATAAATTATTCTATTTATTTCTATCCAAAAGGAATTTCAATGTCTGATTTTGATAAAAATATTCCAACGACAGTTGATAATTCAAAAAATCGAATAATTATTTGGACTAGTAATAATAGCTATACAGAAGTTTTTCAGAGTACAACTAACTGAAACTGATTACTAAGTGAAAATCCTATTAAAGGGAGTGGAAAAAATGCCCAACAAGGAATTTTGGGGGAGAACAAAATTAAGCAAACAAATTGCGTTCGTTATTACAGCAATGTTGATTACTATTGTTTTAACAGCATGTGGGAGCAATCAGACCAAGCAAGATAGTGGGCAAAGTACTGCAGCTAGTGTGAGCAGCAAAAATAACAATCCATATCAAAACTTATCTAAGTCAAAAGCTGAACAAGTGAAAAAAGCTGATGCAGCAGTAAAAAATGTCTTTAATGCTAATGATAAAGCTGAGCAAAAAGATGCCAAAACTGACCCCAATGTTGTTAATAGACGACCTGATAATTATGTTGCGCCTATCGTTAGTAAGGCCGAAGATAAAGCAGCAACGGCAATTGCTGAAATCAAAGGCAATGATACGAATACTAAAGATATTCGTAGAGCATATACAGATGTTGTTAATGTAGTAAAAGATAGTAGTTTAATTAATATGCAAACAGTTCGTTCGCATATAGCAGACTTAAAGAATTCAAAATTAGCAACTCATATGGAAAAAGAATATGAACAATCGATGGTTGTTTTAGTTGTTACTCATACAAATTATGCTGAGTCACAAGTGTTAGATATGACAAAACCATTATCGGAAAAGAAATTAAAAGTTGCACAAGCAAAAGCTGCGGTAGCTGCTGCAAGTTCATCATCGGCAAGTGCAGCTGAATCCTCAAATATGGCAAAAATGTCTTCTGAAGAAACACGATCATCATCCGCTTCCCAAGCAACTTCGGCAACACAAGCAACATCAACTACAAGAGCATCAACAAATACAAATACAACACAATCGACAACGAGTCACGCAACACAGGCATCAGCAACACCTGCAAGAAGTGCAGCAGCATCTTATCATGCGGCTGCAAGTTCAACTTATCATGCACCAGCAAAAAGTTCAACTCAAGCAAAGACACCAACAGCAAGTAGCTATCATAATAATACAGTTCCACAAACATCATCAGCATCAATTCAAAGTGGTAATATTACAGGTACAAATACGACAGCTGGACGTAGTATGGATGGTGGATGGTAAAAATAATAATAAAGCTAGTCATTATTTTTTAATAATAAAAAGTTACTTTGGAGGAAGAAAATGAATAAAGAAGAAACATTAAAGTATCTACAAGAAAAACAACAGCTTACAGTCGCAGTTCAAAATGCAAGGCATAACTTAGCTACTGCTAATGAACAACTTAACTTAGTAAATAGCCAGTTTAAAAAAAGACTATTAATAACGGTTATTGCAGGTGTTATTGTTCCTTTTATGACACTTAATAGTATGATTTTTTATGTACTTTGGTTAATAGGTTGGTGGACAGTATTTATTGGTTTATTTGTTATGAAATTTAGGCAAGGAAATGGACTTAAAATGCAAGTCCAGACAGCTAGGGAAAATCTAAATGTTGAGGAGAATAAGCAAGAGTATCTAGCCGGAGCCAATGATTTTCCTAATAAATTTTATTCTTACTGGACAATTGATCGTCTGATTAAACTTGTAAAAGATAATCGTGCCGTAACACTGCAAGATGCTTTTAACCTTGCAGAGAATCAAGATTTTCAAAATGATCAGCTTGCACTCCAACAAGAAAATCTGGCAGTTGCAAAGTCAACAAACACAATGGCTTCAATATCAGCTGCAGCAAATATTGGAACATTTCTCAATACTCGTAATAAATAGAAAAGGGGAGTGTGCAGAACGTTAAATTTCGACCCAACCACCTACTCATTTATTCCGTATAAACGTGTTCCGCAATTCAGATTTTCCTAAATGAAAAAAGGACTAAGTCAAATTTTTTGGCTAGTCCTTTTTTGTATGAATTATTTAATTTATTATTCAAGTTTCAATTTTAAAAGCAATATTAAAAAATTATGAAACAGCATCACCTAAAAAGTTAGTCAGTTCAGTAGTTGAAAGACCGGCACTGAGACCAACTAATAGCTTAATACGTGCTTTTTGACCATTTAAGCCATGGCAAAAAGTGACACCTAGATTGCTTAATTGGATTCCGCCACCATCATATGAGTACACTTCTTGGGCAATTCCGTTGAAGCATCGTGAAACTAAGACAATTGGAATTTTGCGAGCCAGCAACTTTTTTAGTGCAGGTAAAACATGAGGAGGTAGATTTCCAGCACCTAAGGCCTCAATTACAATTCCATTTGTTTCGTCGTTATCCATAAATTCCAACATCTCTGAATCCATTCCTGCATATGCCTTTACGAGATAGACATGATTTACAATATGGTCAATTGGATGATAATCATTCAGCAGCAGTTGTTCATAGAAGAAAACACGGTTTTTAGTAACTAAGCCAATTGGGCCAAATGTAGGGGTACGGAATGTTGCAACATTAGTAGTATGTGTCTTTGTGACGTAGCGGGCAGTGTGAATCTCATCATTCATCACAACCAGTACACCCTTATTTTTTGCTTCATCACTTGCTGCAGTTTGGATTGCGGTTTGGAAATTATGAAGACCATCAGAGCCAATTTCGTTTGCAGAGCGCATTGCACCTGTAATAACAACAGGGAAGTCATTGGGAACGGTTAAGTCAAGGAAATAAGCAGTTTCCTCAAGGGTATCTGTTCCGTGAGTAACAACAACACCATCAATATTTTCCGCCGCAGCCTTTAGTATTCTTTTTTGCAATAAAAGCATTTCAGCAGGCCCAATATGGGGGGAAGGTAGATTAAAGACGTCTTCTGTAATTAGATTTAATTTCCCAATAAATGGATTTTCAAAGGTATCTAAGGGATTAGCGCTACCAGGAGCAACACCGCCGTCTTCATTTTGCGACATTGCGATCGTACCGCCAGTATGTAATATGAGTATTGTTTTCATTGCTGGAGACCTCCTATAGGAATTAACTTTCTCATTATATACACTTAGTGAATTAAATGCTAGCTATAAAAAATAATTTAGTATAACTACTAGTAGACGTGTAAATCGCGCAGTGTATCTGTTAGAATTATGTTGAGAATTTCTATGGAGGCTACAAAATGCAAACTGATTTAGCAACAATTATAGTTATCGCCTCATGGCTTATTTTTATAGGCTTTGGAGGGCTATTAAGTATTAGTCTAAAGCATAATAAATTTAGATTATTGAATGGTATTTTAGGAAATACGACATTAAAGCTAAAACAAGTAAATTCTTCATACCCAATGCATTTATTAGAGAATATATCGCAATTTTGATGCAACATAGGCTATTTCATTTGTTGGCACTCTCGATTCTTCTATTATTAAATCTTGGATTAGCACTTTTGAATATTTGGCTTAAATAAAGAACTTATAAAAAATCTCCTAAAGTTTGATAAAGGCAGACTTTAGAAGGCTTTTTTGATTGATTATTAAATTACTTAATTGAAGTATTTTTTTGCTGAATTACAGGATGGGTTAAAAAGGCCGTTTCGTTATATTTCTCAATTATGAAATGCCCATTTTTTTCAACAATCTGTGACAAAGATAGGTTTGAAAGTCCACTAAGATAGCGATTATTCGTCAAGCCTTGAATACCTAATTGACTGATTGCACCATGTGAGACAACAAGAATAGTTTGATTATCATCCATTGCTTTGGCGAGTTTGTTAATTGTTTTACAGAATCTTGTTTGCGCATCCGAGAAAGATTCAATACCTAGTTGCTGGAGACGCGGATCATCGATTCTAGAAGATAACAAAGCAAATTCAGTGGGGTAGTCGTTGAGTAGTGTTTCCTTTTTTAGGCCTTCAAATGAACCAAAGGAAACCTCTAACAAGCCAGGATCAGTAACTACCTGTAATTGTGTACAAATATTTTTAGAGAGTAGCTTTGCTGTTGCATAGGCACGATTAAGCGGACTGGAGTAAACTGCTGAAAGATTGGCGAGTTTTAAATAAGCAGCGAGAGCCTTCAAATCAGCTTGGACTTCAGGAGTATCTATGAGCGGACTATCTCCGTGAGCTCCTTGCAGGCGTCCAGTTACATTCCATTGAGTTTTACCATGACGTACAAAAATAATTCTTTTATCCATTATTTTATTTTACCTACCGTATCGCCACGAAGTCCAGTTCGTAAAGTTTCTAAGGAAATTGCATCAGTGGACGCAATATTACCAAGATTAACTTGAGGACCAAATTTCAAGATTAAGTCAACTTGCTGTTTTTTTAGAGGGGCTTCAAATATGAGCTTACTAGTTCCAATTTCTGCTAAAATATCAAGCTCTTCGGAGATAATATTGCCACTTTCATCATAAATGCCAATATTTTTACCTGCTTCACGAGCCTCAATAATTACTAAGTTTGAACCTGAAGCAAGATCAGATTGAATTTGAGCTACACGTGTTTCAATACTAAGCTTGTGATCCAGTAATGGATTTTTTTTACCGGCTTCGGAAATAACAAAAAATCCTTTTTCACGAGCTAAAAAAATAACATTATCACGAATTTCTTTAGAGACAGAGGTTGAACCATCACTAACTTCAATTGCATTGAAACCCAAACGAGCTGTTTCTTGGAAGAATTGATCTAGTTTCTTTTCCTGAATTGCCACTTCTAGCAGAGTTCCACCTGGATAAGTTAGAATTTGACTATCATGATATATTTTATTTTTTTGGATTATTAAATCAGATTTGAAGGTAGCAGCTGTTCCCCAGCCAAACTTGATGAAATCAATATATGTGCCAGCACTTTGAGCTAAGTCTGTTGCAGCATTCAATCCTAATCCTTTATCCAAAATCATACTGAGTCTAGTTGATGGATTTTTTTTAGTATGTGGAACTTTATTTAAAAACTCGTAAGCGTACATGAATAAGACCACTTTTTAATTATTTAGCTGTTTAAAGTTAATGAAACTTATTTGCTGGACATTTCTTCTCAGGATGATGTCAGTAAAAGGGCCGCAACAAAACAATTGTTTTGCTACAGCCCCCAATAAAATATCTAATTAGTTCTTGTATGCTTCACCGGTAAGTTTCTCAATGGGTTTAAAGCAATCGCGGAAAGATTTCTCAATTAATTCGCCACTGTTGTTTTTCTCATAGAAGTATGCCAGTGTGAATTGTACAAAAGGAAGATAGAAGCAACCACCAATAATTCCTAAAATTGGTCCACCATAAATCATGATTGGTTCCCAGATGTAGAATCCAAAGTAGGTAACCACACTCCAGATAGCAATCCAAATAACTAATGGAATAGTTAAGCCAATCAAGACCAATAGGTATTTGAAACGTAAATTTTTGATGAAATGTTTACTAGCTTTTAGGGCATAGCGTTGTGATTGTCCCAAAAATTGTGGTTGGTTTTCACGGTAAAGGAAGATTGCTTGTGAATAGTCAATCCCCTTCCAAAGTATTACAACAAAGAATAGGAATTGCAGGATATACGTAACAAATGCTATTTTGCTAGTGAACATATTGATTATCATCAAAGGTAATAACCATAAGAACATAAATAATGACAAGTAACAAAATAAACGAAGTACTTGGTTTTTGTTTAACTGCTTAAACTTCTTGAAAACATTGGAGAAAGAAATTTTTGTAAGTTTAGTTCTGAGCGTATCTTGAACAACATATTGAATAGCAGTACGGACAAAAAAACAAAATACTGCAATTACGAAGAACAAGATAATGCTAACAATTATTTCTAAGAGATTAATGAATATCAGATAGCTTGACTGACCGTATAATAGCAGCGTGATACTTGTTGAAATAGACGAGACCCCAACTGCAAAAAGCTCGTAGTCTAGCATAAAAAGTACACTTGCCACAAAAATAAGTAAAACATACATAATACCAGCCCAAAGCCAGTTGTTTTTGAAAATTGACTTATTTTCTTGCAGGTAAGATTTTAACGAATTAGAAAGATTTTTTATCACAATATGTAACCTCATCTCATAAATATTATTGACTCATAAGATGATGTTAACACTAAATGAGGTATAAATGCATAAAGAAAGTAAATATTCGAAAAGATATTACATGAATTTCACAAAAAAAACGCTTTTCAAATTATTCAAAAATTTTGTAGCATAACATTATTAATTACATAGGTACAGTATGTTGTAAGTTAACTATGTGTAAGCATAATTTAAATTCGCAGAGTGATTTCAGAAAAAGTAAAGTTGCGTTTATCAATTAATAATTGGTTTTGAAAATTAGAAAAAGTTTTTTTGTGTATTCTGAGAAAAAGAATCACAATTAATTGAATAATTGTGATACACTGTTTTGGTACGCAAAGTACAAATTTCGGGGTAGAAAATAAAGCGTCAAGTGCTGGAAGGACGGAATGTGTCTTCTAGACGAAAGGTTAGCGCCTGCGGTTTTATTTTCGCATTCGCCGCATTTTTGTGGCAACTCCAAAGAGGAGATGTCTTATATGAATAGCAGTTTTGTTTCACGTTTGTCGGTGCGCAATATTGTGTTAATGGGCTTATTGATTGCTCTTAATATTGTTGTATCTAAGTTTTTGTCGTTTGGAATCTGGTCAGTAAGGATTAGTTTCACATTCGTCATCGTATTTTTTATGTCATATTGGTTTGGTCCTTTGTTAGGGGCAATCGGTGCGGCATGTGCAGATATTGTCGGAACTTTGATTTTTGGAGGTCTTGGAGGATATTTTGCAGGTTTCACAGTTTCTGCCTTTTTAGGAGCTTTAGTCTACGGTATTCTATTTTATAAGAAAGATATTACGCTGGTAAGAATTATCATTGCAGTATTGATTAATATTTTTCTAGTGGATGCATTGATGAATACCTATTGGATTTCTCTTTTATACCATGCGAATTTTTGGGCAATCTTCCCAATGAGGTTTATTAAGGAATTGTTAATGATTCCGGTACAGATTATTCTGTTGTATGCGATTGGAAAGAACAAGACGCTGGCAGGTTTGGTCAAACGAATTAATTGATTTGTGATAGTCAATAAATTTTAAAAATAGGATTGAGAAGCTGGTCAAAAGTAAAATTTTGATGCAGCTTTTTTAGTTATAGTGCGTACAGCTTGTTTATGTAGAAAAATAGTTTGTTTAAACATCTATAAATTAGATTTTATTAACTTGTTGCGGTATCAGTTTTTTAGATATATGTCTATATAAGAAGCAATTGATCATAGTCTAAGAATTGTTCTTAAAAAATTATTACAATGATTAAAAATTTAGCATACAAGCTTGTTTATACTATAATTGTGTTAGTATTATCCATGGAATTTAAAGATGAATTGAGGCGGTAAGTAAAATGAATATATTGGCAATTGATACCTCAAATCAACCTTTGAGTATTGCAATATTAAAAGATGAGGAACTGGTTGCAACAACCACAACAAACCAGTCAAAAAATCATAGTGTGACATTGATGCCACAGATTGCTAATTTATTGAGCAGTGTTGGGATGAAAGCAACGGACATTGATAGATTTGTAGTTGCAAAGGGACCGGGTTCATATACGGGCTTGCGTATAGGAGTTACGACTGCCAAGACCTTTGCATTTACTCTTGGAAAAGAACTTGTAGGTATTTCAAGTTTAGCAGTTTTAGCCGATGGTATTAATGTTGAAGAAACTATGATAGTTCCAATCTTCGATGCAAGACGTGACAATGTTTTTACGGGAGTATATAGCAAGGGTTCTAATGGACTTACGAATATAATTCCAGATCAACACATATCATTGGAAAATTTGCTTGAAAAAACAAAAAAATATCAGCGAATTATTTTTGTTGGAAGTGATAGTCACAAGCTTGAGAAACAGATTTTAGAAAAAATGGATGAACAGCAAGAGATAACTTTTTCAAGCATGGAGCGTGATTACCCACAAGCGTATCGCTTGGGATTGCTTGGTCTAAAGGGAAAACCAGCTGATATTCATAGTTTTGTACCGGATTACTTGAGATTAACACAGGCAGAGAGTCAATGGTTAGAAAATCATCAGGGGAGAGTAGATGAAGCACTTGTTGAGAAAATTTAACAAAATTTTGGATTATTGTTTTAATTATTTTGAAGATACTTCACTAACCTTCGATAATAAAAGAGTTGTAATCCATGATAATGAATATCTTTTATGCAGGGCCGTCGTTCCTGATGTAGCTGAAATGCTACATTTGCAAAAGATGGTTTATACTGATGACAATTCTTGGGATGCGGAAGTTTTTGAGAGTGAACTACGTAATGAGAAAAGTAAGTTGTACTTAATAATGCGACAAAACGACCAACTTGTGGCATTCATTGGTGCCTCATTCAATCAGAAAACCAGAGATGTTCATATCTCGAATGTTGCGGTACACCCAGATTTTCAAAGTCGAGGTCTAGGACAGTTTTTAATTGAAACAATGATTAATTGTGCAACGTTCAATGAATATGTATCACTTTCTCTTGAAACCCGGTTGAGCAACGTGCGTGCTCAAAAACTTTATAGTACAATTGGTTTTAAAAATATTGGTTTAAAGAAATCATATTATCAGTCTAATCATGAAGATGCTGTAGATATGCGATTATCAATAAAGAATGAGAAGGAAACAGTTAATGAGTAGTCAAAAAAGAGAGTTGATTTTAGCTTTTGAATCAAGTTGTGACGAAACGAGTGTTGCAGTTATTGAGAACGGAAATAAAATTTTGTCGAACATCGTTGCAACACAAATTAAAAGCCATAAAAGATTTGGAGGAGTTGTACCAGAAGTTGCCAGCAGACACCATATCGAACAGGTCACAATGTGTTTAGAGGATGCAATGGCAAAAGCAAATGTAACTTATGATGAACTCTCTGCAGTGGCAGTTACTTATGGTCCTGGGCTAGTTGGAGCATTACTTGTGGGTGTGGCTTGTGCTAAAGTAGTTGCATTTTCACATGATTTGCCTCTAATACCGGTTAACCATATGGCAGGACATATTTATGCTGCGAGATTTACAAATGAGATTAAATTTCCAGCAATGGCATTGCTTGTATCTGGTGGACATACTGAGTTAGTTTATCTTCCTAAAGAAAATGTGTATCAGATTATTGGTGAAACACGTGATGACGCGGCAGGTGAGGCTTACGATAAAATTGGTCGAGTTTTGGGGTTAACATATCCCGCTGGAAAACAGATTGATGAGATGGCTCATAGAGGTAGTGATACATTTTCATTTCCGCGGGCAATGTTCAAGGAAGATAACTTCGATTTTAGTTTCAGTGGACTTAAGAGTGCATTTATAAATAAAGTTCATCACGCTGATCAAGTTGGAGAAAAACTCAATGCTGATGATTTAGCAGCAAGCTTTCAACAAAGTGTAATTGATGTACTCTTGCACAGGACCGAGCATGCGCTTAATTCATTTTCAATTAAACAACTGATTTTAGCGGGCGGTGTTGCAGCTAATCAGGGACTTAGAGATGGCTTGGATCAATTATTAAGCAGGCATTCTGACGTCGAATTACTTAAAGCACCGTTAAAGTTATGCGGTGACAATGCTGCAATGATTGGCGCAGCCGGTTATGTTGCGTGGAAAAATGGTGAAGTCGCAGATTTGGCATTAAATGCAGATCCTAGTCTAGAGTTTGAATGGATTGAAAAATAGAGATAGGAATATAAGAAAAAGAGCTATTAAAATAAGAGATTACGAGTGAATGATTAAGGGCTAAATCAGAAATTAAATTTTGATTTAGCCTTTTTGCTTTTAAAAGTAGAATATTAAGTAATAGTTTTAGATAATCTACCAAGACAGCGTGATATAGGTCGGAAAAATTTGAGTTCTAATTCGAAGTTAGACGGAGAGTTTTGACTTATGGAACACGTTTATTTGTGATAATTAGGAGAACTGAATCAACATTTTTATTTTTATATCTTTATCTCAGTCGATTTTTTATGGTGCCAAGATTTTCCAAGCTTGCTATATTGCATTTTTAATGTAGGACATTGTTAAAATACAAATAAAAAAAGAAGTCAGGTCAAAGTCTAACTTTTGATCTGACATCTAATTCGCAATATAACATTAATCAAATTTTTCAAGTTCCATACTTTTTTCTTCCCAAGAATCCTCTAAGTCAGAGATTTTATCTTGGGTCTTTTTTAGTGATTCTTGTAATTCAGTGCTCTTTTGAAGATTAGAGTACACTTCAGGAAGTGTCATTTGATTTTGAATCTCTTCTTCTTTAGCATTAAGCTGTTCAAGTTGGTTCTCGATATCTTCAACTTCACGACGTAACTTTCTTTCTTGCCGCTGTTGTTCTTTAGTAAGTTGATAACTATTTTTTTCAGGTTGCTTGGACACTATTTCGCCAGTTTGCTTATTTTCTTCTTGTGCAAGCAAGAGTTGTTCTTCTTTTTTGTCGACATAGTAATCGTAATCACCTAAGTAAAGCTGACTGCCATTTTTGGATATTTCAAGGACACTGGTTGCGACTTTGTTGATGAAATAACGGTCATGTGAGATGAAGAGAACAGTTCCATTATAGTTCAAAAGTGCCTCTTCCAGTACTTCTTTACTATCAATGTCTAGGTGGTTAGTAGGTTCATCAAAAATTAGAAAATTGTCATGGTTAAATGCTAGTTTGGTCAGCAATAAGCGAGCTTTTTCACCACCTGAAAGATTGTGAACGACTTTCTTAACATCATCCCCAGAGAATAGAAAGCTTCCTAGAATAGATCTAATATCTTTTTCAGGAGTAGTAGGATGGTCGTCCCACAACTCGTTCAATACAGTCTTGTTAGCATGTAGATTCTTTAATTCTTGATCGTAGTATCCGGTATCAACATTTGTTCCAAATGAATATTCGCCACTGATTAGAGGAATTTTATTAAGGATACTTTTTAATAGGGTCGACTTACCAATACCATTACTACCTACAATTGCCATCATTTGATGCTTCCGCAGATCAATATTAATTGGACCTGATATTGGTTTATCATCATGACCAATGAAAGCATTGGCGACACTTAGGACAATATTGCCACTTTGTCTTTCTGCTGTAAATTGAAAATGTGGTTCTTGTTGACCATCTGTGGGTCGCTCTAGGCGATTGATTTTTTCAAGTTGTTTCCGGCGACTTTGTGCTCGTTTTGTTGTTGATGCACGTACAATATTGCGAGCAACGAAATCTTCAAGCTTTTCAATTTCTTCTTGTTGTTTTTCGTATTGCTTCATTTTTTGCTGGAAGCGTTTTGCTTTTTCTTGGATATAGAAGGAATAGTTTCCCTGATAATGATCAGTTCCACTAGATGTTAGCTCATAGACTTCCTTAGAGATTTTATCAAGAAAATAACGATCATGCGAGATAATTAAAAGGGCGCCAGAGTAAGATTGCAAGTAGCCTTCAAGCCAACTGAGGGTTTCAATGTCTAGATGGTTGGTAGGTTCATCAAGTATCAGTAAATCATTTTTTTCAAGTAATAGCTTTGCAAGAGCAAGTCGCGTTTTTTGACCGCCCGATAGAGTACCGATAATGGTAGAAAAGTCTTCTTCGTAGAATCTAAAGCCATGTAAAACAGCTCGAATTTCTGATTCATAACCATAACCGTTTGCTTCTTTGAAATTATGTGTTAATTGATCATAACTGCTAAGAAGTGTATCATACTTTGTTTGTGATTGAGTTAAGTGATCAAAAGTTGCAATTTCATTTTCTAGTTCATGCATTTTTATTTCCATTTTCTTTAAATCATTGAAAACAGTGAGCATTTCAGCATAGATGCTGTTTGAAGAATTCAAGCCATTATCCTGTGCCAAATATCCAATAGTCATATTTTTATTTTTAGTAATTTGTCCATTATCAGGTGATTGCAGACCAACAATCATTTTTATTAAAGTCGACTTGCCAACGCCATTGCGTCCAACAAGGGCAATTCTTGAATTTTCTTGAACATCAAGGTTAACTCTTTCAAAGAGAACATCGCTTCCAAATAACCTTTCAACATTTTGTACTTGAAGTAAAATCATAAAAAACACCTCTTGAATATTAAAATATGAATATTATATCATTTATAATTCTTGTGAAATTGAGCAAGTGAATGTGCATTCTATTGCAAGTGAATGTATTTTAGTGTAGCATGGATACGGTAAAATATAGGGTACAATATTATTGCTTGTGAAGATAGTTAAATGCGTAATTTCACAAGGAATGTGTTATACTACATAAAAAGACTGAATCATTTATTAGTGAAAGGAGCCAAAAAATGGTAACATCAAAAATTCCTCATGCGACAGCCAAAAGACTGCCAATTTATTATCGCTACTTACATTTTTTATCAGATGCAGGGAAGCAAAGAATTTCATCAACTGAACTTGCAGATGCCGTTAAGGTTGATTCTGCAACAATTAGGAGAGACTTCTCGTACTTCGGTGCGCTAGGAAAACGAGGATATGGCTATGATGTTGATAGTTTGCTCGCTTTCTTTAAAAAGACTTTGAACCAAGATCAATTAACCAATGTAGCTTTGATTGGTGTCGGTAATTTGGGACATGCCCTTTTAAATTATAACTTCCATCAGAGCAACAATGTACGTATTAGTGCAGCTTTTGATATTAACCAAGATATTACGGGAACGATTCAAAGTAGTGTGCCAGTTTATGATATGGCCGATATGAAAGAACAGTTAACTGTTCAACAAATCGAAATTGTAATTTTAACTGTTCCATCTAGCGTTGCTCAACAAGTTACAAATGAACTTGTTGAAGTTGGAATCAAAGGAATTCTTAATTTTACACCACTTAGAATTACAGTTCCTAACACCGTAAGAGTTCAAAATGTTGATTTAACAAATGAATTACAAACACTAATTTATTTTTTAAATAAGTTTGGTGATGAGGAAGAAAATCTACTAGACTAACATGAAAAAAAGCTTTGCCAAGGTTTTTGCTGATGAAGTGAACCCACAAGTTTGGACAACTAAATTAAGCTGCTAACTGATTGGCAAGTTCTCGGTATTGTACCGGTGACTTGCCTTTTAGTTTGGTCCTGATTCTACGGTTATTATAAAATTCAATCCATTCAGTCATCGCTTGCGCGAGACTCTCTGAATTTTCGAAGTGTTCATCCATCATCTCTGCTTTCATGAGATGAAAAAATGATTCCATGGCGGCGTTATCTAAGCAGGTAGCCTTACGGGACATACTCTGAAAGGTATGATGAGTTTTAAGCGTTTTTTGCCACTGTTTATGTTGATACTGAAATCCTTGATCTGTGTGTACCGTTGTTCTATAAGGAAGCTCAGGTAATCCATCTAATGCTTCTTTTAGTGGTTTCAACGCAAATTCAAGAGTTGGGTGTGCACTAATGTTAAATGCCAAAATTTCACCCGAAAATAAATCCATGATGGGTTCTAAATAGATTCGCTCACTTTGACTCATCTGACCGTATCGAAATTCACTAACGTCGGCGACGAGTTTTTGATATGGTCGATCTGTCTTGAATCGACGGTGTAACTTATTTTTGGCTATTCTACCAACAGTTCCTTTGTATGAGTTATATTTGCGAGTTTGCTTATTAAAGGCCTGACATGTCCAGCCTTGCTCCTTCATAATTCGGAGGACGCGTTTATGATTAACTTTAAATCCCTGTTCATGCATAACTAACGTTATGCGACGGTAACCGTATTTTTGAGTATACTTGGCATCTGTTTGCCGAATTTCATCAATGGCTTGGATAACCTGGTCATTCTCATATTCTCGTCCCTGACTGTGCTTAGTGTAATAGTACGTGCTACGTGGTACCTTAACGGCTTTAAGGATAAAACTAATCGACGTTTTGAAGACCCGCCTCAGATCATCAATTAAGGTCACGGTTTCTCGTGAGCTGATTTTTCGTGATCTAAGGCATCGAGTTTTTTTAAAAATTCGTTCTCGATTCTTAACATCTTATTTTCTTGCTTGAGTTGCTTTAACTCATTTTTATCGTGGCGTGCTTGGATTTGTGCCGTTGTGGGTTTGGTCACTTTTTTATGTTTAGACATAGTCTTTGGATTTCCTCTCACTCTATTTAGTCCACTGAGCCCCTCTAAATCAAACTTTCTTTGCCATTGCCAGATAGTACTTGGTGAAGAGAGGTTGAAATGTAGTGCTGTTTCTGGAAGCGAAGCTTTGTGCTGTTGTTTCCAGTTTAATACTTCTATCTTGAATTCACTAGAGTATTCCAAATTCATAGATTTCGGTTTTAATCCTGCAATGCCAAAACGATTAAAGCGATGAACCCATAGGAGAATCGTTTCATTGTTGGCAATATGGTATTTTCTGGCCAATTGAATGGAACTAATACCCGTTAAATATTCTGTCACAATAGAAATCCGTAACTCTAAATTAAATTTAGTCATAGTAAACCCCCGAGATTGTTGTCCAATCTCGGGGGTTCACTTCATGAGGTAGGCTTTTTTATTTTAATTGCAAAGCAACAATAAGAAGGTTCATGAGTATATGGGTAATTATCGGTGCTTTGATATCATGAGCCTTGTAGTATATGAAACTTAAAACTATTCCTAGACAAGCATAGGTTAAATAATGTCCGTCAGCATGGGCAATGCTGAAAAGAATACTGGAAATAAGGACAGCGCTTATAGGGTTAATGAAGGTTGCAATATTACCAAAAAAGACTTTCCGAAATATGAATTCTTCCATTACTGGCGCGGCGATTGTTACGTATATTAAATAATAAGGATAGTGAGAGACAATTGTCATTATCTGACTTGTATTTTCAGAAACCGCCGATTGATGTAGCAAATAAACTTCAGCAAACATGGAAACTTTCTGGATAATAAGAGCTAAGAAGGTTCCAACAACTCCTAACAATAGTATTGAAGTCATCGAGCTTGATTTTTCTTCAAGTCTATTTTTAAATGGCAGTTTATAATTAAGATAGAACATAAAAAATATTCCTGCGATTCCCAAGATAGTAGTTGCGATGAATAATAAAGAATTATTTTGGAATATTGCAAAAAGAATACTTGGAAATAACATAACAACAAGATATGTTACGAGTAACACTAGCGAATTTTTTCTAATATTCATGACTGACCCCATTCATTTTAATAATAAACCCAGTATAGCATACATTAATTAGCACTCTGATTGTTAGAGTGATAAAAAGCTTGCATTTTTAGGTTGAATTGATTATAGTAATAGTTGTGATTAGCACTTAGAACAGTAGAGTGCTAAAAACAAAACAATATTGGAGGGATATACAGTGCTTAAACCTTTAGGAGATCGTGTTATTTTGGAAGTTCAAAAAGATGAGGAACAAACTGTTGGCGGCATAGTAATTGCTAGCAATGCTCAAGAAAAGCCACAAACAGGAAAAGTGGTTGCTGTTGGTGCAGGCCGAGTTTTAGATAACGGTGAAAAGGTTGCTTTATCAGTTAAAGTCGGTGAAACGGTTTTGTTTGATAAATATGCTGGCACAGAAGTCAAATACGAAGAAAAAGGGTATTTGGTTGTTCATGAAAAAGATATTGTTGCAATTGTAGACTAAAATATTATTATATAAATCGACTATGAGGTGAATTATTGATGGCAAAAGAAATTAAATTTTCAGAAGATGCTCGTTCAAAAATGCTTGCAGGTGTTGACAAGTTAGCAGATACAGTTAAATCAACAATTGGACCAAAAGGAAGAAATGTTGTTTTAGAACAATCTTATGGCTCACCAACAATTACAAATGATGGTGTAACTATTGCAAAGGCAATCGAACTTGAAGATCATTTTGAAAATATGGGAGCAAAACTTGTTGCAGAAGTTGCTTCAAAAACAAATGATATTGCAGGTGATGGGACTACAACAGCTACAGTATTGACACAAGCAATTGTTACAGAAGGAATGAAAAATGTAACTGCCGGTGCAAACCCAGTTGGAATTCGTCGTGGGATTGAATTAGCAACAAAGGCTGCAGTTGATGAATTGCATGAAATGTCACACAAAGTAGAATCAAAGAGCGATATTGCTCAAGTTGCTGCAATTTCTTCAGCTAGTGAAGAGATTGGTAAGTTAATTGCAGATGCCATGGAAAAGGTTGGAAATGATGGTGTTATTACAATTGAAGAATCAAAGGGAATTGATACTTCACTGGATGTTGTAGAAGGAATGCAATTTGATCGTGGATATCTTTCACAATATATGGTAACTGATAATGATAAGATGGAAGCAGATTTAGATAATCCATATGTCTTGATTACTGATAAGAAGATTTCAAACATCCAAGAAGTTCTTAATCTCTTACAATCAATTGTAGAACAAGGTCGTCCTTTGTTAATCATTGCTGATGATGTTGATGGTGAAGCATTACCTACACTTGTTTTGAACAAGATTCGTGGAACATTCAACGTTGTTGCTGTCAAAGCTCCAGGATTTGGCGATCGTCGTAAAGAAATGTTACAAGATATTGCTACTTTAACTGGTGCAACAGTTATTACAGAAGATTTAGGGTTGCAATTGAAGGATACGACAGTTGATCAACTTGGTTCTGCAAGCAAGATTACTGTTACGAAGGAAAAGACTACTGTTGTTGAAGGCGCTGGTAACAAAGCAGAAATTGCAGAACGCGTAAACACAATCAAGAAACAAATTGCTGAAACAACTTCTGACTTTGATCGTGAAAAATTACAAGAACGTCTAGCTAAGTTGGCTGGTGGCGTAGCTGTGATTAAAGTAGGGGCTGCAACTGAAACAGAATTAAAGGAACGCAAGTACCGTATTGAAGATGCATTGAATGCTACAAGAGCTGCTGTTGAAGAAGGATTTGTTTCTGGTGGTGGTACAGCATTAGTTAATGTAATTGGTAAAGTTGCTAAATTAGAAGAAACTGGTGACGTTCAAACAGGTATCAATATTGTTAAACGTGCTTTGGAAGAACCAGTTCGTCAGATTGCTGCTAATGCAGGACTTGAAGGCTCAGTAATTGTTGAGAAGTTAAAGTCACAAGAAACAGGAATTGGTTACAACGCTGCTACAGACGAATGGGTTGATATGGTAGAAGCTGGGATTGTCGATCCAACTAAGGTAACACGTTCTGCATTACAAAATGCAGCAAGTGTATCTGCATTGTTGTTGACAACGGAAGCAGTTGTTGCTGAGGTACCAGCTCCTGAAGCACCTGCTGCTCCAGCTCCAGCACCAGGTATGGGCGGAATGATGTAATAAAGTTCTAGATTATAGAATTACAGAACGAGGGCAATGATCAAGTTGTCTTCGTTTTTTTATAGCAAATTTTAGTAATTATTAGAACTTTACAGAAGTGGAATTTAATTTTAAGGTGCAACTGAATGTAAAGTGTGATAAATTGTTTTAATAGGGAATTAGCAGACAGTAAAAAAATGCTATTTCATAGAATTTGATTATCTTATTCATCAAAGAGGGGAAATTAAATGTGGCGCTATTTAAAACGATTATTGATTGGAAAGCCTTTAAAAACAACGGATGAGGGTAATCAGCAGCTGACAAAGTTCAAAGCGTTAGCACTGTTGTCATCCGATGCCTTATCTTCAGTGGCTTATGGAACTGAGCAAATTACAGCAGTTCTAATAGTTTTATCAGCAGCAGCAACGTGGTACGCCCTACCTGCTGCTGGCATTGTTTTGGTTCTATTATTTGCAATAACGATGTCTTATAGACAAATTATTAATGCTTACCCATCTGGTGGTGGAGCATATATTGTTGCAACAAAAAACTGGGGAACACCTGTGGGGCTAGTTGCAGGCGGGTCTTTATTGGTTGATTATATGTTGACCGTTGCGGTTTCTGTAACTTCTGGGACCGAGGCGATCACATCTGCTATTCCATATTTACGAGAACATAGTATTGCAATTTCAATTATTATTGTTTTGTTTATTATGACCTTGAATTTACGTGGCATGCGGGAATCTGCCTCATTTCTAACGTTTCCTGTTTACTTGTTTATTACTATCTTAATTTCGATGCTTATATGGGGAATATTCAATATTGTTACAAATAATATTCAATATAATGCAGCTTCACCAATTGGAGGGACGGTTCCAGGGATGACCTTGATTCTGTTTCTCAAAGCATTTTCAGCCGGATCTTCTTCTTTGACTGGTGTGGAAGCTATTAGTAATGCAGTTCCAAACTTTAAAAAGCCTAAAAGAAGAAATGCAGCAAATACTCTGGCATTAATGGCTTTAATCTTGGGTGTGTTTTTTACTGGAGTAACATTCTTAAGCTACTATCTAGGTGTACTTCCTAATAATAAAGAAACTGTTTTGTCCCAAATAGGAATGGCTGTTTTCGGTAAGGGAATCTTTTATTATTTGTTACAGTTTTCAACGGCCATGATACTGGCAGTCGCTGCTAATACAGGTTTTTCTGCATTTCCAATCTTGGCTTATAATTTGGCTAAGGATAAGTTCATGCCACATATGTATATGGATAAAGGAGATCGTTTAGCATATTCAAACGGAATTATTTCACTTGCTGTTGGAGCAATTGTCTTAATTTTGATTTTCCATGGGCAAACTAACTTATTGATTCCTTTATATGCAGTTGGTGTTTTTGTTCCATTCACACTTTCTCAATCTGGAATGATTATTCATTGGTTCAGGGAGAAAGGGAAAAATTGGATTTTAAATTCACTTGTGAACTTACTAGGAGCAATTATTTCCTTTTTACTGGTAGTATTTTTATTCTTATTACATTTTCAAAACGTATGGCCATACTTAGTAATTATGCCGGTACTGCTATTTGCATTTCAAAAAATTCACAATCACTATATCATGGTTGCTTCTCAACTACGCTTAAGTGAGGAAGCATCACTTCATGATTATAATGGTTCAACGGTAATTGTTCTTGTAAGTTCGGTAACACATGTAACAACTGGGGCGATTAATTATGCACGATCAATTGGAGATTATGTAATTGCAATGCATGTCTCTTTTGATGAGAACCCTAAAAAAGAACATGAAACTGCGAAAGAATTTAAGGAATCATTTCCAGATGTACGTTTTGTTGATTTGCATTCTTCATATCGTTCAGTAGCAACCCCTGTTTTACGCTTTTGTGATGTTATCGCTAAAAACTCAGCAGAAAAAAATTATTCAATGACAGTACTAGTGCCACAGTTTGTTCCACGTAAACCATGGCAAAATATTTTACACAATCAGACAAGTTTAAGGTTACGTGCAGTTTTGAATTCGCGTGAGAACATTATTGTGTCCACATATAGTTATCATTTGAAAAAATAGGCATTATGTGCCCCTACAAAACCTATTAGAGTTTATGTTATAATAACCAAGACTGGTTATTATAACATAGTAGATAATTAAGCTCTTCTTTAATTTATTAAAGAAAAAGAAAGAGGACGGCGTATGTATATAGTTGTTACGTCTTTTTTGGCAACACTGGCATTTTCGTTTGTTTTGACACCAATTATTAGAAAATTGGCTTTCAAAATAGGCGCGGTTGATAATCCGAATGCTAGGCGTGTCAACAAAACACCAATGCCGACAATGGGGGGCCTTGCAATTTTTTTGGCCTTTAATATAACAAATATTTTCTTTTTAAGGAAAGAATATCCAAACAATCAATTTTGGCCACTCTTAGCGGCTGAGTGTGTAATCGTCTTGACGGGTGTAATTGATGATATTTTTGAACTTAAACCTAAACAGAAAATATTGGGGATAACAATTGCGGGGTTAATAATTTATTTTTTTGCAAATATCAGGATGACAACCTTAACACTTCCGTTCTTAGGTACACTTAACTTAGGAATTTTAAGTCTGCCTGTAACTTTAATATGGATTTTAGCTATTACTAATGCGGTCAACTTGATTGACGGATTAGATGGCCTTGCCACTGGGGTATCAGTAATTGCATTGTTTACGACAGGAATTACAGGATTCTTCTTCTTAACAGTTACAAGTACATACGTTTCTGTTTGGATTTTTATGTTGGTAGCGGCTTTGTTAGGCTTCTTACCATATAATTTTCATCCTGCTAAAATTTATCTTGGAGATACAGGTGCTCTTTTCATTGGTTTCATGATTTCGACTTTTTCCCTTTATGGGCTCAAAAATGCGACGTTTATTTCGATAATCATTCCAGTGATAATACTTGGTGTTCCGATTACGGATACTGTTTTTGCAATATTGCGACGTTTCTTGAACAAGAAGCCAATAGCACAGGCTGATAAGCATCATTTGCATCATAGATTAATGGAGATGGGCCTGTCTCATACTCAAACAGTTCTTGTAATATATGGGATAGCACTTATATTTTCAATGATTTCCCTACTTTATCCGATTTCTAACTTAGGGGGTTCTATCTTGTTGACTGTCGCAACCTTGTTTGGACTTGAGTTGTTTGTAGAGTCAATTGGTTTGGTTGGGCCGGAGAGAAGACCTGTATTGAATTGGATAGGAAAAGTGTTGAAGATAAAGGATCACAAGTTTTCATCTAAAAACAAAAAATAGTTAATAATTAACGCTTCACAAAAAGAGGAATCTTGGCAAAAATTTTGTCTGAGATTCCTCTTTTATTTGTCTTGCGGTATTTCAATGTATTTTGTACCACTTGGCTTAAAGATTCCTTTTCCATTTAATAAATCCCTTATTTTTGCTAAATTTGCGGACGTTTCAGTGAGATTGGTTAAAAGATAAAGTTGAATATTTTCCTGATAAGTAATTGATTCAATGACTAGTTGATTTTCTGCTGCAAAATTTTGGAGCCGTCCAAGTTGAGCATAGTCGATTGTTATTTTAGTAACGTTTTGTGGTTTTATTAAAACAATTGCATTATTCAAAGCCAAGGTTGTTACTTGACCATATGCCCGGATTAATCCGCCGGTTCCAAGTTTTATTCCACCAAAGTATCTTGTTACTACGGCAGTTGTATTGCGCACATTTTTTTTGAGAAGCACATCTAAAATAGGAACACCAGCTGTTCCTGAAGGTTCACCATTGTCACTTTGACGTTGAATATCATTTTTGCTGCCAATTAGATAAGCAAAGCAATGGTGCCTTGCTTTGGGGTGAAGACCTTTAATTTTTTCAATAAATATTTGTGCATCTTGTTCAGTAGTTGTTCGTGCAACATTGCAGACAAAAGTCGATTTTTTGACTGTCAATTCGGCAGAATTTTCTTTCGCAATAGTTAGATAACTTTCGATGTTAATCAACTCCTTAGCGTATTTATTGCATGTGAGGTGGTGAAATCATGCAAGCAAAAGAATTTTTTGGGAGATGGGTGGCACTCAGTAAAGCAGAACAGGTCGTGGTTGAAGAAGGAATGACATTAATAAAAAAAGACGCACTTGAAGTTCAAAAAAACTTGATAATCTGTAATAGATGTAAACAAAAATCTACAAAACAACGAGCATTGTTACCAAATCAGCGATATTATTGTCCTGCCTGCATATTACTTGGTCGCCTTACAACCCAACATGTATTATACACGATAAAGGAACCTAATTATTTTTTTAATATCTCAAATCCATTGACGTGGAAGGGAAAATTAACACAAAATCAATTAAGCTGTTCGAAAAAAATAGTTCAGGTTCAACAAAATAATCAAAATTATTTATTATGGGCAGTAACTGGGGCTGGAAAAACTGAAATTTTGTTTGCGGGTTTAGCGGACGCCTTTAAGAAAAATAAAAGAGTTTGTATTGCCTCGCCACGAGTTGACGTTTGTAATGAATTGTATCCAAGACTAAAAGAAGCATTTAAAAACATTACAATCATTCTTTTGCACGGTTATCAGACTGAAAAATACAAATATACTCAATTGGTAATTTGTACCACGCATCAATTATTACGATTTAGAGATGCATTTGATATGCTAATTGTTGATGAAGTGGATGCTTTCCCATTTAAAGATGATGTGATGTTGTTGAATGCAGTCAATTCAGCTAGAAAGCCGATAAGTTCGTTAATTATGTTAACGGCGACGCCAACTAGGTCTTTGATGAGGAAGGTTCGTAGAAAAAAATTAGCTGTGGGATACCTTCCTGCTAGATATCACGGATACGAGTTGCCTGTTCCAAGGATAATCATAAAAACGGATTGGGAAAAGAAGTTAAAAAAAGGGAAGATTTGTAACAGTCTCAAGAAAACGATAAATAAATGGATTAATAATGAGGAACCTTTTCTTATTTTTGTATCTCGAATTGATTCTTTAAATGATGTATATCTAGCAATTAGTAAATTTGTTGGTGACAGATGTAAAGGAGAAACTGTTTTTTCTGCTGATAAAAAGCGAATTGAAAAAGTTCAAAAAATGAGAAACGGGGTCTTCCAATATTTAGTAACTACGACTATTCTTGAACGCGGTGTGACTTTTCCTAGTTTGAATGTTTTGGTATTAGGTGCAGATGATGAATTGTTCACTAGTGCTTCTCTTATTCAAATTGCTGGAAGAGTGGGAAGAAGTGCGCAGAAACCTGATGGAAATGTAGTATTTTTGTGCAGTCAAAAGAACAGGAACATTGTTAATGCAAAAAAACAGATCATAGCACTTAATTTGAAGAAAGAAAGAATGACAGAATGAGCTGCTTAATGTGTCAAGGTAAGATTAGTGAATACTTTGATCTTTCATGGGTGCTTTCTTTCCAGCGAACGAAGAAGAAATATCTTTGTAATGATTGTCAAAGTAATTTTACTAAATTAAGTGATGCTCCGACTTGTCTTGGGTGTGGCAGAAAAATGAATGTAGAGGAGATTTGTAATGATTGCATAAAATGGAAGAAAGCATATGGTCAGTTATTAGAAAATGTTGCACTCTATGAATATAACGGAGTGATGAAGGAATATTTTGAAAGATTTAAGTTTATGGGAGACTTCTATTTTGCTAATGTCTTCAATGATGAATTGAAAGCATTTGTAAAAAAAGAATATAGTAAAGGTAAAGACTGGCTGTACGTGCCAATACCCCTTTCTGCACAAAGTTATCAGACTAGGATGTTCAACCAAGTTGAAGGGTTGTTTTCAGGCTTGGAGTTCGCGAAGTTACTCGCCGTTAAAAATGAAGAAAAAAAGCAACAATCAAAATTGAACAGGCAAGAGCGTATGAAGAGAAGTCAACCATTTATATTGAACAAAGGCAGTGAAGAAATCATTGAAGGAAGAAAAATTTTGCTACTTGACGATATCTATACAACCGGACGAACATTATACTATGCAGCAGAAATAATTAGGAGTGCAGGGGCAAAAGAAATAAAATCAATGACGCTTGCAAGATAGTAGTAATAATATTTGTTAATTATAACGTTTTCTTTTATAATATAGATAGTATATATTTACTTGTTAAGTTACTTAATAAGTAATGTTACTGAGTTGTGAAAGGAGAGGTTTGTTATGCTTAAGTACAATATTCGTGGTGAAAATATCGAAGTCACAGAGTCGATCAGAAGTTATGTTCAAAAGAAGTTGACTAAATTAGAAAAGTATTTTGAAGATACTTCTAACTCGACAGCTCATGTTAACTTAAAGGTTTATTCCGATAAGACAGCCAAGGTTGAGGTTACAATTCCTTTACCATACCTTGTGTTAAGAGCTGAGGAGACGTCACCTGACATGTATGCCAGTGTCGACTTAGTGACAGATAAGCTAGAACGTCAAATTCGCAAACATAAAACTAAAATTAATCGTAAATCACGCGAAAAGGGTTTTGAAACTGTTCAAGATAAGAATAACAGTGAAGAAAATGAGAAAGAATTTGATATTGTTCGATCCAAACATTTCTCATTAAAACCAATGGATAGTGAAGAAGCAGTTCTTCAGATGAATATGCTGGGTCATGATTTCTTTATCTATGAAGATGCAGAGACAGATGGAGTTAACATTGTTTACCGCAGAAAAGATGGTAGATATGGATTGATTGAGTCTACAGAAGGTTAATTAAAAAGACGGGCTTTTCTCTTTTAGAGACGGGCTCGTTTTTTATGAGAATTTAAAATCTACTGTAATTGTTTCAAATTAGTGTAATTGATGATAAAATACTGAGTGATATACTGTTTTTTAATAACAGAATAAATTTTTATATGGAGTTTTTTGGAAAGGAAATATGACATGGCAAATGTCCTAAGAAAATGGGTTGAGAGTGATAATAGAGAATTAAAACGCTTGGGAAAAATTGCTGATAAAGTTGAAGCATATGCTGACGACATGGCAGCCTTAAGCGATGAAGAATTACAAGCAAAGACACCAGAATTAAAGGCTAAATTTGCGGCAGGAACATCATTAGATGATTTACTGCCAGAAGCCTTTGCAGTTGTTCGTGAAGGTGCAAAAAGGGTTCTGGGTTTGTATCCATTTAGAGTTCAAATCTTTGGTGGAGTGGTTTTACATGAAGGTAACATTGCTGAAATGAAAACTGGTGAAGGTAAAACTTTAACAGCTACTATGCCGGTTTATTTAAATGCGCTTGCGGGGAAAGGTGTTCATGTTGTAACTGTTAACGAATATCTTTCGGCTCGTGATGCAAAAGAGATGGGCGAATTGTATTCTTGGCTTGGCCTTTCGGTTGGTTTGAACATCTCAAATTTATCACCAGATGAAAAGCGTAATGCCTATAAGTGTGATATTACATATTCCACTAATAGTGAATTAGGTTTTGATTATCTTCGTGATAATATGGTTGTTTATCGTGAAGATATGGTTCAAAGGCCACTTAACTTTGTAATAGTTGATGAAGTTGATTCGATTTTGATTGATGAGGCTAGAACGCCTTTGATTATTTCAGGTCAGGCTGAAAAATCAACAACTTTATACACTAGAACTGATCGCTTTGCTAAGACATTAACCGAAGAGGCGGACTTCAAGATTGATCTCGAATCAAAGACTGTTTCGTTGAATGAAGAAGGTATTAAAAAGGCCGAAAAGTATTTTGGTCTTGAAAACTTATACGATCCAGATAATACTGCATTAACACATCATTTAGACAATGCTTTGCGTGCAAACTTTATTATGTTGCGCGATAAAGATTATGTTGTTTCTGATGGTGAAGTCCTAATTGTTGACCAATTTACTGGGCGTATTATGGAAGGTCGTCGCTATTCAGATGGTCTTCATCAAGCAATTGAAGCTAAGGAACATGTTGAAATTCAACAAGAAACTAAAACAATGGCTAATATTACTTACCAGAATTTCTTTAGAATGTACAAAAAGATTGCAGGTATGACTGGTACTGCTAAGACTGAACAAGAGGAATTTCGTGAAATATATAATATGGAAGTTATTTCCATTCCTACAAATAAGCCAGTTTTACGTGAGGATCGTCCGGATTTATTGTATCCAACACTAAAGAGTAAGTTTACAGCCGTTATTGATGATATTAAAGAACGCCATGAGAAAGGACAGCCAATTCTTGTCGGGACTGTC
Organism: Liquorilactobacillus hordei DSM 19519; assembly: GCF_019443985.1. Taxonomy (NCBI): domain Bacteria; kingdom Bacillati; phylum Bacillota; class Bacilli; order Lactobacillales; family Lactobacillaceae; genus Liquorilactobacillus; species Liquorilactobacillus hordei. The sequence goes on from NZ_CP049303.1 coordinate 931,989, forward strand.
GCAGTTGAAACTTCTGAGTTGTTATCAGAACTTCTGGATAGAGCAGGAATTGTACATGCAGTTTTGAATGCTAAAAATCATGCCAAGGAAGCTGAAATTATCATGAATGCAGGTCAGCAAGGTGCAGTGACAATTGCTACTAATATGGCTGGTCGTGGAACTGATATCAAATTAGGACCTGGTGTTCGAGAAGTTGGTGGATTGGCAGTTATTGGGACTGAGCGCCATGAATCTCGTCGTATTGATAATCAGTTGCGTGGTCGTTCTGGGCGTCAAGGAGATCCAGGCTTAACGCAATTCTATCTTTCATTAGAAGATGACTTGATGTTACGTTTTGGTTCTGAACGTGTAAAGGCAATTCTTGAACGTTTCAAAGTTGCGGACGAGAATGCTGTTATTCAAAGTAAAATGATTTCACGCCAAGTTGAATCCGCACAAAAACGTGTAGAAGGTAATAACTATGATACACGTAAACAGGTATTACAATACGATGATGTAATGCGAGAACAACGTGAAGTTATTTACGCACAAAGACAACAAGTCATTATGGAAGAAAAGTCAATTAAACCGATTATTTTGGCGATGATTAAGCGTACTGTTGAACATTTTGTACAGATGCATACGCAAGGTGAACAAAAAGATTGGAATTTACAGGCAATTCTTGATTTTGCAATTGGTGCAATGGTTAATGAAGAAAGTATTACAATTAAAGATTTGCAGGGTAAAAAGCCTGAAGAGATTGTAAATTATTTAATGGATTGTGCTAATGCTAATTATTCAATGAAGGAAAAACAACTGTATGATGCTTCGCAAATGCTGGAATTTGAGAAAGTAGTTGTTTTGCGGGTAGTTGATTCGAAATGGACAAATCATATTGATGAAATGGATCAATTACGTCAATCTATTGGGCTACGCGGTTATGGTCAGTTGAACCCACTAGTTGAATATCAAACTGATGGTTTCAGAATGTTTGAACAAATGATAGGGGACATTGAATATGATGTTACTCGCTTATTCTTAAAGGCTGAAATCAGGCAGGATATTAAGCGTTAATAATTTAGAGTGTGTTTTTAGGAGTCTTAACATCTTCGGTTTTGCTGAAATATGTTGAGACTCTTTGTTTAATAAATAAAAAGGAGTATACGGATGGAAATAAGTGATTATAAGCGTATTATTGAAAAAATGAATGAACAAGTCGCAGACTTTAGGGGGTCTCTTTGACTTAGATGCATTGGATATCAGTATCTCGGAGAATGAGGCGCAAATGGCTAATCCGAATTTCTGGAATAATCAAAATAAGGCCCAAAAACTAATTGAAGAAACAAATGAGTTAAAGGTTAAGCATGATAATTTTAAAGAATTGGCTGATGATCTTTCCGAACTTGAGGTTCTTCTAGAATTAGCTCAAATTGAACCGGATAAAGAGATAATTACTGAACTGGATGAAAAAATTGAAGTTGCACAGAAAAAAATGAATAGTTACCAGTTAACACTTTTATTGAGTGGTAAGTATGATAAGAGCAATGCAATCTTAGAAATACATCCAGGGGCAGGTGGAACTGAATCACAGGATTGGGGTTCGATGCTGCTGCGTATGTATGATCGATGGGCACAACAACACAATTTTTCAGTTGAGGTTTTAGATTATCAAGCTGGAGATGAGGCAGGAATCAAAAGTGTCTCATTAATGATTAAAGGAACAAATGCCTATGGGTATTTACGTAGTGAAAAAGGGGTTCACAGATTGGTGAGAATTTCACCTTTTGACGCGGCTGGAAGGCGTCATACTTCTTTTGCATCAATTAATGTGATGCCTGAACTTGGGGATGATGTTGAAGTTGAACTCAGACCAGAAGATATCAAGATGGAAGTATTTCGTGCCAGTGGAGCGGGTGGACAGCACATTAACAAAACTTCTTCGGCAGTGCGCTTAATTCACATTCCTACGGGAATTGTAGTCTCTAGTCAAGCGCAACGCTCGCAATTTCAAAACCGGGCAACTGCTGAGAGCATGTTGAAATCTAAATTATATCAATTAAAACTAGAGGAACAGGAAAAGAAAAAAGCTGAAATTCAAGGAGAACAACTTGAGATAGGCTGGGGCTCACAGATCAGGTCCTATGTTTTCCATCCTTATTCTTTGGTAAAAGATCATAGGACAAATTTTGAAACAGGAAATGCACAGAGTGTGATGGATGGAGACTTAGATGGATTTATAAATGCATTTTTACAGTATGAATTGCAGCTGAAGAATCCACAATAAACTAATTGAAATTAAAATGTAACGTTATTGAAATATTGCCTTTTGTATTAATGATATAATATTTGGGGTGTATCAAAATACGAGGAGGAAAATCCTTTTGATTGAATTTAAACATGTGTTTAAAAAATATCCAAACGATGTCTTAGCGGCAAATGATTTCAACGTTAAGATTCGACAAGGTGAATTTGTATATGTAATTGGTCCTAGTGGAGCTGGAAAGTCGACATTTATCAAGATGATGTATCGAGAAGAACGTCCAACCTCTGGTGAGATCAAAGTTAATGATTATGAATTGCAAAAGATTAAAAATAGTGAAATCCCGTTTTTAAGGCGTGAATTAGGGATTGTTTTCCAGGATTTTAAGTTACTACCGAAACTTACAATCTTTGAAAATATTGCTTATGCACTGCAAGTTATTGAAAAAGATTCAGAAACAGTTACAGCACGGGTAAATTATGTGTTGGATTTGGTTGGGCTAAAAGATAAAGTAAACGCATTTCCAAATGAGCTTTCTGGTGGTGAACAGCAAAGAATTTCTATCGCACGTGCTATTGCTAATAAACCTGAAGTTGTAATTGCTGATGAACCTACTGGTAATCTAGATCCAGATACTGCAGCTGGAATAATGGAAATCCTTGAGCGCATTAATGGTGAAGGAACAACTGTGGTAATGGCTACTCATAATAGTCAAATTGTCGATCAATACAAGCACCGTGTGTTGGAAATAGAAGGTGGAAAAATTGTTCGTGATCAGACCGAAGGAGGATTTTTCCAAGATGAAGATTAGTACGTTTAAAAGACATGTGGTTGAAAGTTTAAAGAGCTTAAAACGTAATGGTTGGATGTCTGTTGCTGCTCTTAGTGCGGTTACAGTAACCCTTCTTTTGGTTGGTATTTTGCTTTCAATCTTGATGAACGTCAATAAGGTTGCTTCTGATATTGAAAATGATGTTCAAGTTAGAGTTCTAATTAACCGAGGTACAACTAAGGAACAAGAAACAAAGCTCAAGCAAAAATTATCAAGTCTCGATTCTGTTAGCAAAATTAAATTTTCTAGTAAAGAACGAGAACTTAAAAACGTAATTGGCAGTTACGGAAAAGAGTTTAAACTTTTTGGTGGCGATGACAATCCCTTAAATGATGTTTTTGTTGTAAGTGCGAAGAAACCAGAGCAAACAGTCAAGATTGCAAAAGAAGCAAAAAAAATGAAGCATGTCTATGATGCAAAATATGGTGGAGCTTCCGCAAAAAAATTATTTAATATCGTTGATAATGTTCAAAAATGGGGAATTGCTATAAGTTTGTTATTGCTTTTTGTTGCTGTCTTCTTAATTTCCAACACGATTAGGATTACAATTCTTTCACGGAAAAATGAAATTGCAATTATGCGCTTAGTAGGGGCAACAAATGGCTTTATCAGGTGGCCATTTATTCTTGAAGGTGCTTGGACTGGATTAATTGGTGCAATTATTCCAATAATTATTGTTGATTTTGGGTATGTATGGCTTTATGGAATTATTTCGTCATCACTTGCTAGTACCGGATATAGTTTATTAACCCCAGGTGTCTTCTTATTCCAAATTGATACTTTGTTAATTGTAATTGGTATTGTAATTGGTGCAATTGGTTCTGGAATTTCAATGAGACGTTTCCTTAGAATTTAAGTGAATAACTTTGAAGAAAATTCAGGGTTAATAAGGAACTTTGACTTACGGAACACGTTTATACGAAATAAATAGAGAGGGTGAGTCAAAATTAAACTTTTGACCATCCTCTTTTTGTACTAATTAAAATATATTGCTATACTATAAGCTGTGGATATTAAGTAGCTTGGGAGGATGATTAAGATGGAGTTTTTGCTTTTTTTAGTGCTGCTTATTATAAATCCAGTTGTTTTATGTGGTTTACTGGTACTTTTTTTTAGCTATTTAAGAAGAATAAAAAATGAGCGAAAATATTTTAGAACGGCGATAAATAATGATTTTTTTGAGGGCCGCTACTATATTAAAAATGCACTTAAATTTGGTTTCTTGAATTCAATTATTACCATGTTGTTAGGAGTAGAACTGACAAAACAATGGATCTTTGTTTATATGGGGATTATGGCTGTTGGAATTATTTTATCGTTCTACGTAGACTTGAATTCTATCTTGTTATTAGTTTTTACTGGAGGCACTATAGGAATTGCTAGTTTGTCATTATTTGATGAAAAGATGGTTATTCCAGCGAGCTTACAGTCTTTTGCTGAAATTAAACCCGGTATCATTTTTTTAATTTTGACAGTTTTTTATTTGAACAAGTTATTCATGTTAAAGAGTTATAAACAAGATTTTTTTCAGCCTAAAATATATAATGGAAAACGTGGTAGGAGACTGATAAGATATTCTTTGAGGGACCAAACTGTTTTGCCATTAATTGTCCTTGTACCAGGAAATCTTATACACAGTCTTATTCCTGTTTGGCCGATTCTTAGTCTCGGAGGACAGTCGTTTACCTTATTTGTTTTGCCATTATGGATTTCTTGGACCCTAAAACTGTGGCGTAATTCGGTCGAAATGGAGTTACAAAAAGCCAAGGCAGATACACAACAGAAGCTGGTTATTACTATAATTGGTACCATATTAGGGTTATGGTTTCCAATCACTGGCATCTTTGTATTTATCATATTACTTTTGTTAGTTGGCTTGCGCTTTGTACAAAGGTATGCAAAGATGAAGCGAAAAGGAAAATGGTATGCTGAGACACATGATGGAATTAGAGTGGTTGCAGTTCGGCCTGAAACGCCTGCTGCGAAGATGAACCTAGAAATAGGTGACGTGATAATTATGTGTAATGGGATTCATGTTACTACAGAGTCAGAGTTCTATGAGGCTTTGCAAAAAAACTCAGCTTATTGTAAATTAAAAATAAGAACCTATGAAGGTCAGTTGAAATTGGCTGAAAGTGCAATTTTTGCAGATTCCCCTCATGAAATAGGGGTAGTATTGTTTCGTTAATTATTTGGAGGAAATGTAGTGAAAAAAATACTTGTAGTTGATGATGAAATGTCCATAGTGACACTATTGAAATATAATCTAGAGCAAGCTGGTTATGAGGTTGATACTGCACTTGACGGACAAACTGGTTTTGACAAAGGCCGTAATTTCGAATTCGATTTTATTTTGCTGGATTTGATGTTGCCAAAGATGGATGGCTTAGAAATCACAAAGAGACTGAGACAAGAAAAAGTGAAAACACCTATTATGATTTTAACGGCAAAAGGCGAAGAATATGACAAGGTCATTGGGCTTGAACTTGGAGCTGATGACTATCTAACTAAGCCATTTTCGCCAAGAGAGGTAATAGCGCGTATAAAAGCTATTGTTAGAAGAACAGATGAGGTTTCAACCAATAATCCAATTGCAAAGAATACTCCAGAAAACGAAAATGAGATAGAAGAGGTTTATCATTTTCCAGATTTTTCAGTCGATTTGGTAAATTATTCGGTCACGAAGAATGGAGAAAAAGTTAAATTAACACCTAAGGAATTTGAGTTGCTTGCATATTTTATTAAAAGAAAGCACCGTGTGTTAAGTCGCGACAAACTTTTAAATGGTGTTTGGGGATTTGATTACGTTGGTCAAACTAGGATGGTAGATATGCATGTTAGTCATTTGAGAGAAAAAATTGAGCGTGATTCAAAAAATCCATGTTATATAGAAACTGTCAGAGGATTCGGATATCGATTTGAAGGTGAAAGCGATTAAGGTAGCTAGAGCATTTATTATTGATTTTATAACAATAGTTGCAGTTATATATATATTGTTATCTCTTCTCACAACAGAGAATGGAACAAGTTTAAAAGAAATTCTAGGTGCTGGTGAAGGTGTCTTAATTATTATTTCTGCAGCTTTATTGGCAGGAACTGAGGTTGGTTTTAGATATATTAGGTATAGACGTGGAAAGCAAGAACTAGATTTACTCTCGCAGAAGCTAAATGATATTACTGAAGGTAAAAAGCCTGGTCATATTTTACTTGAGCCCAATGATCCATTATATGGAATTTCAAGAACAATTAATAGACTTGAGAATCGACAGCATGATTTTACTAAAGATTTTACGATCCAGCAAAGAGGGTACTTTTCCTTAATTGAGTACCTCACGATTGGTGTGATGATTCTTGATCAAGATAGAAAAATTTATATGAGTAATCATGCAATGAGTGATCTGATGGGTCGTGAGATGAATCTGCAGGGCCAAATTTATATCAATGAAATTAGAACATATGATTTAAGCCGCATGATTGAGGCTGCATTTTCTTCACAAGAAGATCAACATAGCGAAATTAGACTTGACTTGACTGGCAAAATTGTTGACGCTCATGTAGTTTATGTTCCTGTCAGCAAGCATCGTTTGTTGGTGATGGTATTGTTATATGATATTACTGAGCTAAAGGAAATTGAAAGAATGCAGTTGGACTTTGTAAGTAATGTCAGTCATGAGTTAAAGACACCGATTACGGCAATTACTGGTTTCAGTGAGACACTGTTACAAGGTGCAATGGAAGATAAGAAAGCTTTGGCTGAGTTTTTAGCAATCATTCATAAGGAAAGCCTAAAATTAACAGATTTAGTTGAGGATATTTTGTCTTTGGCAAGGATTGATGCTAATACAGAATTGAATTTGAAAGAAATAAATTTAAGAGAGTATCTAACCGAACTTTTAAAAACATTTAAACCACAATTGGAGAAAAAGAAAATTAAGGTTTTTTTAGAAATTACTGAGACAGCTGTGGTTAGCATGGATCAAAATAAGTTGAGACATGTTATTGATAATCTGATTCAGAATGCTATTAAATATAATAACTTTCAAGGGAAAGTCTGGGTTAGTGGAACTCTTACTGAGACTAGTTGGAGTATTAGCGTTAGAGATAACGGCTATGGAATTTCACAAGACAAGCAAGAGCGGATTTTTGAACGCTTTTACCGGATTGATACTTCGCGTTCGCGTGATAATGGAGGAACTGGATTAGGACTATCTGTTGTTAAGGAATATGTTGCAGCAATGAACGGAGAAATTTCGTTAGAGAGCCAAGTTGGTGTTGGTTCAAAATTTACGGTAAAGTTTCCGATAGGATTAAATGCACAGAAAAAAATTCTATAGGGTGATTAAGGCTGTCATTAATCCAGAGACTGTCACAAAATTATTTTTTTGTCGCAGCCTTTTTTTGTAGAATAAATTATTGGTAAGGATTGCGTATGTTTTGATAAAAGTATAGAATCTAACCTAATAATAATTAGAATATTTTCTCTGATAAGAATTATCAAGGAAAGGAGGGGCGGTATGCGTAAAACCTTTAATGATGAGTTAAAGAGATTGCATGTCAGATTTGCAGAATTGGGCATGATGGTCAATGAAGCAGTACTTCGTTCAACCAAGGCTTTTGTGAATCATGATAGAGAACTTGCAGAATCTGTGATTAAAAAAGATCTTGTAATAAATAATTGTGAGAATGATTTAGAAAAAATGACACTTGAGCTAATTGCATTATATCAACCTGTAACTGAAGACTTGAGGGATGTGATTACTATATTAAAGGCAAGTTCTGATATAGAGCGGATTGGCGATCATGCTGTGAGTATCAGCCAGGCTACCGTGAGTATGAAGGGCAGCCAAAGAATTGCTGAAATAGAGGTAGAGACTGCAAAAATGAGTGAGTATGTATGCCAAATGTTTCAGAGCGTGCTAGATGCGTATATGAAAAAAAGTGTAGAGAGAGCCCTAAAAATTGCAAGAGATGATTTATTTTTGGATGAAGAGCTTAGGAAAATCAGGAAGAGATGTGTTACGATAATGCAAGGGGATTCGGAGTTAGTTGTTAGTGGGTCCTACTATACTTCGGTTGCTACTTACTTGGAACGAATTGGTGATTACGTGACAAATGTTTGCGAATGGATTATTTTTCTCAAAAAAGGAGAGATAGTTGAATTAAATCCAAATGCTAGACAATATTAAAATTTATTTTTTATTAAATTTACGATCCTCTTTTTTACATAATTTGCTAAACATCTTGTGACACTGTAAAATTTTGTTAAAGGGTATGTTTATTTTTTCAGGAGGGAAGTAGCTATGAAATCTAATAAAAAAATGAAACGTTCAAATAATCGAATGATTTTTGGTGTATGTGGAGGAATAGCTGAATATTTCGGTATTAATTCATGGATTATCAGGGGAATTTTTATCATTCTAGCTGTTATTCCACATAGTACATTTTTGATTATAGGTATTTATTTAATGTGTACTGTCTTAATCCCGTCAGAGGAAAGCAGTTTGTTTTCAACGTTATTTAAAAAAACAACTCAAGAGTACACACAAGAAAAAAGGAAAAGTTCACGTAAGATTCTTAAGGATGTCCACGAAAAGGATATTCGCTAAATTAAAATTATGGAGGAATTATAGATGTCTTTTTGGCGCAGAGCCTTGGTTAATGCAGTAGTATTTGTTTCAGCAGCGGGTTTTTTCCCACAAGCATTTCATGTATCCAGCATTTGGATATCACTTTTGGCGGCGGTTATATTGGGGTTGCTTAACATGTTTGTGAAACCGATACTATTACTTTTTTCACTGCCAATTACTTTTATGACTCTGGGGCTGTTTTACTTTGTTATTAACGGATTTATGCTTGAACTGACTTCTTATTTAGTGGGCAGTTCGTTTGCATTTGCGAACTTTGGGGCTGCTTTTTTGTTAGCTTTGGTTCTTAGTCTAGTAAATATTGTAATAACGAATTATTTAAAACGTTAGAGAAAGCTTTTTGATTAGAAGGATTAAATTTTGGGAGGGCTTTTCAAGTGAGTGATATGGTAAGTGTTGAAAGTTTGGTCAGAGCGACAGGGATGAAGGTATTTTCAGGCGGTAAGTATCTAAGTACTAAAATGGTAACTACGAGTGATATCTCAAGACCAGGTCTTGAACTCACGGGGTATTTTGATTATTATCCAGCAGAACGAATTCAACTTTTTGGGATGACAGAAGTTTCATTTGCTAGAAAGATGGACAAGCAAAAACGTAGAGATATTATGGAACAATTGTGTGTAGAAGATGTTACACCTTGCTTTATTATCTCTCGTTATTTGCCTGTGCCAGAAGAATTGGATGAGGCTGCAAAAGCACATAATATACCAGTCTTACGTTCGAAACTACCAACAACACGTTTATCCTCTAAAGTTACAGATTTTTTAGAGACACAGTTAGCAGAGAGAAAATCATTACATGGTGTTTTAGTTGATATTTATGGCTTAGGTGTCCTAATTACAGGTGATTCTGGTGTTGGTAAGTCTGAAACTGCTTTGGATTTAATTAAGAGAGGACATCGCTTGATTGCTGACGATCGTGTGGATGTTTATCAAAAAGATGAGCAGACCATTATTGGTGAGGCTCCCAAAATCCTTAGACATTTATTAGAAATCCGTGGAATTGGAATTATTGATGTCATGAATCTCTTTGGTGCGGGCGCAGTTCGATCTGAGACAGATATTTCATTGATTGTTCATTTAGAAAATTGGGGACCAAATAAACAATTTGATCGTCTAGGAACAGGTGAGCAGAAACTAAAAGTCTTTGATGTCGATATTCCACAGATTTCAATACCAGTAAAGATTGGTCGTAACTTAGCAATTATAATTGAAGCAGCGGCAATGAATTATCGTGCAAAGACAATGGGTTATGATGCAACAAAGCTGTTTGAGAAAAATTTGAATAGTCTGATTCAAGAGAATTCAGATAAGTAAGGATGTGTCTTTTTTGTTTATTCCAGTTTTTGGGGCGTTAAATCCAGTTGCTTTTTCTCTAGGCTCACTTGAAGTTAGATGGTATGGGATTATTATTGCCAGTGCGGTAGTGATTGCAACATATCTTTCGGTGAGAGAAGGAAAAAGAAGGGGGATTGCTGAAGATAATATTTATGATTTAATTCTTTGGGGGTTACCCGTAGCAATAATCTGTGCACGAATTTACTATGTTATCTTTGAGTGGGGATATTATTCACAGAATTTAAATCAAGTCTATCGCATCTGGGATGGTGGAATTGCAATATATGGAGGCTTGATTGGTGCTGTAATAGTTTTGGTTACATTGTGCAAAAAAAGAGGTATTTCTCCATGGTTAATGCTTGATGTGGCTGCCCCCACTGTGATTATGTCACAAGGAATAGGGCGTTGGGGTAATTTTATGAATCAAGAGGCACATGGACGAGCAACAACCTTGTCTTTTTTGCAAGAACTACATTTACCAAGTTTTATAATCAGGCAGATGAATATTGCTGGGACATACTACCAACCAACTTTTTTATATGAATCCATTTGGGATTTAACAGGTTTTTTGCTGCTAATGTTATTACGGCATCAGAAACATCTGTTTAAGCGTGGAGAGGTCTTCTTTACTTATGTTATCTGGTATTCTTTTGGTAGATTCTTTATTGAAGGAATGCGCACAGACAGTTTAATGTTGGGCCCATTGAGAGTTTCACAATGGTTGTCAGTTATATTATTCTTTGGTGCTATAATTTGGTTAGCAATGCGCCGTTATTGGAGACCACTAGATTCATGGTATCTGGATGGCACAGATGAGACTTATCATAAATAGGAGTGGTTTTTTTGTGTAAAAAAGTTGCAGTCGTTGGAGCAGGTTCTTGGGGTAGTGTTCTTGCGAATATTTTAGTTATGAATGGAAAAGAAGTAAAAATTTGGTCGAGAAGACAAGCGCAAGTTGATGAACTCAATCAAGAACATACTAATAAGGCTTATCTCTCGAATGTTAGATTGTCAAAAAAATTGATCGCATCTAGCAATCTAGAGGAAGTTTTGCACGATGCCGAGTTGGTGTTGCTTGCAGTTCCAACAAAAGCCATGAGAGAAATTGCTCATAGAGTTGGTCTGTTAATTGAAGCCATGGACCTTCATCCAATTATTGTTCATGCTAGTAAGGGCTTGGAACTAGATACCCATAAACGTATTTCTGAAATTATCTCAGAAGAAATACCACAAGAATATGCTGCTGGGATTGTTGCTTTGTCTGGTCCTAGTCATGCTGAAGAAGTGGCACAACATGACTTGACATTGATTACTGCTGCATCATCCAATTTGGAAGCTGCAAAAAGTGTGCAGAGAATATTTATGAACAGTTATTTTCGTGTGTATACCAACCGTGATATTATTGGGGTAGAGCTTGGTGCTGCATTCAAGAATATTATTGCATTGGGAGCAGGGGCCTTGAATGGGCTCGGTTATGGTGATGATGCGAAAGCTGCTTTAATGACAAGAGGATTAGCTGAAATTGCTCGTTTAGGAATTGCTTTGGGTGCTGACCCTTTAACATTTATTGGTTTATCAGGTGTAGGAGATCTAATTGTTACTTGTACGAGTGTGCATTCAAGAAATTGGCGTGCTGGCAATCAGTTAGGTAAAGGAATGAAGGTCGAAGATGTTGTCAATAACATGGGAATGGTCATAGAAGGATTAACGACTGTTAAAGCAGCATATGAATTGGCAAAGGATCGGAAAATTGAAATGCCAATTACTGAAGCCATCTATCAGGTTGTTTATCAAGGAGAAGAAATTAAAACTGCGATTGCAGATTTGATGATGCGAGAGGGAAAATCTGAAGAAGAAACATTTTGATTGAATGCTTATTAAAAGTAAGCTATAATGTGAATACAATTTTGAGTGAGAGAAGGTAAAAAACTTTGACAAAAAAATATGATGTGGTTGTGATAGGTGCCGGTCCTGGAGGTATGACCGCAGCCTTATATGCTTCTCGGGCTAATTTGTCAGTATTAATGCTTGATCGTGGAATATACGGTGGACAAATGAACAACACAGCAGAAGTTGAGAATTATCCTGGTTTTAAGTCAATTTTGGGTCCAGATTTAGCCAAGGAAATGTATGAAAGTTCAACTCAATTTAATGCTGAATATGCTTATGGAACAGTTGAAAATGTTTCAGTTGCAACAGATGGACTGAAAATAATTAAAACAGATAGTGAAACATTCGAGACATATGCGTTAATAATAGCAACAGGTTCACAATATAAAAAACTGGGTGTTCCAGGAGAGCAAGAATATGGTGGACGTGGGGTTTCTTATTGCGCGGTTTGTGATGGTGCATTCTTCCGTGATCGTGATGTTGTAGTAGTTGGAGGAGGAGATTCTGCAATTGAGGAAAGCTCATATCTTTCACAGATGGTTAAAGAGGTTAATGTAGTTCATCGACGTAATGAATTACGTGCACAGAAAATTTTGCAGGATCGTGCCTTTGAGAATTCTAAGATAAAGTTTACATGGGATACAGTCTTAACAGGTATTGAAGGTGACGGCAAGAAAGTTACTGGAGTTAAGACATTAAATAAAAAAACTGGTGATGAAGCGGTTGTTTCTGTCGATGGGGTCTTTATCTACGTTGGTTTACTTCCAATGACAGAGCCCTTCGAAAATCTTGGAATAACAGATGAGCAAGGTTGGATTGTTACTAATGAGAAGATGGAAACAAAAATTCCTGGTGTATTTGCAATTGGTGATGTAAGGAAAAAGGAATTGCGTCAGATAACAACAGCTGTTGGTGATGGTGGAATTGCTGGACAAGGTGCGTATAGCTATCTAGAGACGTTAAAAGATTAGAATTCAAATAACGATTGTTAAGTTAATAATTATAGAAAAACTGTGGTAAATTTAGATAAGAAACCACAGTTTTTTTGTATTTAGATTGAATTTAGAGGTAAAATGATAAGTAGTTGTTAAAAAACGGGAAAAATAATTGAATTTTTTTGTCGTTTTTGGGAAAAAGTACTGTTAATATAGTATACTGTTTTTAGAAAAACAATGGGAGTGATTTTGTGAGTTGGAAAGAAACTTATCAAGCATGGATTAACTATCCTGAGTTAGACAAAGAGTTAGAAAAAGAACTTAAGAAAAATAAGGATAACGCTGAATTGCTTGAAGATGCATTTTACGCACCTCTAGAATTTGGTACTGCGGGAATGCGTGGAATAATCGGAGCAGGTATAAATAGAATGAATATCTATACCGTTCGTCAAGCTACTGAAGGACTTGCTTTGTTAATGGATACACTTGATGAAGCAACTAAGAAACGTGGAGTTGCGATAAGTTTTGATTCACGTCATCATTCAGAAGATTTTGCGCATGAAGCTGCACGTGTTTTAGGAGCACATGGAATTGCTAGTTTTGTTTTTGAAAGCTTACGTCCAACTCCAGAATTGTCATTCACAGTAAGACATTTAAACACCTATGCAGGAATTATGATTACAGCCAGCCATAATCCTAAGGAATACAATGGATATAAGATTTATGGTGAAGATGGTGGACAAATGCCACCAAAGGAATCAGATATGATTACAGAGTTTGTTCGTCAAGCAAAGGATTTGTTTGCGATTAAAGTGGCAGCTGAATCTGAGATTCTTGAAAACGGTTTAATGAAGATTATTGGTAGTGAAGTTGATAATGCTTATCTAGCAGAAGTGAAAAAGGTTACTATTAATCCTGAATTAGTTAAAGAAGAAGGAAAAACTCTTAAATTAATTTTTTCACCACTTCATGGAACAGGAGCAGTATTGGGTGAAAAGGCCTTGAAAGGAGCAGGTTTTTCAAACTTTACAATGGTTGCTGAACAAGCAACCCCAGATCCTGAATTTTCAACTGTCAAGAAACCTAATCCTGAGGATGCAGCGGCTTTTGATTTGGCTATTAAGCATGGTAAAAAAGAGGATGCTGATCTTTTAATTGCTGTTGATCCTGATGCAGACCGCTTAGGAGCAGCTGTTCGCCAACCATCAGGGGAGTATCAGCTGTTGACGGGTAATCAAATCGCTGCGATTATGCTTGATTATATCTTAACGGCACGGAAAAATGCAGGAACATTACCTGTAAATGCAGCTGCAGTTAAGTCTATTGTATCAAGTGAATTTGCAACAGCAATTGCTAAGAGTTATAACGTTGAGATGATTAATGTTTTGACAGGATTCAAGTTTATTGCAGAACAGATTAAACTTTTTGAAGAGACAAATAAGCATACGTTTATGTTTGGATTTGAAGAAAGTTATGGTTATTTAATTCGTCCATTTGTGAGAGATAAAGATGCAATTCAATCACTTGTAATGTTGGCTGAAGTTGCTGCTTATTATAAGAGTGAGGGCAAGAATCTTTATGATGGTTTGCAAGAACTCTTTACGAAATTTGGTTATTTTGCAGAAAAGACAGTCTCATTAACATTTGATGGTGTAGAGGGTGCAGATCAGATTAAGAGTTTGATGACTAAGTTTAGAGAAACTGCACCTGCTGATTTTGCAGGTGTTAAAGTTGCAACGATGGAAGATTTTGCTAACTCGAAAAAGACAACGGCTGCCGGTGATGTCGAAACAATTGATTTACCTAAGTCAAATGTCTTAAAGTACTTGTTGGAAGATGGATCGTGGATTGCTGTTAGACCATCAGGGACAGAACCAAAGATTAAGTTCTACATTGGAACACAGGGCACTACGCAAGAAAAATCAATACAAAAACGCCAGGCCTTTGAGAATGATATTAAGAAATTCATAGAAGAATAATTATTTAGTTTTAAACAAAAGGCTGCTGCAAAACAATTGTTTTGTTACAGCTTTTTGTTTTTTCAAACAAAAAAGCAGGTGATTATGTTGAAGAATGGTAATGTAAAAAGACGTGCTGGCGTGAGAGATGATGTATTAAATTCTGATTTGATAAGTGCAACAACTTTGGCTAAGAAATATAAGGTATCACGGCAAACAATTGTCGGAGACATTGCTTTACTCAGGGCAAAAGGTGAGCCGATCATTGCAACCGTCGGTGGTTATAAATATCAGAAAAAAGAGTCCCAGTATCATGGGTTACTGGTCTGTCAGCATACAAGTGAAGAAACGCGATTGGAGCTTGAAACGATAGTTAGTATGGGTGGAGAGATTGAAGATGTTATTGTGGATCATAAATTATATGGTCAACTAGTAGGAACACTTGGAATTTCGACATTACATGATGTTAATGATTTTATGAGTCGTGCTGAGAAAGGTGATCACCAACTGCTTTCAAGTCTGACAATGGGAATTCATTTACACAACGTCGCATGTAATAATGAAGAGCACTTTCTTGAAATTAAACAAAAGCTATCTGAATTAGGATTGCTTTATTTAGATTGAAACGGGGTGTCTTGACATCAAACTGAAAAAGAGTTATTTTTTAAATATTAACTCTGTAAGTGAAGACAAATGTAGTTAGAATAAGATAAGACAGTGAAATATAGCTAAATCTAAAGATTAATTAAATCATAAATGCAGTAAATTAATGTTATATTATGATTTGAAATTAAATAAATAGTTATTTGTGAAGCACAGTGAAATGCAGATTGAAGTCTAATAACTCTTGCTCTAATTCTGTTTGTCTTATCAAGTTGGGAGAAAAATGATGGAACAGCGAAATTTAACGTTGTTAATGGACTTATACGAATTAACAATGGCTAATGGTTTTTTTAAGGAAGCACCGGATAAGGTTGGATATTTTGATTTGTATTTCAGAAAGGTCCCAGATGAGGGGGGTCTTGTTATATATGCTGGACTTACACAAGTTATCAAATATTTACGAGAATTAAAATTTACGGATTCAGATATAAAATATTTAAAAACTCTCGGAATTTTTGCACCATCATTCTTAGAATACTTAAGTGTATTTGATTTTAAGTGTGATGTTTGGTCTGTAAAAGAAGGAACGCCAGTTTTTCCTAATGAACCATTAATAACAGTTAGAGGTCCACTTATCCAAACACAATTATTGGAAACAATGTTACTGAATATTATCAATCATGAGTCCTTAATTGCTACTAAGGCTCGTCGAATATGTATGGTTGCTAAAGGAAGACCGGTGATGGAATTTGGTTCTCGCCGTGCTCAAGGAGCTGATGCAGCCACTTTTGGAGCTCGTGCCGCTGTTATTGGGGGTTGTATTGGAACAGCAAACGTATTAAGTGCAAAGCTTTTTGGATTAACACCGCTAGGGACAATGGCACACAGTTGGATACAGTCGTTTGAGTCTGAAGAAGCCGCTTTTGAGGCATGGTATCGAATTTATCCAAATAATTGTCTATTATTGGTAGATACTTATGATGTATTGAGTTCTGGAGTACCACATGCAATTGAAATTTTTAAAAAGTTAAAAGACAAAGGGATCAATGATCACATTGGGATTAGAATTGATTCTGGAGATATTACTTTTTTGACAAAAGCTGCTAGGGAGATGTTGGATCGAGCAGGATTTGCGAATGCAACGATCACTGTTTCAAACGCGTTAGATGAAGATGTTATTCAAAATGTTTTAGAGGAAGGTGCTGCAATTGATAGTTTTGGAGTTGGAGAAAAGTTAATAACAGCTTCTTCAGATCCAGTACTAAGTGGTGTATATAAGTTAGTTGCTACACAAGTTGAAGGCAAGATTACACCGAAAATAAAATTGAGTAATACGATTGAAAAAACGACCATTCCTGGCTTTAAGAAACTTTATCGATTATATGATAGCAAGGGTAAAGCTGTAGGGGATTTAATGGGCCTGTTTGATGAAGTTAAGTTAAATGATGGTCATGTGTATAATTCAGATCCAAACAAGACACAGCAAAAAAAGAAAATTAGTAATTTTAAGTTGGAACCGTTGAGAAAAAAGATTTTTGACAATGGTAAGTTGATTTATCATGAGCCAACGACAAATGAAGTTAAGGATTTTTCAAAAACAATGATAAGAGCTTTACCAGAATCTTGTTTACGATTAAAAAATCCAGATTTATATAATGTTTTTTGGACAAAAACATTAAAAAATATGAGAACTGATATGATAGAAAAATATTCAGAAATGAATTCTTAAAAGTGTACGAAAGTATGTTCGGTGTGGTAGAATGAATGGGCGTGATGGTGGATAATGAAGACCACTATCTACGCCTTTTTCATTTATTAATTAGGGGGTAGGATGAATGATTGAACGACAAGACAATCATCAATTTGAACTAGTTTCTGCATATGAGCCCACAGGAGATCAGCCGAAAGCGATTGAAGAGCTTTCTTCGGGAATACTAGAAGGAGAAAAGGCCCAGATCCTTTTGGGAGCAACAGGAACAGGTAAAACATTCACAATATCGAATGTAATAAAAAATGTTAATAAACCTACCCTTGTTTTGGCACATAACAAGACATTAGCTGGGCAATTATATAGTGAATTCAAGGAGTTTTTTCCTAATAATGCTGTTGAATATTTCGTCAGTTATTATGATTACTATCAACCTGAAGCATATGTACCTTCAAGTGATACTTATATTGAAAAAGATTCAAGTATTAATGACGAAATTGATAAATTACGACATTCAGCAACTAGTTCTTTGTTAGAAAGAAATGATGTAATCGTTGTTGCGTCTGTTTCTTCTATTTTTGGATTAGGAGATCCCAATGAGTATCAAAAACACACACTATCTTTACGAGTAGGGCAAGAATTAGAACGTGATAGGTTATTACGACAATTAATTGATATCCAATTTGAAAGAAACGATATTGATTTTCAACGTGGCAGGTTTCGTGTTCACGGTGATATTGTAGAAATTTTTCCTGCTTCACGGGATGAGCGAGCACTGCGCATTGAGTTCTTTGGAGATGAGATTGATCGTATTCGCGAAGTTGATGCACTTACAGGCGAGATTGTTGCGGAAAGAGAACATGTCTCAATCTTCCCGGCTACTCACTTTATGACAAATGAAGATATTATGGAAAAGGCTATTGATGGAATTCAAGAAGAACTACAAATCCGTCTGGCTGAATTAAAAGATCAGAACAAATTATTAGAAGCACAGCGATTGGAACAAAGAACAACATACGATATTGAAATGTTGCGTGAGATGGGGTATTGCTCTGGAATTGAGAATTATTCGCGACACATGGATGGAAGAAAAACTGGTGAACCACCATATACTCTACTGGATTTCTTTCCAAAAGACTTTCTATTGGTAGTAGATGAATCACACGTTACAATGCCACAGGTTCGAGGAATGTATAATGGCGATCGTGCACGCAAACAGATGTTGGTTGATTATGGATTTAGACTACCTAGTGCAATTGATAATCGGCCGTTGACACTGCATGAATTTGAGCAACATGTAAATCAGATTGTTTATATGTCGGCCACACCAGGGCCTTACGAGCAAGAACAGACAAATAAAATAGTACAGCAAATCATCAGACCTACTGGACTGTTGGATCCTATAATTGAAGTCAGGCCAATTATGGGACAGATGGATGACCTGGTTGGTGAGATAAACAAGCGAATTGAACGTAATGAAAGGGTCTTTGTAACCACACTGACTAAAAAAATGGCCGAAGATTTATCGGATTATCTTAAGGAATTGCAAATTAAAGGTAAATACCTGCATTCAGATATTAAGACCTTGGAGCGGACAAAAATTGTTAGGGATTTGCGATTAGGCGTTTTTGATGTTTTGGTTGGTATTAATCTGTTAAGAGAAGGAATTGATGTTCCCGAAGTTTCACTAGTTGCGATACTTGATGCCGACAAAGAAGGCTTCTTGAGAAGCGAGCGTTCATTGGTTCAAACAATTGGACGTGCTGCACGAAATGAGAATGGCCGAGTTATCATGTATGCCGATAAGATTACAGATTCGATGCAAGCTGCGATTGATGAAACAAAAAGAAGGCGCACAATCCAACAGGAATATAATGAAGAACATCATATTACTCCGAGAACAATCAAGAAAAAGGTCCGTGATCTGATTTCCATTACTAAACCTGCAGAAGGTGGGAAGAAGAAACAATCATTTACGGAACTTGAGTTTTATGATATGGAAAAGGACGATCAAAAAGAGATGTTGCTTAAATTAGAAGAACAGATGAGAGCTGCGGCTAAGCAACTTGATTTTGAACAGGCAGCAACGTTGAGAGATACTATTATTGAATTGAAGGCGCGCATAAAATAGAAAAGAGGAAGATAGTTTGGCACAAAATAAGATTGTTATTCATGGTGCAAGAGCCCACAATCTGAAGAATATTAATGTAACGATTCCTAAGGATAAGCTAGTTGTAATCACAGGATTATCCGGCTCAGGGAAAAGTTCACTTGCATTTGATACATTGTACGCGGAAGGACAAAGACGATATGTTGAGAGTTTGTCTGCCTATGCACGTCAGTTTTTAGGACAAATGGATAAACCAGATGTTGACTCTATTGATGGTTTATCACCTGCAATTTCAATTGATCAAAAAACAACTTCAAAAAATCCGCGCTCAACGGTAGGAACTGTAACAGAAATTAATGATTATCTCCGTCTCTTATGGGCACGTGTAGGAACCCCTTATTGTCCAAATGATGGGCATGAGATTACAAGTCAATCTCCAGAACAGATGGTAGACAGAATATTATCCTTACCGGAGAGGACAAAAGTACAAATTTTATCACCAATTATTCGTGAAAAAAAAGGACAACATAAAAAAATTTTTGAGAAAATTAAGCGTGATGGTTTTGTCAGGGTCCGTGTTGATGGCGAAGTTTTAGATATTGGTGATGAATTTGATTTAGATAAAAACAAAAAACATACTATTGAGGTTGTTGTAGATCGTGTAGTCATCAAAGATGGAATCAGATCACGCTTATTTGATTCTTTTGAAGCGGCACTTCGTTTATCGGATGGCTATGCAAGTGCTGATATTGGTAGTGAAAAATTATTACAATTTTCTGAAAACTTTGCGTGTCCTTATTGTGGTTTTACGATTGGTGAATTAGAACCAAGATTATTTTCATTTAATGCTCCTTTTGGTGCTTGCCCAGAATGTGATGGACTGGGAATGAAACTTGAAGTGGACCTTGATTTAGTGATTCCTGATAGTTCCAAGACTCTTAGAGAAGGTGCAATTGAGCCTTGGAATCCAATAAGTTCACAATATTATCCAATGATGCTAGAACAAATGTGTCAGGCGTTTGACATTGCGATGGATGTGCCCTTTGATAAGTTACCTAAAAAAGATCAGGAAGTTGTGTTATATGGTGCAGGTGAAAAAACATTCCACTTTCATTACGAGAATGATTTCGGAGGAGTTAGGGATGTTGATGCTAAGTTTGAGGGTGTGATTCCAAATATTGAACGACGGTATCACGAAACAAACAGCGATTTTACCAGGGATGTCATGCGTAAGTATATGACAAGTTTAACCTGTCAGGCATGTCAAGGATATCGTTTGAATCGTAAGGCACTTGCCGTCCAAATTAACGGAAGACATATCGGACAAGTCTCTGAAGAAAATATTGAAGCTGCGTTGAAATTCTTTGAAAAGCTAGAGTTTAATGAGCAAGATACTGCAATTGCACAGCCGATTTTAAAGGAAATTAAGGATCGGTTAACTTTCTTAATTAATGTTGGTCTTGCATACTTAACACTTAGCCGTTCAGCTCGGACCCTTTCTGGGGGGGAAGCTCAACGAATTAGGTTAGCAACACAGATTGGTTCGAACTTATCTGGGGTATTGTATATTCTTGATGAACCTTCAATTGGACTACACCAAAGGGATAACGATCGCTTAATTGATTCCTTGAAGAAAATGAGAGATCTTGGAAATACTTTGATAGTTGTTGAACACGATGAAGATACAATGAGAGCTGCTGATTATTTAATTGATATTGGTCCAGGTGCAGGTAATGACGGGGGACAGGTAATGGCAGCAGGAACACCCAAACAAGTTGCTAGAACTACTAAGTCATTGACAGGTCAATATTTAGCAGGTAAAAAACATATTCCGATACCTGAGGAAAGACGTAATGGAAATGGGAAGAAAATTACAATAAAAGGTGCAAGTGAGAATAATTTAAAGAACATTGATGTCGATTTTCCTCTAGGTACATTTATTGCCGTTACAGGTGTGTCTGGTTCGGGCAAATCCACACTAGTTAATATGATCTTGAAGCGTGCTTTGGCACAAAAATTAAATAATAATTCTGAAAAACCTGGTAAATATAGAGAGATTCTCGGAGTTGAAGCACTTGAAAAAGTCATTAATATTGATCAAAGTCCGATTGGGAGAACTCCGCGTAGTAATCCTGCTACTTATACGAGTGTTTTTGACGATGTGCGTGATTTGTTTGCACAAACAAATGCTGCAAAAATGCATGGCTATAGCAAGGGTCGTTTCAGTTTTAACGTTAAGGGCGGTCGCTGTGAAGCATGTAAGGGTGACGGAATTATCAAAATTGAGATGAATTTTTTACCAGATGTATACGTTCCATGTGAAGTCTGTCATGGTGCGCGCTATAACTCTGAAACATTGGAAGTTGAATACAAGGGTAAAAATATTGCACAAGTATTAGATATGACAGTCGAGGAAGCATTAGAATTTTTTGGTGCAATCCCTAAAATTAAACGGAAGCTACAGACGATTGTTGATGTAGGACTCGGGTATGTTCAATTAGGACAGCCTGCAACAACATTATCTGGTGGTGAGGCACAAAGAATGAAGCTTGCATCGGAGCTGCATCGTAAGTCAGATGGGAAAACTTTCTATATTTTAGATGAACCGACCACTGGGTTGCATACGGATGATATTAAGAACCTATTGCGTGTTCTGGTGAGATTGGTTGATTCAGGAAATACTGTTTTAGTAATTGAGCATAATTTAGATGTTATAAAAACAGCAGACTATCTGATCGATCTTGGACCAGAAGGTGGCGAAGGTGGTGGAACAATTATTGGTACCGGTACACCAGAAGAACTTTCTAAAAATCCGGCAAGTTATACAGGCAAATATCTTAAAATTGTATTAGATAGGTTTAAAGATTAGTGGGTATTGCTTTTTGTTAGCAAAATGCTAGAGTTAAGAAGTAATCACAATTAGATTGGAGTGTTTAATGATGGCAGAAGTTGAAAGTTTTACGCTAGATCATACAGCTGTTAAAGCACCTTATGTGCGATTAATTACAGTTGAAGAAGGAAAAAAAGGTGACAAGATTTCAAATTATGATTTGCGATTGGTACAGCCAAATGAGAATGCTATTCCAACTGCGGGTCTGCATACGATTGAGCATATGCTAGCAGGATATTTACGTGACCGGATGGATGGTGTGATTGACTGTTCTCCATTTGGATGCCGGACAGGTTTTCATCTTATTGTTTGGGGTGAACAAGATACAACAGATGTTGCAAAAGCACTGAAAGGTTCACTGGAACAAATTGTCAATTCTACTTGGGATGATGTTCAAGGAACAGATATTACTAGTTGTGGAAATTACCGCGATCATTCACTTTTTTCTGCTAAGGAATGGTGCAAGAAGATTCTTGCGGAAGGAATTTCAGCAGACGCCTTTGAACGTAAGGTAGTTTAAAAAAATATTATTGAGAGGAGCTGGGTCAAAAGTTAAATTTTGATTTAGCTCCTTCTTGATATTTTCCAGCTAATCTGCGAATTACTCGTTGTAAACTAATGCAGACATAATCTTTACATTAATATTCGAATTTTATGACGTATAGTTAGCGTGGTTGTTCGGTAATGCTGGTAAAAAGTCGCTATGACATGCGTGGTATGTTATAATGGCGA
Organism: Liquorilactobacillus hordei DSM 19519; assembly: GCF_019443985.1. NCBI lineage: Bacteria > Bacillati > Bacillota > Bacilli > Lactobacillales > Lactobacillaceae > Liquorilactobacillus > Liquorilactobacillus hordei. Next base: position 954,868 of record NZ_CP049303.1, read on the forward strand.
AAGGTTAATTAATGGAGGTTTGAATAAAATGAAAGAGCCATTAAAACTTGTTGTAGTAACTGGGATGAGTGGTGCAGGAAAGACTGTAGCAGTGCAGAGTTTTGAAGATTTGGGATATTTTTGCATTGATAATATGCCGCCATCTTTATTACCTAAATTTTGGGAGCTAGTTCGTGAATCGGGTAAAATCAATAAGGTTGCACTTGTAATTGATTTGCGATCACGTGCATTTTATGACGAAATAATTGAACTAATAAGAAACTTAGGCAGTGATAATGTTATAGATACAAAGATTCTTTTTTTAGATGCCTCTGATGAAGAGTTAGTTGCGCGTTATAAAGAAACCAGACGTTCCCATCCGCTTGCCATGGAAGGTAGATTAATGGATGGAATCAATCTGGAAAGAGATTTATTGAAGGATATGCGGATGAAGGCTCAATTTGTGGTAGATACCAGTAAATTGACACCGAGACAGTTACGCGAGGAAATTTTTAGAAATTTTGAAACTAGCGCAGAGACAGCATTTCATATCGAGGTCATGTCATTTGGGTTCAAGTATGGAGTACCTATTGATGCAGATATCGTGATGGATGTGCGTTTTTTGCCAAATCCATATTACATTGATGATTTGAAAAAGAAGACAGGGCTTGATAAGGCTGTCTATGATTATGTAATGAATTCTGACAAAACCGAAGAATTTTATACACATTTTATTACACTACTTCAGACCATTATTCCTGGATATAAAGATGAAGGAAAAACAAGTCTGACAATCGCAATTGGATGTACAGGAGGGCAACATCGCTCGGTGGCTTTATCTAAGAGAATTGGTGAAGCCTTGAAGAAAGATTATCCTGTAAGAATTTCACATCGCGATATTGAACGACGGAAGGAGACAGTCAATCGCTCATGACGAAGCACTTATTAAGGAAACAGCGTCCAAATATTGTTGTTATTGGTGGTGGGACCGGGCTTCCAGTAATTTTAAAAGCTTTAAGAAGAAAAAATGCAGATATCACAGCGGTTGTAACTGTGGCGGATGATGGTGGTTCATCTGGAATAATCAGAGATTATATTAATGTAGTTCCACCTGGTGATATTCGTAATGTTTTGGTAGCACTATCCGATTTACCTGAAATTTATAAAAATATTTTTCAGTATAGATTTGATTCGAAGGACCAATTTTTTTCAGGTCATGCAATTGGAAATTTGATAATTGCTGCGCTATCAGAAATGAATGATAGTGGAATTTTTAATGCAGTTCAAGAACTAACCGCTATGATGAAAGTAGAGGGGCATGTATATCCAGCATCAAATTATCCATTAGTTTTAAATGCAAGATTTAAAGATGGTTCTGTGACATCTGGTGAATCAGAAATTTCGGCTGCAGGAAAAACAATTGATAAAGTTTGGGTTTCTAGATCAAATAATGAAGCTCCTGAGGCAGTTCCCGAAGTAATCGATGCCATAATGGATGCAGACCAAATCGTTTTGGGACCTGGTAGTTTATTTACCAGTATTTTACCAAATTTAATGATTTCAAATGTTGGTAAAGCTGTTTGTAAAACAAATGCAGAAGTAATATATATTTGTAATATCATGACACAAAAGGGTGAAACAGAACATTTTACAGATGCAGATCATGTGCGTGTTTTGCATCAACATTTAGGAATGAACTTTATTGATACTGTTCTTGTTAATACTGAACCTGTGCCAAATGATTATATGGATCAGCAAAAGTATGATGAATACTTGTATCAGGTTAAACATGACTTCAATGGGTTACGAAGTTTAGGATGCAGAGTTGTTTCCAATAATTTTTTGGAGCTTAGAAATCATGGTGTATTTCATAACGGTAGCCAAGTTGTAGATGAGTTACTTGGGTTAACAAGTCGACCACTATCATGGATGGATAGTGAATTGAATTAGAATATTTTAAGGGGGTGGTTGCATGTCTTATGCAAGTGATGTTAAGAAAGAATTGACAACGCTTGAGGTTCACTTTGGAAATGCAAAAGCTGAATTGATGGCACTCATTCGAATGAATGGTTCACTAAGTCTTGTAAACCATCATTTTGTGTTAAATATTCAGACTGAGAATCCAGCGATTGCGCGCAGGATATATCAGCTTCTAAAAAAGTTTTATGATGTTGAGAGTGAATTGTTAGTAAGACGAAAAATGAAATTAAAGAAAAATAATTTGTACATTGTTCGTTTGAAGACTGGTAGCGAACAAGTCTTGAAAGATCTTGACATACTTGATGGCTTTCAGTTAAAGACAGGTGTTCCACTTGACTTTTTAGAAGATGATGCAAAAATTAGATCATATTTAAGAGGGGCCTTTTTAGCAGCAGGTTCGGTTAATAACCCCGAAACAAGTCGATATCATTTAGAAATTTATTCCTTGTATGAGGAACAAAATGATGTGATTTGTGATTTAATAAATAAATATGGATTGAATGCACGAAAAACGGAAAGACGTAGTGGATATATTACTTATCTAAAAGAAGCAGAAAAAATTGCTGACTTTTTATCATTAATTGGTGCTACGAGTTCAATGCTTAAGTTTGAAGATATTAGAATTGTGCGTGATATGCGCAACTCAGTTAATCGAATTGTTAACTGCGAGAATGCGAATATGAATAAAGTTGCTGACGCAGCCAAGCATCAAATTGAAAATATTGAATTTATTGATAATAATTATGGAATTAATAAGTTACCACCTAAGATTCAAGATATTGCGCGTGCAAGGCTCACACATCCCGAAGTTAGTTTAAAAGAATTGGGTGATTTAGTTGAAAATGGACCAATTTCTAAATCGGGAGTTAATCACCGTTTACGGAAGATAAATGAATTAGCGGAGCAGTTAAGAAATGGTAATGAAATATTAAATTAGAGAAGCGTTAAACAAAAAAAGATGCTGAATCAAATTCAATTTTTGATTCAGCATCTTTTTTATTACATATAAAAGTATTCCATAATTCAAAATTCGGCTCTAAAATATTGGGTGTTGATGAACTTCCATCAACACCCAATTTTCATGTACAATAAAAGGACAAGTTCCCAAATGCACCACCACATACCAACCAAAGTAAAAGTAAAGGCAAGTGAGAAAACATGTCCCAAGACTATTCTATCGAAAATATACTTCAAATCCAAGACCCAAATATTAAATGTATCAGTATTGACAATTCTGATCCCAAGAAACAAGTCATTCATGCCAAATTAACTTATTCGATAAAGCGCTGTCCACTTTGTGGCCAATCCCAAGTAGTCCGTTTTGGAACTAATTTGATCAACGTCAGGATGCCACCTATCAAAGAACGACCAGTTATCTTAAAACTGCTTAAACAACGTTATCTGTGCAAAAGAGGGCAACATACTTTTAGTGCTGAAACGTCGCTAGTTAAACCACACTGTCAAATCTCAGAAGATACCAAACAGATGATTATTCTACAGCTTACTAAAGATCGTAGTATTACTGATATTGCAGAGGAATTAAATGTTTCACCAGTGGCAGTTAATCGAGTACTTGATTCATTAGCGATTCAGACTAAGACCGCCTTGCTTACCTTACCAACTACGTTGTGTTTTGATGAATTTCGCTCCACTGGTCATCAGATGAGTTTTATTGCCATTGATGGTGATACACATCGGCTAGTTTCTGTTTTACCTAATCGCCTTAATCGAAGTATCCAAAATCACTTTGAAAGTAACTATTCCTTAGCTGAACGTAGGAAAGTTAAACAAGTAGTTATTGATTTCAATGCACAGTATCAATCCGTAATTCACATAATTTTTCCAGAAGCAAAAGTTATCGCCGATAACTTTCATCTAGTTCAAATGGGACTCCAAGCACTGAACCAGACACGCGTACAGTTAATGCATCGATTCACTCAAAATTCACGAGAATATCGAGTTCTCAAACATCACTGGCGTTTATTTTTAAAAACTTATTCTGGCTTAAATCAACGTAAACCACAATGGTTTGCGCATTTAAAGAACTGGTTCACCCAAGAACAATTAGTCTGGCAAGGTCTTGAGTTAGATTCAACCTACCAACACACTTACTTCGTTGCGCATTCCCTAGTTGATGCCTTAAGAAAGCGTGATTATTTAAAGTTCATTAAAACACTAAATCGAGCTGACAAAGTCAGCCCACAGCTTGAAACTACAATAAAGACCTATCGCAAATATCTACCATTAATTAAAAACATGATGGCAAGCAACTATTCAAATGGCCCACTAGAAGGTGTTAATCGCAAAATCAAACAAATTAAACGCACGGCATACGGCTATAGAAACTGGTCACATTTTTACACCCGGATTAGAATTGAATTTACGATTCGAATAAAAAAAAGAAAACCAATTCGAAAATGAATTGATTTTCTTTTAAAAATTTCCCATCAACAGCGGTTGACAAAGAGCCCAAAATTCTTTGTCTAACTTTGAATTTTTTGACTTTATACTATTTAAGATTCTTTTTGTTTTCCATGATTCCATCAATTAAACCATAATCAACAGCTTGTTGAGCAGTCATGAAATTATCACGTTCAGTATCACGATTAATTGTCTTAATATCTTGACCAGAACCATCTGCCAAAATCTTGTTAATTAACTTACGTGTCTTCAAGATATGTTCAGCGGCAATATTAATATCAGTTGCCTGCCCTTGTGCACCACCAAGTGGTTGATGGATCATAATTTCTGAGTTAGGCAATGCAAAACGTTTGCCCTTTGTACCAGCAGTTGAAAGGACACTTGCCATAGAAGCAGCCATTCCCATAACGATAGTCTGAACGTCTGCTTTAACAAAGTTCATCGTATCATAAATCGCTAACCCGGCAGATACACTCCCACCTGGTGAATTGATATAAATATAAATATCTTTTTCTGAATCTTGCGCATCCAAGAATAGCAATTGTGCAATGATAGCGTTAGCCATATCATCATTAACTTCTCCAGAAAGCATAATAATACGATCTTTTAAAAGTCTGGAGTAAATATCATATGCACGTTCGCCTTGTGCTGATTGTTCAATAACAGTAGGTACTAAATTCATTGAACGACGACCCCCTCAAACTATAATTTAACATTCTAAGTGTAGCACTCAAATGTTTGTATTGCTAGTTTAACTTAATGGTCAATAAAGGTCAAATAAAAAAGACGGAGCCTAAATAATTATCG